>DBOI01000088.1 GCA_002299245.1 Hydrogenovibrio sp. UBA650
ATCTGTTTGACCATATTCATGGTGGCTTTTACCGCTACACCGTTGATCCCGAGTGGCAAACGCCTCACTTTGAAAAAATGGCCTATAACAGTGCTTTGCTCGCACAGAGCTACCTGCTTGGTTCACAGCGTTTTAACAGGCCTGATTATTTGCAAACTGCCAAACAGACATTAAGTTATTTAAGGACTCACCTGTTCAATGAAAAGCTTGGACTATATCAAAGCAGCCAATCTGCTATTGATAAAGATGATATTGAAGGCGGTGACTACATTTTTAGTCTGCAACAACTAAAACAAAAATTAAGCAGTCAAGAGTTTAAGCTGGTCTCTGAGCAATGGAATTTAGATTCTCCAGCCCCATACCCCAATGGCTGGCATCCCAAATCAATTGATCACAAGCTATGGTCAAGCATAAAACAAAAATTACAGGCCCCCGTTAGCCAAATACCAAAAGATCATAAAAGTGTATTGAGCTGGAACGGCCTAGTATTGAACGCCCTAAATCTCGCCCATCAAGTCACAGGAGAAGCAGATTATCGCAACCAAGCAGAATTATTGGCAGATAAGCTAACTCCACTACTGTTGGAACCAAATCCACCCAGAGCTCTAAGCATAAATGGCAAAAAACAGGGTCAGGCCACCTTAGAAGATTATGCTTTTATATTGCAAGGCCTCAAAAGCCTATCTTCTAACCATCAAGACACAGCAAAAATAGAAGCTTTGACAGTTAACACGTTCTATCAAAATGGTCACTGGCAATTCGAGGCTGCACCTCTGCTCCCAACCATGCAACAAAACAAAATACTTAAAGACGAAGCGCTTCCCAGCCCTGCTGCTATAGTTGCCTGCACGAGCCCTGACTCGATTAATAGCTACGACAAACAGTTAATAGAGCAACCGATCAGTTTTGCCAGCTTTTTAGACAGCTTGAATTGCGATCCTATAAAATAACCTTTACTGTTTAAAACCGGAAAGCCGTCAGCCATGGGCCCGTTAATTGTCCTCTTTGTATTGTTATTTATCATCACCACTCTGCCAAGTTTGTGGACTAAAGCAATACTCAATAAACACCGAAAACCGCATCCGGATATTCCCGGTACAGGCCTGCAATTTGCCGAACATCTGGTAAAAAAGTATGAACTGCAGGGTGTAAAAGTTGAAGAGACCGAGCACGGCGATCACTACGACCCGATTGAGAAGGTGGTAAGAATATCGACTGCGAATGCGCATAGTAATTCTCTAACTGCGATTACCACCGTAGCGCATGAAATTGGCCACGCCATTCAAGACAAAACCGACTACCCTGAACTGAAACAGCGAACTGCACTGGTTGAACGCGCAGCCATTATGCAGAAGTTTGCAGGTTTTGCGTTAATGATTACCCCTTTTTTGATTCCTTTAGCACACACCCCCATGGTAGCTCTAATCACTTTTGGCGCTGGCTTTATTGCGATGGGCGTGCCGGTAATTATTCATCTGAGCACTCTGCCAGTAGAGTTTGATGCCAGCTTTAAACGCGCTTTACCGCTGTTGGAAGAGGGTCAGTACCTGAATAAGTCAGATCAAAAAACCGCCAAAAGGATTCTGTTTGCCTGTGCCATGACCTATGTCTCAGCCTCACTAGCCAGCCTGTTTAATCTATGGAAGTGGTTGAAAGCCTTGAAGCGATAAGTAACTATTGGGTTTTGGCAATAGCCCAAGCTTCAATGTAATTAATATTCGAACTTTTTTTGATCTGTTTTGCCAGAGCATTCATGGTCGAACTGGTGGTAATAACATCATCAACCAATGCAATCGATTGATATCCTTCAAGCTCCGTTGTGTTCACCCTGAAAGCTCCAGCTAGATTATGTTGTCGCAGTTTTTTTGACAGGCCTGTCTGGCTCGGTGTTGGCTTAACTCTCTCGACACTGTTTTTCAGCACAGGCAACCCCAACTCTTTTGCTAAACTCTCGGCAATAAGTTCCGCTTGATTGTAGCCTCTTTCTCGCCAGCGTTTAATATGCAAAGGCACCGCTATTAATGCCTCAACTTTCTGATTCTGTAATTTTGGAGCAAGTAATTCTGCCAAAAGCCGAGCATAAGCCACTCTGTTTTGATATTTCAAACCGTGAATTAAAGGTAAAAGATCACCCTCAAAATAAAAACCTACTTGAGTTCTATCATAGGCTGGCGGTGTTGCAATACAGGGCCCACAAAGTGAACTGTCTTCGCTGAATTCACAACATTGCGGACAGACCTTTTCAGGTTTTTTCAAGGCCTCAATGGTCTCAAAAGACAGATCAAGCCCATCTCCTGGGGTATCAGACAATACACATTTAGCAGGCAGCAACCAGTTTTCCAGCCAATGCATAATGACTCCTTTTAATTCGCGAAGGTGTTTAAGCTATAATAACCTGAAATCTAAGAAACGCTATCTATGGGTAATCTAGAAATGCCCATGACAGAACAGGTAAGTGCGATGAATATGCAACAGCTTGGACAAGTCCGCCATAACTGGACACTTCAAGAAATCCGAGATCTAATGGATCAACCATTTAATGATCTGATGTTCCAAGCTCAAACCGTCCATCGCCAGCACTTTAATCCTAATGAAGTTCAAACCAGTACTCTGGTGAATATTAAATCCGGAGGCTGCGCCGAAGACTGCGCCTACTGTTCACAGAGTTCACGCAACTGTACCGACATTGAAAAAGAACAGATGATGAAAGTTCAGGAAGTTATTGAACAAGCTGTGATTGCCAAAGAGCGCGGCGCAACTCGTCTCTGTATGGGAGCGGCCTGGCGAAATCCAAACAAAAAAGACTTTCCTGCGGTTCTGGAAATGGTACGCATGGTAAAGGCACTCGGCATGGAAACCTGTATGACGTTGGGCATGCTAAATGATGACCAGGTTGCCGAACTAAAAAAAGCCGGGCTGGATTATTACAATCACAATCTAGACACCTCAGAAGCCTTCTATCCAAAGATCATTACCACGCGTACTTACCAGGATCGCCTCGACACCATTGATAAAGTTCAACAGGCCGGCATCAATGTCTGCTCTGGTGGCATTATCGGCATGG
>DBOI01000169.1 GCA_002299245.1 Hydrogenovibrio sp. UBA650
ATGAAAATTGTGGTGGTTGACCCTCGCCGTACCGCTACCTGTGATCTTGCAGACTTACATATTGACCTAAAGCCGGGAACCGATGCGGTGCTATTTAACGGCTTACTGTCGCAAATAGCCGAGTCCGAAGCCCTTAACCAAAACTATATTGATCAATTTACCGAAGGCTTTGAGGCAGCGATTGAGGAAGCTCAAAAACAACAGGCCTCTATTGAAGCCGTGGCCGAGCAGTGCGAGCTTGATGTTGAAAAAGTTCAGCAACTGGTCAACTGGGTAATTGAACGCGAAAAGATGGTGACGCTCTACTCTCAGGGGGTGAACCAATCATCATCCGGGGTTGATAAATCCAATGCGATTATTAACTGCCATCTGGCAACCGGCCGTATTGGTAGAGAGGGTATGGGCCCCTTCTCTATTACCGGTCAACCCAATGCAATGGGCGGTCGTGAAGTGGGTGGTTTGGCTAACCAACTGGCGGCACATATGGATTTCAATAAAGCTGAGAATATCGACCGTGTTGCACGTTTTTGGCAGGCTTCTAATATGGCCCAGGAGAATGGGCTGAAAGCGATTGAGATGTTTGATGCGGTTGCTGAGAAAAAAATCAAAGCGATCTGGATTATGAATACTAATCCAGTAGTTTCCATGCCCAATGCCGATGCAGTAAAACAAGCGCTGAAAGATTGTGAAATGGTAGTGGTTTCAGACTGTATGCAGTCAACCGATACTACTGATGTTGGTGACGTACTTTTACCAGCTCTGACCTGGGGAGAGACCGATGGTGCGGTAACCAACTCTGACCGGACGATTTCTCGTCAACGCAAGTTTATGGATGGCCCTCAGTTAGCTAAACCCGACTGGTGGATTATGACCCAAGTGGCTCAGAAAATGGGCTTTAAAGAAGCTTTTAATTATAAAACTGAAGCCGATATCTTTAGAGAACATGCCGCACTGTCCGGGTTTGAAAACAATGGCAGCCGTGATTTTGATATCTCTATCTTGGAAAACATCAGCGATGGAGAATACGCTGCCATGAAGCCATTTCAGTGGCCACTGACTGAAAAGAATCCACATGGTACTAAACGCATGTTTGCCGATGGCCATTTCTTTACTCCAAGTGGTAAGGCGCAGTTTATTGCGATTACCCCAAAGTTGCCGCAGAACCCTACTACCAAAGAGCTGCCATTTATCTTTAATACCGGCCGAGTACGTGATCAATGGCACACCATGACACGCACTGCAAAAACCGCCAAGTTGATGGCTCACACCGACGAACCCTATGTCATGATCCACCCACAGGATGCCAAACAGTACAAGGTTACTGATGGTCTACTAGCCAAGGTTGAAAATGACTTAGGGGTATTTATTGGCCGGGTTAAGTTTGACCAAGGACAACGTCGAGGCAGCCTGTTTGCCCCAATTCACTGGACCGCACAGTATGCCAGTCACGGCCGAGTCGATGCGCTGGTTCAGCCGGTTGCCGACCCTCTTTCTGGACAGCCGGAATCTAAGCATACGCCAGTAAAAATATCGCCATACAAGGCCTTGTGGCATGGTTTTGTATTAAGTAGCAAGCCGATTAATACTGATGGTTTGGAGTACTGGATCAAGGTCAAGGGCAAACAGTTCTACCGTTACGAGATCGCTGGAGAAGAGTCGATTAATAACTATCAGGCTTGGACTGATTCACTCAAGACCGGACAGAGTGAACTGATTGAATATATGGATCAGAGTGGAAAACGCTATCGAATGGCCTCGGTTAAAGATGGTCGTCTCGAGACCGCGATGTTTATTGCTCCGAGCACGGAGTTACCACCCAGAAGCTGGCTCGGCAGTCTGTTCGCGGAGAACGAGCTCGATGACCGAACCCGCCTGCATATTTTGGCAGGCCAGGCATCCGGAGCCAAAGACGAAGGCAAAATGATCTGCTCCTGTTTCGGAGTAGGTATAAACACGATTGTTGAAGCGATTCACGATCAGAAACTTGTAAATGTAGAAATGATTGGCAAGGCTTTAAAAGCAGGAACTAACTGTGGAAGCTGTGTACCTGAAATCCAATCAATATTAGCAACCGAATTAACCAATGCTGAAAAAACCTCAGCATAGATAACTTAGATAATCTAAGGAGAAAAGTCATGGACTATTTACCCTTGTTTGTAAATATCAAAAACCAACATTGCTTGATTGTAGGCGGTGGCCCGGTGGCAGCACGAAAAGCGGATCTTTTCATTAAATCCGGAGCAATTGTGACAGTGGTAGCACCGGAGTTAAAGACCGAGATGATGCACCACCTTGCCCACTGCAAAATTATCTGGCAGATGGACGAGTTTTCAGAACAGGTTATGAATGATATTCAAAAGCCTAAATATGTGATCTCCGCAACCGACAAGCAAGAGGTCAATCTGGCGGTATATGAATACTGTCAAAACCATAATATTCCGGTAAATGTTGCAGACCAAACAGAGTACTGCGATTTTATTCTACCCGCGATTGTTGATCGTGAACCAATGACCATCGCCATCTCAACGGGTGGGCGCTCCCCGGTTCTCGCCAGACTAATGAAAGCACGTCTGGAAACCATGATTCCAAATGGTTTCAGTAAACTAACCGATTTAGTCGGCCGCTACAGACAAAAAGTAAAGGATGCCATCAGCAACGAAGATGGCCGAAAAGTATTTTGGGAGGCGATTCTACAAGGTTCATTTATTGATAAAGCTGTTCACGGTAACGCCGATGAAGCAGAAAAGATTCTCGATAAACGCATTGATCAGGCTGCAAAATATGGTCAGCCACTACCAGAAGGAGAGGTTTATCTAATTGGTGCTGGACCCGGTGACCCAGACCTAATGACCTTCAAAGCCTTACGACTACTGCAGCAAGCCGATGTGGTTTTATATGACCGTCTTGTCGCTCCTGAAATCGTTGAAATGGCGCGTCGTGAAGCTGAACGTATCTATGTTGGCAAAAAAGATAAATGGCACAAGGTTCAACAAGAGGACATCAGCATGATGATGGTTGAACTCGCTAAACAAGGAAAACGAGTAGCCAGACTTAAAGGTGGCGACCCTTATATCTTTGGCCGTGGTGCAGAAGAAGCAGAAATGCTGGTTGACCATGGAGTAAGCTATCAAGTCGTGCCGGGCATTACCGCTGCGGCTGGATGCAGTGCCTATGCCAGCTTCCCATTAACCCATCGTGAATTCTCACAATCAGTCTCTTTGGTCACCGGACATCAACAGGCAGGTGCTGATGGGGTAGATTATGCACGTTTGGCTAATTCCGGAGACACCATGGTGTTCTACATGGGGGTTAAAAATGCTCCTAGAATTCAGGCAGGCCTGTTAAAACACGGTATGAATCCAAAAACGCCGGTTGCTGTAATTGAAAAAGGGACTACCGCTGATCAGGTTGAGCACTTCTGCACACTTGATGAATTGAGTGAAATGTTAGAACAGCGTGAAATCAAACCACCAGCACTAATAGTGGTTGGAGAAGTTATTAAGGTTCGCGACCGCTTAATGCCAGGAAAAAAGCTCTTTAAGGCTGCCTAGAGATGGAATACCCATTCAGTGAATTTCTCCGCATTCTAGGCAAGGGGCCAAAAAGCCGACGTTCCTTGACAGTTGCTGAAGCACAACAGGCCATGAAAATGGTGTTAGACGGTGAGGTAACCGATCGGCAAATGGGAGCTTTTTTACTATTGATGAGAGCCAATGGTGAATCTCAGCAGGAGCTTGTCGGCTTTTTAACAGGCCTGCGAGATTACTATCAGTTAAATGATTCTAGATCAGGAGTTGATCTGGATATCTCAGCCTATGCTGGAAAATGGCGTTACCCGCCCTACTTTCTTCTCAGCATTAAGCTGCTGGCTCAAAATGGCTATAAGGTACTGCTGCATGGTGACTCAGGACAGTTTGAAGATCGCCAATATGCTGAGAGCTTTGCAGAACAGCTTGGGTTCTATATCGCCAACTCTATTGAAGACGCTAACAACAATATTCGCTCAGGTCAGGCAGTCTACCTTCCATTGGATAGATTTGCTCCGCAGTTAAAAACGATTTTGCATTTAAAACAGGAATTAGGCGTCAGAACGGTTTTTAATACCGCAGTTAAACTACTGAATCCTCTAAATGCCAAGTTCAGTATGCAAGGCATTTTTCATAAGGGGGTCGAAAACCTACATCACGCAGCATCGCAAGTGAATGGCTGCCAACGTAATTTAGTCTTTAAAGGCGAAGGCGGCGAACCTGAAATTCGTCCAGATGCACTAAACCGTCTGTTCTTCTCAAATGATTCCAGCGATGAACTCACCTCTTTTGACTTTAAATCGATTACTGAACGTCACAAAAGAACAACCTGGCAACCAGCTGACCTTCTCAAATTATGGCAAGGTAGTGATGATGAATATGGCAAGCAGGCTGCAATTGCAACAACCGCAGTAGCACTGATGCTTATCAAAAATGTAACTGTTGAAGTCGCTTTACAAGAGGCCAACACTATGTGGTCTGAGAGGTTAGCTTAATGTGCCATTCAGAGTCGAAACAGAGTTCTAATATCGGCATATTGATCCTTTCAGGAGGCCAAGGCCGCCGCATGGGTGGACAGGATAAAGGCTGGATAGAGTATCAAGGCTTGCCAATGATTCAGAAGTTACTGCAAACCCTGGACAAACAATCGACTCAACTCAAGCTCTCTGCACAGATAGTCATAAGCGCGAATCGAAATATTGCAGCCTATCAACAGCTTGGACACTTAGTGTTAGCAGATGATAGAAACGGTTTTCAAGGCCCTTTGGCAGGGATAGAAACCGCACTTAGCCACCCCGGCCTTACAGATATTGAACGCTGGATAATCTGCCCCGTAGACTCGCCAGAACTGCCAACGGACTATCTGCAAATCATGTCCAACCTAGATCCAAATCAGATTGCTTTTTTGCAAGACGCACAGCGCTCTCATTTTGCCCATCTCAGCTTGCCTGCAACAAAAGCTAAATCATTATCAAAGTACCTTAATAGTGGTAAACGCTCCATCAAAGGTTATCTTTCATCTTGTGAAGATGTAACTGCGGTTGAATCCTCTATATCTGGCTTTTCATTGCGTAACTGTAATACAGAGCAAGAGATAAAACCGCGTTTCAACAACACCTGTCCAGCGAGAGTTAAAACCTTATTTTCTATTTAAACTTTAATTCAACGTTATAATTCCTGAAAATTATAAAAATAGGATTAGGTAGATGGGTATTCAATGGTTTCCAGGCCATATGCATAAGGCGCAAAAAGAGGTCAAAGAGATATTCAATCAGGTCGATGTCTTTATTGAAGTTCTCGATGCCCGCATTCCTTTCAGCAGCCAGAACCCAATGATTGAGGAAATCCGCAAGGATAAACCAACTATTAAAATCCTCAGTAAAACCGATATGGCAGATTCGCAGGTGACTGCTATCTGGCAACAGCATATGGAACAGGAAGAGAGCGTTAAGACCTTGGCGTTTGATCTTAACCGCACCGATAAACGCGAACAGCTGGTTAGCCTGATTAAGAAAATGGTGCCGCAAAAAGCGGACAGTGTTAAAACCATTCACGCTCTGATTATTGGCATTCCCAATGTAGGTAAATCAACTCTAATCAACAATATTATGGGACGAACCATTGCCAAAACCGGTAATGAACCGGCGGTAACCAAAATCCAGCAGCGCATTAAGCTTGAAGAAAATATCACCCTGATCGACACCCCGGGGATGCTGTGGCCAAATATAGAGAACGAAAACAGCGGTTACCGCCTGGCTCTAACAGGTGGAATTAAAGAGACCGCTTTTGAACTGCCGGATGTTGCCTCTTATGCTGCCGAATATTTAATGCAGGCCTATCCTCAGGAAGTCCAGCAACGCTACAATATTGATGAGATGCCATTTTCAGATATTGAGCTACTGGAAGAAATCGGACGCAAACGCGGTTGTTTAAGGTCTGGTGGCATGGTTGATCTGGACAAGGTCTCACGAATCTTTGTGATGGAGTACCGCGATAATTCAATTGGTAAAATCTCGCTGGAAACGCCAGAGATGATTGCTAAAGAGATGCTTGCAGTTGAAGAGCAGCGCCGCCGCAAAGAAGAGAAAAAGAAAGCTCGTGAAGAGGCTAAAAAAGAGCGCCGCGCCCGTTACAAAAAGAACAAGCGCTAAATTTGTATTTGGCAGAAAGGTTACTGTTTCTTAAAACCGAGTGCAATACAGTCCGCTTCAGGAATCCAGCCCAAGCACGAACGAACTTTTAGCGATTGGTAATTACGCCAGATTGGCAGAATCGTCAGAGTACCAAAAAGAATCTGGTACCAATGCCAGCCAATTGCTGATGGCTGTTTTGCCCACCACAGATTATTGACACCAAAGTGTTTGGTTTTGAAAATCAGATGAATCGCCAACTTCCAATATTTAGTCGCAAATTTAATTCTGGTAGATAACATAACAAGCCTTACTCTATTTCAATCATTGGCGTATTTTCTTTAAAAACTGTACTGCCAAGGGGTGTGTGTATTTTAACGACTTTCCCTGCCACCGGGGCTTTGATGTAGACATATTTTTCCCAGGCACGGTGCATTTTCAGTGTTGCATTGGCTTGTTCGAATCCCGCTAGAGCCTGATCGTAACGCATTTGTGATGCATCGAGAGTACGTTTAGAGGTCACCGTTCGATCGTAAAGATCAAGCGCCTGATCCAATTCGATTTTGGCATCATCCAAGCCGATTTTGGCAATCTTAAGATTGGCTTGTAACATCTGCTTTTTGGCCTGATAACGAGCTGAATCCAGAGTTAACAGCTTGTCTCCTTTATTCACCGAGTCGCCTTCAGCAACATAAAGCTTACTGACCTGGCCGGAAACCAATGCACCAATTACAACTTTTGACTCAGCATAAAGCGATGCCGAAAAAAACAACAGGCCTGTTAAAACCAGCAGGCTTGAGAGGAAAGTTTTAGGGGCTGTCCTAGATAACTAGTTCAGATGCTTTCTAACCCATTGTCTTAGCTGCAATAACTGAGATGATGGGTCACTGTTGTTAAATCTCCACCCACACTCCTTCAAGAATAGCCCAAAATGTGCTGCTGGGACACCATTGAATTTCCGCAGGTGGCGTTTGG
>DBOI01000048.1 GCA_002299245.1 Hydrogenovibrio sp. UBA650
ACAAAACGCTTGACCACGTCACAATAAGAGACACAAGCCACAATCTGACCATCAACCTCAACAGCATAAGGCTGTCTTTCCTTGCTAGATGCAGCGCTCTTAATCCACTCCTCTGCATCAGATATTGAATAGGGATAAGGTATATTTGAAGTCCATCTGGAAACAGCTCTATTTCCAACCAGATAAGCGACTCTTTCGGCATCGCTAAGTTTAAACTTTCTTAATTGCATGGTATTGCCTATGGTCTCAGGTTTGAGCTTACTAAGGATTAGAAAGCACGATAAATATGGCTGCAGTCCATAATGCTAAGCCCAGCATTATGAAAAAATTATTCCATTTTGAAACAACACTGTTTGACACGCCTCGCTCGTCACCATTTATTTTATTGGCTATAGACTGCATATATTGAACTGGAAAAAAAGCCAGAGCAAAGATAATTGTAGCTATCAAGAATTCTGTTAGATTAGGGTATAGAATGAATGCGGCAATAAACTCCAGGGAGATTTGCAATACAAAGAAAACAATTGAAATAGCCCAGACCCATTTCACCACGGGTATATTTTTTTGCTCTGCATGATCTTTCATTTTTGCAAAAAGGGAAAACACAAAGAAGATGTAAAACAAAAACCTTAATGGCGGCAATATTTTTATAGCCATACTCTTTTGATAAGCCTTCCACTGTTTATAAAACTAGTAGAACAAATAAAGCCCACCCGTAGCAAAATATAAAACCGATAGTTTCTTAGCCGAAGTGGTAAAGAAAACACTTTGTTTTTCAGTCTGATTGAGTTGCTCTGTTTCGCTTTTTGTTATTTCCATGTCCAGTTCTGCTTATGCATAAGGGTTCAGCGAAAAATTAATCACATTGAATGACTGTCCGGCTTTCATTAATGAAAACCTCTTCTTTACTTGGTATATAAACAAACTGGTATGGATTTGTTTGTACAGCATCAGCAGGGCACCCTTCCGCTGGTGATTCAGATTCAACAAGGGCTGTAAGCGTTGCATTATCTTTTATAATCGACTTAATCTTTATTGAGTAGCCACCAGAGCCCTTTAACCCCATATCGACTAATAGAACTTGACCATTTATAAAATCAATACTGGCAGGATCATCGTTGCTATAGATTAGTAAAGATTCGTTGTATGACGCTTGGGATGTAATAAGCTTGAATTGTTTTTCCGGGAAAGTTCTTTGGTTATCGACGTATTGACCCCCTGCCAACTCTTGGAACTCAATTTCTGGTACAGGGCTTTCGGCACTAGACTTATTAATACAACCAGACAGTGTTGAGGTAACAAACAAAAATAGAATAATCCTAAAGGGTTTCACAATTATTTCCTTTTTGTATAACGTTTAAGCTAACCAGCCGCGCGTTAGCGCGGTCGGGTTGAGTGAATTTTTAAAATTAAAACTTACCGAGAAGTATTGATACGCCTAGTTATCATCACAATCTGGAATGAGATCTGAAATATTGCCTGAATATCTGGATAAATCTTCTCTTTCACCAGCAATTTCTTCGGGTGATATTCCTGTAATTGTCAGAGTATCACCGGATACAGACATGCTGACAACAAATGGTTCATCATAAGTTTGACTAAATTTTCCATCCCCTAATTCTATTATGTCTGGTTTCTCATCTATCCAGTAGCAGTTTGCGTAATTATCATAGGAATCACCGGCATAATCATAGGTTATCTGAGTACCATCTGATTGAATTACTTGATACATTACATCAACACCTTCTTCACCTTCATATGTGGTTTCAGATTTCCAAATACCTGCGACATCAGACAAAGTTGTTTTGTTGCCAGAGGATGAGCCGCCGCCTCCGCAAGCAGATAATAACAATGCTCCTGCAGTAAAAAATGTGAGCAGTTTTATTGTGCGCATAACTATTCCTTTTGTTTTAACAATTATCAATAAGCATTTTTGCTAGCGTATTCCATGTTTGGAGTAAAAACTGGCATTAATATCTAAATCTTACATTCCAAAAATCCAGGTAAGTATCAATTGTTTTTTTGTGATGTAAATTACTTATTATTTGCAGCGAGTTATTTATAGACTTAGAAAAGTGGTGAGAGAGAGTGGTTCTTGGTATTTAGCAGGATGTATTAATAGTGATAGTAAAACGCCATCACTATTAAATTGGTTTGCAGGACTATTCTTTAATAGGCTTTAAATAACGTTCACGTTTTTTAGGTTTGAGTTTGTCGAGTTCTACCAGAATTAAGGCATCGATACAGGCATTAAAATCTGGGTCAATGCTAAAGTCGATAAAGCGGCATCCTTTGTCATCAGCGACTTCGGCGTATTGTTTGAAAAGTGTTGGCACTTTAACACCTTCTAAATCTAACAGGGCATTAAGCTTTTTGTAGCTCTCTTTGTAATCCCCGCTAAATACTTCTTCGGCTATTTTTCGGTTGTTTGAACTGATTTTGACAGGCCTTAGAGCTTGGGCAATATCTTGGTTTGACCCCAGTTGTTGGTCAAAAAATCCAATGATCAGTTCTTTGGCATTCTGTGGGTAGGCATCACTTAAAGAGACCGGGCCAAACAGGTATTTAATATTTGGATGTTGTGCAACATAGGCGCCGATTCCATACCATAGATAATCTAAGCTGCGTTTACCCCAGTATTTTGGCTGTACAAAACTGCGTCCTAATTCAATTGCATTGGGCAGGTAGGGCTCTATTTCTGGTTTGAGTTTGAATAGCGTGCTGGTGTATAAGCTCGATATGCCGTTTTTCTCGACCAGTTTGCCACATTCACCTAAACGGTAGGCACCGACAATTTCCAGGTCTTCTTCATCCCATAAAACCAGATGCCGATACTCCGTGTCGTAGGCATCCAGGTCAATTGGAGTCCCGGTGCCTTCTTCAACGGTTCTAAAAGTGAGTTCTCGCAGCCTGCCAATTTCATGCATCACCGGTGAGTCTTCTTCAAAGTCATAGAGAAATATTTTTTTACCGTCTTGAGTCTGACCTAACAGCTGTGATTTTTTAAGGGTTTTTTTAAGCTGTTTGCGATCAACTGGGTGGGCGATAGTCTCTTCAGTTTTAAATAACGACTTTTTACCCTTTTTTAGGTTTTTGGTTTCTTTATCCAGCTTGTAAAGATGTTTACGGAAGCGATTAGCCAGTTGTTTAGGTGGCATATCAAATTCAGCCAGCTGTTTATGCGGGATTTGCTTACCGACAAAGAATTGAATCTCTTGATGTTTTTTATTAAACATCTCTTGCACCAGCATCATGGTGCCGAGTGGTTTATACAGCGTAGACAGAGCATAGAAAAGTGAGGAGTTTCTGGCATCAATGTAAATCGGCTGAATTGGCGCTTTGGATTTTTCAGCCAGCTTTAGAAATCCGGCTTTCCATTTGCCATCACGCACCCCGTTTGGACGAATTCTTGATACTTCACCTGCTGGGAAAATAATCACCGCTTCTTCATTATCTAATGCTTTAAGAATGTTTTTAAACTGGGTTTTGTGGGATGCCTTTTCTTTCAGGTTATCCACCCCAAGGAAGAGTGATTGGAGTGGCTGAATATTATTCAGCAGATCACTGGCGACAATTTTTACATCTGCTCTGACCGAGCGCACCATTTTCAGCAGCGCTAAACCATCCAGAGAACCGATAGGATGATTGGCAACCATAATCACTCTGCCTTGTGCAGGAATTCGGTTCAGGGCTTCAGAATTGATGTTATAGCTGAAGTTGAAGTAGTTCAAAACCTCATTTAAAAAAGCGAATCCTTTGAGATGCTGATGGCTATTGATGAATTCGTTAATCTCTTGTTCGTGAGTCAACGCTTTGATTAATTTGATGGCAAGTTTGCCAGTTTTCTTTTTGGGGAGATCGGGAAATTTTTCGGTGATTACTGCTTCTATATCTAACATGGTCTGTGTTTTAGTGTCTGCTAACGGATCCATATCATTATTGGCGGATAAAATTACTCTTAGATGACACTAAGATGATATTTTTCTGAATTCTAGGCAGGAGAGAGATGATTATTCGTTATGAATGGCCATGTTTTTGCATGATTTCGGCAGCGGTTTCATAGCCAATGTTAATCATCTCTTGTGCTCGGTAGAATTCGAGCATGCCGCAGGCATCGCGGCAGATTTCAATAACTATGTCAGGCGGATATGCCGCCAGTTTTTGCCGAGCAATACTACTTTGCATGCTGTCAAAAGCTTTGTTGCTGATATCGTACATATTCCATGGAAAAGGGGTTTTTTTAGGTTTGTCGGTAACATCAATTTCAGGCAGTAATTCGCTAAAAAAATCACCAATATCGTCTAGCCAGTTTTGAGACTCTTCGATGGTTTGAGGTGTGGCCTGATCTTGTTCAAACTTTGTTGGCTTTGCCCCCAGATTTACAGCAATGGTCAGATCATTTGTCTGGCTAAAAGTCGGCGCAATCGGAATCGGGTTAAGCACACCGCCGTCAATCAGAGTTCGGCCTTGCCAGTGCAGTGGAGTGAAAATCATGGGTAGCGCAATGGAGGCTCTAATTGCTTTAAGCAGCGGTCCTTTTTGCAGCCAGACCTCTTTTTCATTTTCAATGTCGGTAGCAACCGCATTGAATGAAATTGGCAGGTCTTCAATTTTAGGGTCACCGATGATATTTTTAAGCTCGGCAATCAGTTTATCGCCTTTAATTAAACCACTACTATCCCAGGATATATCCGTTAAAGAGAGCATGTCGGTTTTAGTGAGACCTGTTATCCACTCGGTAAACTCATCCAGTTTGCCAACTGCATAGGCTCCTCCAACCAGAGCCCCCATTGAACTGCTGGAAATGAATTTAATCTGAAAACCGTTTTCCTGCAGCCATTTTATGACACCAATATGTGCCAAGCCTCTAGCGCCGCCGCTACCTAGAATTAGGGAAACAGTTTTAGCCGGTTTTGATTGAATTGATGCCATTTTGACAGGCCTGTTAATTTTGCGAGTTTACTTTAAAGCGTCTGCCACAATCGCTTTGGCTTCTGCCTGAATGGCCTCTAAATGTTGTTGGCTTTTAAAGCTTTCGGCGTAAATTTTATAGATGTCTTCGGTGCCGGATGGACGAGCCGCAAACCAACCATTTTCAGTGGTAATCTTCAGGCCACCAATTGCGGCACCATTGCCTGGCGCGTGAGTCAACTTGGCGGTAATTGTTTCACCGGCAAGCGTGTCCGCTTCAACCATTTCTGGTGACAAATTACTCAAAATGGCTTTCTCTTCACGGTTCGCCGGCGCATCAATTCGAGCGTAGATTGGATTGCCAAATTTTTCAGTGAGCTCCTGATAAAGTTCGCCCGGATCTTTACCGGTTACCGCGGTGATTTCTGCTGCTAGCAGGTTGAGAATAATACCGTCTTTGTCGGTGCTCCAAGGACTACCATCCATTGCCAGGAAAGATGCTCCCGCCGACTCTTCACCACCAAAGCCAAACTCACCCGTTTGCAGGCCGTCAACAAACCATTTAAACCCGACAGGCACTTCATTTAAGTTAAGTCTGGCATCTTCGGCGACACGGTCGATCATTGAACTTGATACCAGAGTTTTACCTACAGCTGCATTTTGAGGCCAGTTTGGGCGGTGGCTAAATAGATATTGAATTGCTACCGCCAGGTAGTGGTTTGGGTTCATCAGACCAACCGACTTGGTAACGATACCGTGACGATCTACATCCGGGTCATTACCAAATGCCAAATCATAGTTGTCTTTTAAACCGATCAGTCCGGCCATCGCATAAGGTGACGAGCAATCCATGCGAATTTTGCCATCTTTATCGACATGCATAAACGAGAAGGTTGAATCAACTTGCGGGTTAACCACATCGATATTCAAACCGTAGTGATCCGCAATCGGTTTCCAGTAGTCAACCCCTGCGCCACCCATTGGGTCAATAGCCAGTTTGAGATTGGCATCTTTAATCGCCTGCATATTGATGACTTTACCGAGGTTTTCAACATAAGGTGTGATCAAGTCAGAAGGCTGCACATATTCTGAAGCCATCGCCTGATTTAGGCTCATGCGCTTGACTTCTGCCATGCCTGCTTTGATCAGTTCATTGGCTTTGTCTTGAATCCAGTTGGTCGCATCGGTATCCGCTGGGCCACCAGTTGGCAGGTTGTATTTAAAACCGCCGTCTTGCGGCGGGTTGTGCGATGGCGTAATCACCACGCCGTCTGCAAAGCCTCCCTGGCGACCGTGGTTGTATTGCAAAATAGCGTTAGAGATAACTGGAGTTGGGGTATAACGGCCATTGGATTGAATAATCACATTGACCTTATTGGCGGCAAAGACTTCAACCGCGGTGGCATGAGCAGCTTCTGAAAGTGCGTGGGTATCCATCCCAATATACATGGGGCCAATAGTATTCTGTAAATGACGGTATTCAACGATGGCCTGGCAAATTGCTGCAATGTGGTCTTCGTTAAACGTTGATTTACTTGAGCAGCCACGGTGCCCACTGGTTCCAAAGCTAACCGCTTGTTCTGGATTGCTAACATCCGGTTTAAGCGTGTAGTAGTCAGACATCAAAAGTGGAATATTTTCTAGCAATGTGTGCGGGGCTTTTTTACCGGCATATTCAGAAACAGCCATATTCAGATTACCTCAGTAAATGTAGATCAATTAAGTCATTCTATACAATAAATAGGTCATTTAGGATACAAACTCATAATTGAGACTTCAGAGAAGCTGAATAAATTGATCGTCTTCAATAAAGTGTAAAGATTTGATTCGTGCACAGGTGTAAAATTCAATTTATTTAAAGGTGATCGATCAAATGCCTTGTCTGGTTGTAAGTTAACTATGTTTATTGAGAAAAGAGCGATGAAAACCCAATTTAAATTATCTGCCGCAGTGTTGCTTGTGGTTACTGGGCTTGCAGGATGTAGCTATAACAGTGTTCAGAAAGAGTACCCAAATAACACTCTGAAATACCCAATAGCAAACTCTTGGTATCAAAATGGCGCCAAAGTAGTTGAGAATGCGGTTAACAAGAAAATTCAAACGGCAAAGGGTAAGGCAAAAAATATTATTCTGTTTGTCGGCGATGGCATGGGTATTTCAACGGTGACTGCGGCTCGAATTTTAGCAGGCCAGCAACAGGGAAAACTTGGTGAAGAGCATCAATTGAGTTTTGATAAATTCCCTTTTACAGGCCTGTCAAAAACCTACAACACAAATCAGCAAACGCCCGATTCGGCAGGAACCATGACCGCGATGATTACCGGGGTTAAATCAAAAGCCGGCATGATCAGTGTTTCAGAAGCTTCGCAACGTGCCAATTGCAAAACTTCAAAGGGCAATGAATTGGTCAGTGCTCTGGAAATGGCGGAGAACATTGGCAAAGCAACCGGCATAGTTTCCACTGCGCGAATCACCCACGCGACCCCCGCAGCGACCTATGCAAAATCTCCGGAACGAAACTGGGAAAGCGATAATAAATTGACAGATGAGGCAAGAGCTAATGGCTGCAAAGATATTGCCGATCAGCTTCTGAGCTTTAAATACGGAGATGGTATTGAGGTGGTCATGGGAGGCGGTCGCCGTCACTTTATTCCCAAAGAGTTTACCGATGTTGAAGGTAAGCGGGGCAAGCGCAAAGATGGCCGCAACCTGATGGCAGAGTGGCAAGCTAAACACCCAAATGGTTTATTGGTTCAGACTCAGGCAGAATTTGATGCGATTAATGCAAACACAGAAAAAGTGTTGGGCTTGTTTAATAGTTCACATATGCGCTATGAAGCAGATCGCAGTAATGATGTCGGTGGAGAACCTTCAATTGCGGAGATGACTTCTAAGGCGATTGACGTGCTCAGCAAAGACAAAGATGGTTTCTTTTTGATGGTTGAATCGGGGCGTATTGATCATGGTCACCATGCCGGTAGTGCTTACAATGCCCTAACGGATACGATTGCATTTGCCGAAGCGGTTCAAGCTGCGGTTGATAAAACCTCGGCCGAAGATACTCTGATTATTGTCACCGCCGATCACAGTCATGTGTTTACCATAGCCGGCTACCCGACTCGTGGTAATCCAATTTTGGGCAAGGTAATCAGTAACGATAGCAGCGGTAATTCAAAGGGTGAAGTTCAGCTGGCAGCGGATGATATGCCATACAGCACCTTGGGTTATATCAATGGCTTGGGCTTTGCTGATTTGGGGAATGAAACCAATGCCGACATTCGCTATAAAACCGCAGAAGAAACCGGGCGGGTAGATTTAACGGATATTAACACTGAAGCTTCCGGATTCCATCAAGAGGCTCTAGTGCCGTTGAGTGCAGAAACTCACGCTGGAGAAGATGTTGGAATCTATGCATCTGGCCCAGGAGCGCATCTGGTTTCAGGTGTGGTTGAGCAAAATGTGATTTTTCATATTATGAGTCACATGGGTGGTTTGCAAAGGTAAATTGCTCTTTGATTAGTCTGTCTCATATATTTCCCTCTAGGTTAAGAGCTTGGTTTTTAATTTTACAGGCCAGCTTTTTTCTATTGTTTCCAATCCGGTTGCTGGCATCAGAATTGAACTGTTCTGTTGTGAGCAATTCTCAAGCTCATAGCTTAAAGGCAAGCTATCAAGCATCGATCCAGCAGCTTGACTATCCGGTTGGTTCCTGGCGCCCCCGCAATAAAGTCATTGAAGATTATTCGATGATCTATTGGCGAAGTAACAATAAGGTTGCCTACCAATACCCAGAGAGAAAAATCACCGAATTCTGGCAGTTGGAAATCAATCGCCAGCTAAGTTTTTCAAGGCTGTTTGATGCCTACCAACGCGGTATTGAATATGAACCGGGTGACCTAAAAATGCTTGGTCAGGGAAAGCAACGATGGGAGTCTAAACGCAATCTGTTGTCTCCCAAGATGTTGGCAGGGAAAATAAAGGCAACCGAGCTTAAGACTGTTAATCAGTGTAGAAGAGTTCAATATCAAGGAAGCATTGGCGGTGATCTGATTACACTTATTTGGAACCCGGATTTAGAACTGGTTTTAGAGGCCAGTATTGTCCGCGCCAAGACCAGAAAAAAAATGAGTTATAAATTAACAGGCCTGCAAAATTCAAAAGCCGTGCAACAACGATTTAACCAGCTGGCGAATTACGACATGATGGATTTCTCTGATATTGGTGACAATGAAGCAGATCCATTTATCAGCAAAATGATTCGATTAGGTTTTATTGAGCACTTCGATACCAATATTCTCAATGAAAGAGGTGAGCGCATTTCACCCTATGGATCAAGTCACAGCCACTAACTCACCTTGGAAAATCTGCTAAATATCCAGCAGTCTTAATTAATCAAAACATCAATAAAACTAGTGCATCTTTATT
>DBOI01000119.1:0-6197 GCA_002299245.1 Hydrogenovibrio sp. UBA650
AGCGATAAGAACAGAGCGCCGCCCACTTCTTTTGAAGCTTTGGTCACCAGCTGCCAGTGTTCAGCTGTAGTTGGATGGCGCTGGTGCTTACGTTCAAATGCCTCTAGGTGCTTATGGGCATTTTCAATCATCACTATGGCTGCATCGACCATGGTACCTATGGCAATGGCGATACCACCCAGACTCATAATATTAGCGGTGACGCCCATATACTCCAAAAAGATAAAGGCGCCAAGAATACCGAGCGGTAGAGAGATAATCGCAACCAGTGCCGAGCGCAGATGCAACAAGAACAGCAAAGAAACTAAAGCTACAACCAACATCTCTTGGAGTAGCTTTTCATTTAAGGTGTCCACCGCGCGCTCAATCAGTCCGGCACGGTTATAAACCTCAACCAGCTCGACTCCTGCTGGCAAACCAGATTTTAGAGTCTCAAGTTTGGCTTTAACTGCTTCAATGACTTGAAGCGCATTTTCGCCGGAACGCATAACGACAATGCCGCCAACCACTTCACCTTCTCCATCCAGTTCAGCAATACCTCGGCGTGATTCAGCACCGAATTTAATATCGGCAATATCCTTTAAACGCAGCGGGGTCTGCTGTTCAGAGTTAAGGCCAATATAAAGCTCTTCAAGCTCCTCTAAATCGGTAACATAACCCTTAACAGCGACCATATACTCCGCCTCAGCCTGTTCGATCACCGAGGCACCGACCTCTTTAGAGGCCTGTTGAATTGCCTTGGAAACCTGAGTTATCGATAAGTTGTAGGCTCGCAGTTTATTTGGGTTAACAACCACCTGATACTGGCGAACCATGCCACCAATCGAAGCCACTTCTGAAACACCGGGCACTGATTGCAACTCATACTTTAAAAACCAGTCCTGCAAGCTGCGCAACTGAGCCAAGTCTTGCTGTTGTGTCTTATCGGCCAGAACATACTGGTAGACCCAACCCACACCGGAAGCATCTGGCCCCAATGTTGGTTGTGCTTCTGACGGCAGTGCTGAGGTAACTTGTGATAGGTATTCCAAAACACGCGATCTGGCCCAGTAAGGGTCAGTGCCATCATCAAACAGTACATAGACATAGGAATCGCCAAAAAAGGAGTAGCCGCGCACGGCTTTAGATTTAGGTACCGACATCATTAGGCTGGAAATCGGATAGGTCACCTGATCTTCTACCACTTGCGGTGTTTGCCCTGGGTATGGGGTTTTAATAATGACCTGTACATCGGACAGATCGGGAATCGCATCCAGCGGGGTATTCTGAAAAGAGACCCAGCCCCACAAGCCGATTGCCAAACTGATTAAGAGTACCAGTATGCGATTTTGAATGGAGGCAGTGATGATTTGATTAATCATAAAAGTCTCCTAGTGTGCATGACCAGAGTGGTCAATTTGATCAAAGCCGCTTTCAGATTGTGACGGCTTGTTAGACGTGTCAACACTCATTAAGCGTCTGAGGTTTTCCTGAATCTGGCTTTCTGAATCAATCAGGAATTGCCCCGAGACAACGATCTGTTCCCCTTCAGAGAGACCGGCCAGAATTTCTACCGCGCCTTTGGTCTGCATCCCAGTAACGACTTCAGAGACTTGGAAGCGTCCATCATCAAGCTGTTTAACCACGCGTTTGCGCAAGCCATCATCAATCAAAGCTTCCATAGGGATCGCCAGAGCATCTCGTTTTGGACCGCCGTAAATCTCTATATCGGTCAACATATTGAGCTTTAGTTTTTCATCGCCATTCAGTAGTGGCAGGCGAACTCTCAGTGCTTGGGTATTGGTATCGGCATCGGGATAGATATAGTCGATATGACTTTCCCAGCGCTGACCGGGATGGGCAACCGTGGTGATATTCACAGTTAAACCAGTCTCAATCCAATCTTGCTGCAACGGCAAGACCTCTGCCTCAACCCAGACTTGAGACAAATCAGTAATGGTCATGAGTTCGGTTTCAGGTTTGATATACATGCCGTTTTGTACAACTAAATTAGATACCACTCCATTTTGTTTTGCATAAACGGGGATTAATGTCAGAGGTTTTTTACGTTTTTCAATTGATCGAATGGTCTGCCTTTCTAAACCAAGTAAACGCAAACGCTCACGAGCAGAATCAATTAAGGAGCTGGCATTTTTTCCAAGACGTTTTCGATTTTCTGCTGCCAAAATCAGGTCCTGTTGTGCTGTGACAATTTCAGGCGCATAGAGCCGATAGAGTAACTGGCCTTTTTTGACTCTTTCACCATTACTGCGCACAGCCAAATCCTTAATCCAACCTGAAGACCAAGGGTGAACATGAGTGACCAAAGACTGATCCGCTACCACTCTGCCAAAGGTCGGGATATATTTCCACAAGGTTGTGCGCTGAACTTTTGTGGTTCGGATTGCTAAGCCTTGCTTAAGACCCTCTTGGCCGCCACCTGCCGAAATTTTTGGCGACTGCATATCATTCTCAAAGGCCTGTTTGACCAAATCCATACCACAGATTGGGCAGGTGCCTTCATGGTCACGAATAATTTGCGGGTGCATTGGGCAGACATATTTATAGCTCAGAGTCTGAGAGCCTGTTGCGGAATCGGCACTGGACTCATCAGCAGAGGCATGCATATGCCCTGAGTGATCATGATCTTCTGCCACTACAGAAAAGGCAGAGGTAAATAATAGGCTAAATAGCGCAATAAACGACAGTTGTCGGGTAGTCAAAAAGGTCATAGCTTTCACCAAAACTTCAAAATTAAAATTGCTCTTTAAAAATTTAAAAAGAACTCGAAAAAGAAGGTTTAGCTAGCTTGTGGAGGGCGGTCTAAAGTTTGTAGAAAAGTTTGCGAAATGGCAGCTGTAAAAGCTGTTTTTAACGCCTGTTCAGAAAGAGAGGTTTGCAGCACATATTCAGAAAGAGTAGCCACTGGTGTATTCATTGAACAGCCCATATCGCACTGACACTCACTAAAGCCATGCATACAGGTTTCAACGGCAGAATGTGTCTCTGCCGGTTCACAACAATCATGAGAAGCCATTTGCGGCATCGCATGATTCTGGTGGTCAGCACTGTGATCCATTGCCATCATATGGTGGTGCATCATCTGATGATGAGATTGAGAACTAGGGGTTTTGGCTTCAGACACTGCTACACCCGCCCAGCTTGAGGAGAGCGATGCAAACAGAATAATAAATGCCATAAACAGATGTTTCATAAATTCCGATTATAAAGATTAAAAAAGCCTAAGCAATTAAATAAATACAAGAGGTCTATTAACTGCTCTTATTAGCAGCAACTTATTAGACCTTAAATTGAAGAACTTATTTCCCAATACAGAAAGAGGTAAAGATACGACCGAGTAAATCGTCAGAAGAGAATCGGCCAGTGATTTCTGAGAGTGCTTCTTGAGCTAGACGCAGGTCTTCCGCCAAAAGCTCACCCGCAGCAAACTCTTCAAGTTGCTGTTTACCATTTTGCGTCCAGCTCAAAGCGGTTTGCAGGGCGTCTAGATGGCGTTTACGTGCCATAAACACTCCCTCTTCGGTCTGGGCATAACCCATTTCGGTTTTCAGGTGCTCTCTTAGCAGCTCTAAACCAAGCTTATGTTTTGCAGAGAGCCAGATCACCGTCCGCCCAGACCCTGACTCGACTTCCAACATCGACTCATGGTCAATTAGATCAATTTTATTTCGCACTAATGTGACTGGAATATGCTCCGGTAGCTTATCGAGAATTATCTGATCTTCATCGTGGATATCTTCACCAGCTTGTAACATCACCAAAACGCGGTCGGCGTTGTCCAATGCAGCCCAAGCGCGTTCAATTCCAATCTGTTCAACTTGATCAGTGGCTTCACGCACCCCAGCGGTATCGAGTATATGCAACGGCATACCATCAATATTGATCTCTTCTTTGACAATATCGCGAGTGGTGCCTGCGATATCGGTAACGATTGCTGTCTCTTTGCCTGAAAGCGCATTCAACAGGCTCGACTTACCGGCATTGGGGCGACCCAAGATCACTACGGACATGCCTTCACGTAACAGGCTACCCTGTTTAGCCGATTCAAACACTCGATTGAGTCGATTAAGAATATCATCCAACTGCCCGGCGACTTTGCCATCGGAAAGAAAATCAATTTCTTCCTCCGGGAAATCAATTGCGGCTTCAACATAGATACGCAGTTGAGTCAGCTCTTCAACCAACACATTTACTTCACGGGAGAAGTCTCCTTGTAAAGAACGCATCGCAGACTTAGCAGCCTGATCGGAGGAGGCTTCAATCAAATCGGCAATCGCTTCTGCTTGAGCCAAGTCCAATTTGTCATTCATAAAGGCTTGTTTGGAGAACTCACCCGGCTCGGCTAAACGCGCTCCAAGCTGCACCACTCGGTTTAATAACCATTGCAATACCACTGGGCCGCCGTGGCCTTGCAGCTCTAAGATATCCTCACCAGTAAATGAGTTGGGGTTAGTGAAAAACAGCGCAATACCCGTATCAAGCGTCTCGCCGTTTTCACCCAAGAAAGGACCATAATGCGCGTAACGTGGCTTGGGTGTTTTACCCAAAACCGCTTCTGCAATCGCAGCGGCCTTGTCGCCCGAAACGCGGACAATACCAACCCCGCCACGCCCCGGCGCGGTCGCAATTGCAGCAATGGTGTCAATATTGTCAAATTCCATAATCAGTATTCTATATTGATAAGCGTCTCTAAAACAAAAAACGCCCAATTAAGGGCGCTTTTGAAGCAATCTAATCTGCTTAAACGACAATCTCGTAGCTTGTTGTTTTCATATCCGTAATCAGACCTTTCTCTTCATAGAAAGCCACTGTTTTATCCAGCTTTTTCTTAGAAGTGAATGTCATCTCTTCGGCTTCGCCGCTAACCTTGAATGAAAGAACATAAAGTGTACGAGTATTACTCATCTCAGGCTTAGTTGATTCAGACGTGGCAGCCGCCGCTGCTGGAGCTGCGCCTTCTTCCAAAGGAATATAGCCATCTTTGGTCTTATAACAAATGGGTTGTGTACCGTCTGCAACCAAGTATTCTACTTTGCCGTACATTGGGTGATCTGAACCCAGTTTTTGATAAGTTAATTGCATCTCAAATTCCTCTATTTCTCTTCACCGGATTCAATTTTCTTAGTGATATACCACTGCTGGGCAACCGATAGAATGTTGTTTACAACCCAGTAAAGAACCAAGCCTGCGGGGAAGAACATGAAGAAGAAGGTGAAGATAAATGGCAACATCTTCATGACTTTCTGCTGCATCTCATCCATCATCGCTGATGGATTCAACCTCATCTGGACAAACATGGTAATACCCATAATTACCGGCAGAATGAAGTATGGATCTTTAGCAGATAGGTCTTCAATCCATAGCATGAATGGTGCTTGGCGCATCTCTACAGAGTAAAGCAGTACCCAGTAAAGCGCGATAAATACCGGCATCTGAATAAAGATTGGAAGACAACCTCCTAGAGGATTAATCTTCTCTTCTTTATAGAGCTTCATCATTTTCTGCTGGAAGACAACTTTATCATCACCATAGTTCTCTTTAAGCTGCTGCAGTTTAGGCTGGAATTTACGCATTCGCGCCATTGAGCGATAACCTGCTTCCGATAATTTGTAGAACAACAATTTGATTAAAATGGTCAGAATAATGATCGCCACACCCCAATTGCCAACTACGCTGTAGATTTTATCCAGCAACCAGAACAGTGGTTCTGCCAGGAAAGTCAGAATTCCGTAATCAATTGTTAGTTCCAGACCTGGTGCGATTTCAGCCAGCTGCTTGGTCGTTTCTGGACCAATATAAAGCTGAGAACTGACTGTGCCAGTCTGACCTGGCGCTACTTCAATTTTAGGTTCCACCACACCGACTGCATAACGGCCTTCTGAAAGAGGTTTTGCAAAGTAGCTATTCTGCGCTTCCTGATTTGGCACAATTGCTGTCAGGAAATACTGCTGAATCATCGCAGCCCAACCACCAACGACATTACGGCCAGCTACTGGTTGAGTATTTAGATCATCGAAAGAGTGTTTTACATATTTCTCTTCAGCATTGCCGTCATAAAGAACCGGACCAGTATAGGTATACATCATCCAGTTATCTTCAGGGTTATATGGGTTGCGAACCAATTGTGAATAGAGGCTTCCTGCCCAAGCTTCTTCAGCACCATTCTCAACTTTATAGCTCACATCAATTAGATATTT
>DBOI01000119.1:6596-28665 GCA_002299245.1 Hydrogenovibrio sp. UBA650
GAAAGAGTATCGCCTGTCATTTCATAATTGGTTTGAGAGGTCTGGTAAACGCTCTTGTGAGTTGGTGCAGGCAACTTGGCTTGCGGCATGGTCGCCAGACCATTCTGCGCCATATAGATCAACGGTCCTTGGTCAGACATCAAATGGAATGGTTGAGAATGGTCTTGTGTAGCACCGTATTTGAGTAACTTCGCATCGCGAATATCACCACCGTTGGTATCAATAACCAGCTCTAAAGTATCCGTTTTAACGCTAATGCGTTTACCTTGTGGGATTCCACTTTGCAGAACCGGCACCGACTCATTACCAACAACACCAGTGTTAGCGGTAGGTACATCCCCTGCTGCAGAATTTGGCGAGGCAGAAACAACGCTGTTCTGGCTTGCTACCGGAACTTCTTGAGCGGTACTTGTTTTTAATGCCTGTTGTTGTTTTTGTGCGGTGAATTGCGACCATTCCAGCCAAATCCAGGTTAGCGTAAATGCGAGGGCTAACCACCAAATAGATCTTGCGTTCATCTAGTTACTCTTTTTATTCTTTAACTTGCTGTTTTGAATTTTGCGTACCAAGTGCAGAAAACTTTTATGCAGGGTTACATTATCAATCTCTTGCATACCCTTGCGACTTAAAACCACAATATCATACCCACTTAAATCAGACTTATGTAGTCGAAATGCTTCTCTGGCAACTCTTTTTATCCGATTTCGCCATACAGCCCGTGGTAGTTGCTTTTTTGCGATTGCTAAACCTAAACGCGGATAACCGTAATTATTAGGCCTGACAATAAAAGTCCAGTTACGATTTCCAAAGCGTTCCGCATTAGCAAATACATGGGAAAATGATTTAGGGTTTAACAGCCGATTGGACTTGGGAAATGCATTGTTTGGCTGTATAGAAGAAGGGGGTTCTGGGTGAGCAGATAACTCTCGATTAGAATTCATATACTCCCCAGACATAATTTTTATTCACATGCAAAGATGCACATAAATTAATTATGGACCATATTATTATGGCGTTAGACGCTTACGCCCTTTAGCGCGACGAGCAGCCAATACTTTACGACCGTTTTTTGTCGCCATACGAGCACGGAAACCGTGAGTACGTGCACGCTTGATTACGCTTGGTTGAAATGTACGTTTCATGTCTCTGTCCTTAAATTACTGTTCCGAGAATCGGAAAGACGGGAATTATAATGAGTTATCAACAAGAAAACAATAACTCTTGAATAAATATTTTAAGGAATTTACAGGAGGGTATTAATTAATTGTCTATTGGCCGTGTTTGAACACGGCCAATGAGATATTCAGTGATCTAGTTTATTCACCGCCAATCTGTGACATCAAACCAAAACTCTTAATAAAAGGGCCGGCCATACTTGGATTTTTAATCATGGCACCAAAATCACCACTGTTAAATTTTAATTTACCAGTAGCAACCGCCATTCCCATTGAAGTCATCCCTAAGGGTTTTTTCATCCACTTCATCCAGTTTTCTTTGTCTGCGCGCATATCCCAGTCAGCAACTTCATCACTCCAACTACCAGCGCGAGTACATTCACCGTTTTCTACAACAAAAACACCTGTTGGATTGTCATCGCTTTTAAAACCACAGACAATTACAGAATTGAAATTAATCTCCGCAAGTTTATCCTTTACTTCTGGGTCGCCATTCCATGCGTCTTTTAGTTGATTCATCCACTCATCTGAAAATAACTCTGCCATATCTAAGCTCCTCTATATAACTAGTTATCAATAAACTCATTTAATGAAATTAGATAATATTCATAAATGAGTCGCTGAAGTCTACTCAAATATTTGTCCACTGACCAATCAGCAAAATTAGGGGGTCATAAATTCTTTGCATTGATTACCTAAAAACCAACCAAGTACACAGAAACAATATTATTAAGTTTTTCTAAGAAAAAACCTCAAATAGTGACTAAAGTTATTGAGCGGTTTGATGCTAGAAACTCGCATTCAATGCTAAACAGATAGATTTAAAGGCCTGCATTATTTGGTATAGTTCTCCTGCTAGGTTTTAAAAGTTTGATTCGTGTAAGCAAAGTTTAGCTACAACCAATATAAATAATCATATAGAGGTTTTGTTTTTCATTAAATTTTTTAGCCATGAAAACATCGTTTTTCAGCCAATCAGATAAACCGTAAAAAAGCATTTAATTACAAAACTTTAAACTCATATTAACCATAGTTATCCACACGCTTTATCAACAAAGTTATCCACAGAAAAAAACCTTGTTTTAAAGTTATTCACAGGTATACTATCCCTAAAACAAAATGAGCACCGTAGCTCAACAAGAAGCCGCCAATCTTTTGCGTCTTAAACTTGTAGAAAACCTTCTGACTAGATAGAACAAACTACCTAATCAGCAAAAAATTACATTCATATACATAGAAATAATAAAACGTCTTTGGAAAACCGTGATAAATCGATACTCTAAACCAGTTATTGATTATCATTATCAAAGACATTGATAGCCTGTTAAATATTGCGCCCTGCGTTGTAGTGACTATTGGCTTTCGAGTGAAATATTTGAGGATACAACCTTGTCAACACTTTGGGCTCAAAGCCTTAAATTCTTAGAAAGTGATCTTAACGATCAGCAATTTCATACTTGGATACGTCCACTACAAGCTGTTGAAGAGGAGTCGGTAATCCGCTTGCTTGCACCTTCCACCTTTATTCTTGAGTGGGTAAACAAGCGATTGATGGATAACATTCGTCAGGCAGTCGCTATGGCGGCACCAACCAATACGCCAGACGTTCAGCTTGAAATAGGTGACTACAGCCTTGAAACTCTAGAAGAACCAGAACCGACCGTTCCACAACCTCTACAAAAACAAGCCTCTGAAAGCCAGAAAAAGACAAGCAAAACCGAAAAAAGTGCCAAATCGGCAATCAAACATAATTTAAATTCTAGTTTTACCTTTGAAACCTTCGTTGAAGGTAAAGCCAACCAGCTTGCTGCAGCTGCAGCCAGACAAGTAGCTGAAAACCCAGGCGGTAGTTACAATCCATTTTTTATTTATGGTGGAGTCGGCCTTGGTAAAACTCACTTGATGCACGCCATCGGAAACCAGTTGATGAAAGATAAGCCAGATGCACGTGTAGTTTATCTTCATTCTGAGCGCTTTGTTGCCGATATGGTAAATGCTCTACGCCACAACAAAATAGATGAATTCAAGCGCTTTTATCGTTCATTAGATGCTTTATTAATCGATGATATTCAGTTTTTTGCCAATAAAGAACAGTCTCAAGAAGAGTTCTTCCATACGTTCAATACCCTACTAGAAGGCAATAAACAGGTTATTCTCACGAGTGACCGCTTCCCGAAAGAGGTTGAAGGCTTGGAAGACCGACTCAAGTCACGATTTGGCTGGGGTTTGACCATTGCCGTTGAGCCTCCCGAATTTGAGATGCGTGTCGCGATTCTACTTAAGAAGGCCTCTGAATTTGGGTTCATCTTACCGGATGATGTCGCCTTCTTTTTAGCCAAACGCCTACGCGGCAATGTTCGTGATTTAGAAGGTGCCTTAAAGCGCGTCGGGGCTTATGCCCAGTTTACCCAGAAAACCCTAACGGTAGATTTAGTTAAAGAAGCACTTAAAGATTTGCTGGCTTTGCAGCAGAAAATGGTGACTTTGGAAAACATTCAAAAAACC
Source organism: Hydrogenovibrio sp. UBA650 (assembly GCA_002299245.1). GTDB lineage: Bacteria > Pseudomonadota > Gammaproteobacteria > Thiomicrospirales > Thiomicrospiraceae > Thiomicrorhabdus. Next base: position 10,277 of record DBOI01000119.1, read on the forward strand.
GTTGCGGATTATTATAAAATCCGTGTGGCAGATATTTTATCCAAGCGTAGATCTCGCAACGTTGCTCGGCCTCGACAAATTGCGATGAGTATTGCTAAAGAGCTTACCAATCACAGTCTTCCTGAAATTGGTGATGCTTTTGGTGGTCGTGATCATACAACGGTACTTCACGCTGTGCGCAAGATAAAAGAGTTAAGAGATAGCGATCATCACATAGAAGATGATTTTAATAGTTTAGTTCGAATCATTACTAATTAAGAATTGGGATACTTGGCATGAAAATCACTCTAACCCGTGAAAATCTTTTAAAAGTCTTGCAAACAGTTGGTGGCGTTGTCGAAAAACGTCAAACCATGCCAATTCTGGGAAATATTCTATTTCAGGTTTCCGAAAACACTCTAACGGTTACCGCTTCTGATCTAGAGATTGAAACCCGAGCCCAAACCGAATTGGAGTCCGCCGATAGCAGTCAATTTGCGATTACCTTGCCCGCTTTGAAACTGATTAACATCGTGCGTTCTCTGCCTGACGGCTTAACCATAGTGATGGATTTTGAAGATTCTCGCTGTAACCTGGCTGCAGGGCGTTCCAGATTCAAACTTTCTACACTTCCGGCAGAAGACTTCCCAACCATCGATCTAACCCAGGCAGACCTGTCATTTTCACTATCTCAGCACCAATTAAAACAGCTCATTAATCACTCTAGTTTTGCAATGGCGATTCAAGATGTGCGTTTCTATCTTAATGGGATGCTGTTTGATATCAGCAATGGCTCGCTTCGAGTGGTAGCGACAGATGGGCACCGCCTCTCAACCTGCTCAACTGATCTGGCAATCGATGGTCTTGCTCCAACTCAGGCAATACTGCCGCGCAAAGGGGTTTTAGAACTTTCTAAACTGATTGGTGATGACGATGCACTTATTGAGTTTGCACTGGCAAAGAACTATCTAACAGTACAATTTGAAGAGACAGTTTTCACCTGTAAACTGGTGGATGGTCGCTTCCCGGATTACCGACGCGTCATTCCGCAACATAATGATCAACTGGTTACTACGGATCGTGAATTACTAAAGAGCCTGCTGCAACGTGCCTCGATTCTATCTAACGATAAGTTCAAAGGCATTCGTCTAATGCTTTCCAATAACCTACTTGCGGTAAGCGCCTCTAACAGTGAGCAGGACGAATCTCATGAAGATATGGCAATCGACTATCAAGGAACAGAGATGGAAGTTGGCTTTAATGTCAGCTATATTCTCGACGTTCTCAACTCAATGCAGGAAGATACGGTAACTCTGCTAATGAAAGATGCCAACAGCAGCTGCTTGATCGAAGGCAAGACTGATATCTGTCAGTGTCAGCATGTTGTCATGCCAATGCGTTTATAAAACAATCAGAAACAACAGGCCTCATAAGCAGATGATTAGCAATGCTAAGTGGATAATCATCGCCACCTATGCCTCGGTTGCGACCGCTTTAATTTTAGTTTTTATCAAGTCGGTTGCCTGGGTGCGGATGGACTCTGTCGCGATCCTCGCATCCTTGTTGGATTCGGCACTGGATGTCATGGCATCTTTAATGATTGCCGTTGCGGTTGTTATCTCTCAGGCTCCACCTGATAACGAACATCGATTTGGCCACGGTAAGGCAGAGCCCCTAGCAGCTTTAGCACAAAGCATTTTCATTGTTGGCTCAGCTTTTTACCTGATCATCTATTCTTTTGAGCGCCTTTGGTCCCCTCAGTTGCTCCAACATGCCGAAAGCGCGATTCTATATATGGTCTTTGCTCTGGTAATGACTATGGTTTTAATAAGTTTCCAACGTTTCGTTATTATTAAAACTAACTCGACAGCGATTCGTGCTGACTCGTTACATTACATTAGCGATCTATTTTCAATGACACTGGTCATCATTAGTTTATGGCTAAGTCACATACAATGGCTAGACCCGCTATTGGGCCTATTAATTGCTATTTTCATTCTACGCAGCGCATTCAAAATTGCTATTGACTCTGGCAACCAACTCCTGGATCGCGAACTGCCCGATGATATTCGTCAAGAGATTCAGGAAATCATTCTTAAAACCCCAAATATCAGTGGTTTTAATGATCTAAGAACCTATCAATCTGGACCAAATCGCTTTGTACAGTTTGACCTTGAACTTGATGACAATTTAACAGTGCTAGAAGCTCATGATATTACCGAGCAGGTCACCAATAACCTCAAAGAATATGACCCTGATCTGGATATTATGATTCACCAAGAACCAGCGAGTCTGCAAGATGATCCTACCCACCATAACTGGGGTAAAGAGTAGATCGTTGGTCTAAAACACGCATGACTCAGTTAAACCGACTTTCACTGCAGAACTTCCGCAACTGTGAATCTGCACAATTCAACTTTTCCAGTGGACTCAACTTAATTGTTGGCGATAATGCGGCAGGAAAAACCGCGATTATTGAAGCCATCTGGTTGCTGGCGAGTGGCCGCTCATTCCGCTCCCAGCAATCCAAGCAGCTGATTCGCCATCATACTGACAACTGTGTAATGTTTGCCGAAATCATCTCCAGCCATAATACTGAACAGGTGCAAAAAGTAGGCATTCAAAAAAGCCTTGAACAGACCAACCTAAGAATGGATGGCGAAACAGTGAAAACTCACGGTCCAATTGCCAAAAGCTTACCTGTACAACTGCTAACCCCTGAAAGTCATAAATTGCTAGAAGAAGGCCCTAAGATTCGCCGCCAGTTTATGGACTGGGGTTGTTTCCATCAGTCTGAAGAGTTTATCCTCTGTTGGCGGCACTATCAAAAAGCTCTGAAACAACGAAACCACGCTCTAAAAAAGAAATTACCTCAAGACCAGGTTCAGCTTTGGGATAGTGCTTTGGTTGAAAACGCATTAAAAATAGATGCAATTCGACAGGCCTATCTCTCTGAATTAGAGCCCTATTTGGTTACCTTCTGTCAGGCACTAATGCCCGAAATCGAAATTGAGGAGGCCTGTCAATATCGCGCTGGCTGGCCAAAAAATACTGAAGATCTGCTGAAGTTATATCAGCTGAACTATACGAAAGATAGCCAGCTCGGACATACCCAATATGGTTCGCATAGAGCAGATATTAGATTTAAATTCGCGCAACAAGAAGCTATTAATGTGTTATCTAGAGGCCAGCAAAAACTGTTTGTTTGTGCGCTGTTACTAGCTCAAGCGAGCCTTCACGAAAAAGTTCTAAATGAGCCTGTGATTATGCTCATAGACGACTTACCAGCGGAACTGGATGAAGCTCATCGACATAAGCTACTGGAATTACTTCAAATTCTTAAGATTCAACACATTATTACCAGTACCTCTATGCAGCTCATTCCGATTCTAAATAGTGAAACAACTAGAGTATGGACTATTGCTGGCGGTAGTATTGAACAGATTTGATTGTTGTTTATTAATTGATGTGATTAGCTATAATCAAAACAGCTAACTATATAAATTGTGAGGATGCTTATGAGCGAACAAAATGAAACCCAAACAAATACTTCTGAGCTGTCAGCAGAAGCATCGATAACGGTACCGATGATTATTTATGTGCTTTATCTTAGCAGCCTGATTTTTGGAATCACTGGCATCATCGGCGTAATAATGGCTTATATCAATAAAGGCGACGGTAACTACCTGGATAGCCATTATCAATACCAGATTCGCACTTTCTGGATAGGGCTACTCTACAGTATTATTGGTGCAATCTTGACATATGTTTTTATCGGCTTCTTGGTACTATTGCTGGTTTTTATATGGTTTGTGATTCGTTGCGTACGTGGAATCCGCTTCCTCAGCAAAAATCAACCCATACCAGAACCAACTACATGGATGGTTTAAGCATGAAAACAGCCCTTGATACTTGCAGCAATCAAGGGCAATTTATTTGATAACAATTCTCAACAGCATCTTTACTTTTAAACGAGATTGGCTTACATTAACCTCTTTGTTTAAAAGACTTAATTTAGTATGTTGCTCAGGTTTCTTCTAATGCTGTTTTGAACTTTGTACTACTTTTATGGGGTTAAGATGACTGACAATAACAACAATAAGTTTGAAGAAAATCAAACAATCAGAATTCAACACGAATTTAAAAAATATATCACAACCAAGCAGAGCTTGATGATGGCAACAGTTGACAATGATGGCCTCCCAGATGTTAGCTACGCGCCATTTATTATGGATGAAGACTTCAATGTCTATGTTTTTGTCAGTGACATCGTAAAAAGAACTCAAAACCTTCTAGCAAATGGAAGGGTTAGTTTGTTATTTGTTGAAGATGAAGCAAAAGCAAAACATATTTTTGCTCGCAAGCGCGTTACCATGCAGGCCAATGCTACTACGGTAACTGCCGATGACTCCCAGATTCCAGACCTGCAAAAATTGTTTGAAGATAAATTTGGTGAGTTTGTAAACCTTGAAATTATCAGTAAATCTGACTTCCACTTAATTCGCATGAAACCTTATGAAGGTGGTTTAACCAAAGGCTTTGGCCTGGCTTTCAAATTAACCGGCGACAAACTGGCAAATGTTGAGCATCTCAAAGAAGGCCACAAAGTCAAAAAGCAAGAAGAACAGCAAGATGGCGCCGCTTAGCCGATACAAACCAGAACTCAAACAAAAGTGGGATGCTCTTCTTGAAGAGAACCCTCGAACTCGTATTCGCGATGCCGCCGAAAGCCTGAATGTTTCAGAAATGGAGCTTTTGGCTACTGGTATTTCGGATAATGTGACCTTACTTGAAGGAGACTTTAAAGCCCTATTTGCCGAGTTTACAAAAATGGGCAAGGTCATGAGCTTGGTTAGAAACGACATTGCTGTTCACGAGCTGTCTGCGGAATTCCCTGAAATCAAATTTCACCGTCATCCTGATAGAGGAGTGGCATTTTCTGATATAGATTTAAGAATCAATTTTGCCGAATATCGTTATGCGTTTGCATCGCAAAACCAGCATGCCAATCAGACTTTGCGCAGTATTCAGTTCTTTGATAAATCAGGCGCCGCAATTCACAAAGTCTATTTAAAAAACAGAGACCATACTCAACAGTGGGACCAGATGGTTGCAGACTATACTGCGAATTCTACCCCCGCAGATTTTGATTTGATGTCTGCGGTTCAGGTTTCCACTGACTTCGTACCGGTTGATGTTGATGCCTTTAAACAAGCCTGGCTGGCTATGCAAGACGTACACGATATGCAGAATGTGCTAAATGAGTTTGGTTTGAGCCGACTCCAGGGCCTGCAAGCAATTGGAGACAGCCACGCTTGGCAAGTTGAGCTGGATGCCATTAAAAGTTTAATTGAACAAGTTTCAGCGCAAAATATATCAGCCATGGTATTTGTTAGTAACCATGCTGTTACCCAAATCTATTCAGGCCCTTTCAAACAGACAAAAGAGATGGGGCCTTGGATGAATGTACTCGACCCAAACTTCAATCTTCATGTTTTAACCAGTGCTGTAGGTCAAGTGTGGGTAGTTAAAAAACCAACCAGTTCTGGTATTTTGACCTCGCTGGAAGTCTACGATAAAAATGGAACAGTCATGATGTTCCTAACCCCCAAACGAGCCAAAAACGAACCCGAACCGCAAGAGTGGAGCAGTATGCTTGAAGCACTGCCAAAACGGTAAAACTCCATAAGGAATCACTATGAAAACCTTACTAGGCATTTTTTTAGCCGCATTTTCAACAATGGCATTCTCTGCAGAAGAGCGCATTATTTCACTGGGTGGCAATGTCACCGAGATCGTTTACGAACTCAATAAAGAGGATTTGCTGGTAGCAACTGACACCACCAGTAACTATCCTGCTGCAGCTGCAAAAACACCTAAAGTCGGTTATATGCGCCAGCTATCTGCAGAAGGTATCTTATCAATGGAACCGACCGTAATTTTTATGACCACTGAAGCGGGCCCTCCAGTTGTGATCAAACAGTTGAAAGAGACCGGCGTCAATATGCAAATTGTGCCTAGTGAATTCTCAATTGAAGGTACTATTGAAAAAGTGGCTACCATGTCTAAATATCTCGGTGAAGAAGAGAAGGGTCAGAAGATTATCAAAAAGATCAAATCTGACATGGCTGAAGCCAATGCTATCATCAGTAAAAATCAAGACAAGAAGCCAAAGGTTCTTTTCATTCTCAGCCCTCGTAACGGCAGCCTGATGGTATCTGGAGTAAACACTCAAGCAGACAGTATGATCAAGCTTGCAGGTGGTGAAAACGCAATGACCAGCTTTGAAGGCTTCAAGCCTCTAACGCCAGAACAGATTCTTGCGGTAAACCCTGAAGTCATTTTAATGATGAACCACACTCGCAGAGTAAATGGCGGTAAAAAAGGAATTATGGAACACCCTGTTCTTAAACTGACACCAGCGGTTAAAAACAACAAAGTAATCACTATGGACGGTAGCTATCTATTGGGCTTTGGGCCTCGCGTTGGCCAAGCCGTTAAGGATTTAGCGGAACACCTCTATGTCAACTGAAGTTAAGCCAGTGAGTAAATCTCACGGGCTCAACTACGGTATCTATCTAGGCTTTTTTAGCCTGTTACTAGCTTTATCTATTCTGGCGTCACTTACCATTGGCGCCTTTGCAATGAGCCCATTAAGCGTACTCGCTATCTTGGTGTCACCGCTAGCAAGCCTTCTAAGTATCGATCTTTCGGCCTATTACACTACCGTTGAAGAGACGGTATTTTGGAATATTCGTTTTCCAAGGGTGGTTTTAGGGATTTTAGTCGGCCTATCTCTAGCGGTTGCAGGTGCCGCAATGCAAGGCTTGTTCCGAAACCCTCTTGCAGATCCCGGACTGATTGGTGTTTCCCAAGGTGCTGCTTTTGCAGCTATTGCTGTCATAGTTCTTTCGGGTAACTTTTTGGGCATATTCACGCTACCAGTATCCGCTTTTGTTGGTGGGGTCACCACAACACTACTTGTTTACAAGCTGTCGACCAGAAATGGTAAAACCTCGATTCCCACCATGCTTTTGGCGGGGATTGCCATAGGCACCATCGCAGGAGGAGGAATTGGAATTCTTACCTATATGGCCGATGATGGGCAATTGCGCACCCTGACATTCTGGACAATGGGAAGCCTGGCAAGTGCCACTTGGGAAGCAATCTTCAGTATTATTCCTCTGGTTCTGATTGCCGTCATTGCACTACCGATGCATGCACGCTCTCTTAACGCTTTTCTAATTGGTGAAAATATATCTGGTCACCTCGGTTTTGATCCCGATAAAACTAAAATTCAAGTCATTATGCTCTCTGCGCTTTTAGTGGGTGCTGCTGTTTCAGCAGCCGGGATTATCGGTTTTGTTGGCTTAGTTGTGCCTCACCTGGTTCGCTTACTTGCCGGGCCTGATCACCGCATAGTTCTGCCCGGTTCAATGATACTTGGATCCGCAGTTATTCTATTTGCAGACCTGATTGCTCGAATTATTGTTATTCCCGCCGAATTACCGATTGGAATTATTATGTCAATTACTGGCGGGCCTTTCTTCCTCTGGCTACTGATGAATAGAATGGGGAGAAACACATTTTGAGTATCCTGAAAGCAACCAACCTAAATTACAGCGTCGGTAGTTCGCAACTTATCAAGAATGTCAGCTTTGAAGTTGAAGAGGGTTCAATTTTTAGTATTATCGGTCCAAATGGAGCCGGAAAATCAACCCTGCTTTCTCTGTTGACAGGTGACGCCAAAGCAGAGGGTATTGTTGAGATCGCACACCAGGATATTAATGACTGGGAGAGTAAAGAACTGGCATTGAAACGCGCGGTTTTACCACAAAGTGTATCTCTCAACTTTTCTTTTAAAGTTGCCGAAGTGGTCCTTATGGGCAGAAGCCCCTATGTTAACGGACTGGCCGAAGGTCCTCACGATTACGAAATTTCCAGAGAGGCCTTAAAAATTGTCGATCTTGAAGCCTATTGGGACCGAGACTACACCTCGCTTTCAGGAGGTGAAAAACAGCGTGTTCAATTTGCTCGAGTCTTAGTCCAACTCTGTAAAGATTCATTTGAGGAGTCGCTGGCAGGTAAAATTTTATTCCTCGATGAAGCGGTCGCCAATCTAGACCCTACTCATCAGCATCAAGTATTCATTATCTTGAAACGCCTACAAACTCAAGGCCTAACAGTTATAAACGTGCTTCACGACCTTCATCTCACGGCACAGTATTCAGACCATGTACTGGTGATGAAAAACGCTCAAATGCTGACCTGCGACACTATGCAAAAAGTTATGACTCCAGAGCGCCTTGAAGAGATCTACGAAATACCATTCAGGGTCATTGATGATCCTGAAACCGATTGGCCACTTTTGATCACTGGCTAGTGAAAACTTGCAAGAGTATTTACTACATTTTTAAGCCTATTACTACAGGGGTTCCAGCCACCGTCTGTAATCTTCAAAAAACCTCGATTTAGCTTTATATTTAGAGCATGTTAATTGAATGCTTTCTGTGGTAATATTACCTAGATTTTTAAGTAGCAAAAACAACCTTAGTTTACAGGCCTTTAAATCAGTCTGAAACTACCCTAAAAAGAATTGAGTTTATGTCTGAAGAAACGCAATACGACTCCTCCTCCATCAAGGTTTTAAAAGGCCTGGATGCAGTCCGCAAACGTCCTGGAATGTACATTGGTGATACTGATGACGGTACTGGACTCCACCACATGGTATTTGAAGTGGTCGATAACGGTATCGATGAAGCCCTCGCCGGCCACTGTGACAAGGTCGTAGTTACCATTCATACCGATGGTTCTGTCTCTGTTACCGATAATGGTCGTGGTATCCCAGTTGGCATGCACCCAGAAGAGGGAGTATCCGCTGCAGAAGTAATTATGACTGTTCTACACGCCGGTGGTAAGTTCGATGATAACTCCTACAAGGTTTCCGGTGGTTTACACGGGGTCGGGGTTTCGGTTGTAAATGCACTATCTGAAAAACTCTACCTAACCATTAAACGTGAGGGTAAAGTTTGGAAGCAGACCTATACTCACGGTGTTCCAGATGCCCCACTGGAAGCAGTCGAAGATACCGATTTAACAGGAACAGAGATCCGCTTCCTACCGAGTAAAGAGACCTTCAGCCAAACTGAATTTGATTTTGACTACTTACTAAAACGCTTACGTGAGCTTTCATTCCTGAACTCTGGCGTGCATATTGAGCTAGTTGATAAACGCGATGAACGCCATGAAATCTTTGAATTTGAAGGTGGAATCAAGGCGTTTGTTGACTATATCAACACCAATAAAACCCCAATTCATGATAAGGCCTTCTATTTCAGCACTATGAAAGACGACATCACGGTTGAAGTCGCTATGCAGTGGTCTGAGGCCTATCAAGAGTCAATTTTCTGCTTTACCAACAATATCCCTCAGCGCGATGGTGGTACTCACCTATCCGGTTTCCGTGCCGCTTTAACTCGTACTCTGAAAAGCTATGCCGACAATGAAGGCCTGACTAAAAAGTATAAGATGAACGTCTCTGGTGATGATGCTCGAGAAGGTTTGGCAGCAGTTATCTCGGTTAAGGTGCCAGACCCAAAATTCTCTTCTCAAACCAAAGATAAGCTAGTTTCATCGGAAGTAAAAAGTGCCGTAGAAACCGCCATGAACGAGAAACTGGCTGAATTCCTGTTGGAAAACCCAAAAGATGCTCAAGCAGTGTTCTCGAAGATAGTCGATGCAGCACGCGCTCGTGAAGCGGCCCGTAAAGCTCGCGAAATGACTCGCCGTAAAGGTGCATTGGATATTGCAGGCCTGCCAGGAAAACTGGCCGATTGCCAAGAGAAAGATCCGGCTCTTTCTGAACTCTACCTGGTGGAGGGTGACTCCGCAGGGGGCTCTGCAAAGCAGGGTCGAGACCGTAAAACTCAGGCAATTCTGCCGCTTAAAGGTAAAATTCTTAACGTTGAGAAAGCCCGCTTTGACAAGATGCTTTCCTCGGCTGAAGTTGGCACCCTGATCACTGCATTGGGCTGCGGTATTGGTGAAGACTACAACCCTGAAAAACTCCGTTATCACCGCATTATTATTATGACTGATGCCGATGTCGATGGATCACACATCCGTACTCTATTATTAACCTTCTTCTACCGTCAATACCCTGAATTGGTTGAAAAAGGCTATATCTATATTGCCCAGCCACCTCTCTACAAAGTCAAAAAAGGTAAACAGGAAACCTACCTCAAAGATGATGGTGAGCTTGAGGCTTATCTATTGCAGTCGGCAATTGATAATGCTCAACTGGTGACTGCTGACGGAGCTCCGCCAATCAGTGGCCTTGGCCTGGAATCCTTGGCAAAAGAGTACTTCAAAACCAAGCATACCATTGAGCGTTTGGCTCGTCGTTATAACTCTGTGTTCCTGAACCTGTTGATTGATCAGCCGCAAATGACGATTGAAATGCTAAATGACAGTAGCCATATTGAAGCTTGGAACGAGAGAATACTCGCTCCGCTAAAAGCCAACGGTGAACTCAACAAAGTTGAATATCAACTGAGCTACGAACCCGCATCGGATATGGACAGTGATGCCAAATTCCAGATTCGACTACAACAACGTGAACACGGTACTTTGAGTACTCAGGTTTACGATGCCGAATTTTTTGAAGCTAAAGACTATATGCAGATAGTAGAACTTGGAAAAGCACTACAGGGTCTACTATCTGCTAACGCCTATATCCAACGTGGCGAGAAAAAGCAACCAATCGATAGTTTTGAAGAGGCCATTGACTGGCTATTTAATGAAACCAAGCGTGGCCAAAATATCCAACGCTACAAAGGTTTGGGTGAAATGAACCCTGAACAGCTTTGGGAGACAACCATGAACGCTGAAGCACGACGTTTGCTTCAGGTAACCATTAAAGATGCGATGATGGCAGACCAGATTTTCACAACCCTAATGGGTGATGAAGTTGAACCTCGCCGAGATTTCATCGAATCTAACGCTCTACAAGTCGAAAACCTAGACATTTAACAGGCCAACACTTTTGCTCTAAGACATTGTTATCCATAGCAATGTCTTAAAAGCTTCATCTAATTAATTTTGAAAATTAGTCATTTTTAGTTTCTAATATGCGTCACTAGTCTAAAGCTAAGAAGAATAATCAAAAGTAAAACACACGGCTATCACACAGATAAGCTGTTGAATTTAGGAGACATTTTATGTCAGTAAACCATCCAATTGTTACTGTAACTGGGTCGTCAGGAGCAGGTACTTCATTTGTAAAACGCGCCGTTGAAGCAATTTTTGAACGTGAAAACCTAAACGTTGCAATCGTTGAAGGCGACAGCTTCCACAAATATTCTCGTGTTGACATGCGCGCAAAAGTTGCTGAATCTAAAGAGAATGGTGGTCCAGTTCTAACTCACTTCTCTGAGTACGCCAATGAGTTCCAAAAACTAGAAGAAGTATTTAAAACCTATAAAGAAACTGGTACTGGTGAACGCCGCTACTACATCCACTCTGAAGAAGAAGCTGATGAGCACAACGCGCGCCTAGGAACAAACCTACTACCAGGAGAGTTTACTCCTTGGGAACCAATCCCGGAAGGCACAGACATCATGTTCTATGAAGGTCTACACGGAATGGTTAAGCGTATGGATCACGGTCCGCAAGAAGGTATGTACGATGTTGCACAGCACGTTGATCTAGGTATCGGTGTTGCTCCGGTTGTTAACATTGAGTGGATGCAAAAAATCTACCGCGATACTTCTGAGCGTCCATATTCTGTTGCTCAAGTTCGCGATGTAATCATGGAGCGTATGGATGACTATATGGAATACATTGTTCCTCAGTTCCACCGTACTCACGTTAACTTCCAGCGTATCCCTCTAGTTGATACTTCTGACCCATTCTCAACTCAAACTGAAGTTGCACCCATGGGTCCTGCACCTGAAGATTCACTAATCATCACTCACGTTCGTCATAAAGATATCGAAGATCTAAGCTTGATCGTCGATCAAATCGAAGGTGCATGGTTACAGAATGAGACCACGATGATCTGTTCTGGTACCCAAATGGTTAATGCAATGGATATCATCATGACTCCAATTATCCAGAACCTAATCGCTAAAAAGCGTGCTGCAATGGGTCAATAATTCAAGTTTTTAGATTTCCATTAATAAAAAACCCCGCTAAGCGGGGTTTTTTATTAGCTTTCAAAAATTCATATTATCAATTTTTCTTCTATCTCTCTTGGTCGGTCTTCCTGCTCCCTTTTCCCGATAGCCAACAAGCGCCATATCAGCACTAGGTTTTCTCTGGTTCAGAACTTCACTATCAAGCTGATAGAGTTTAACTGCCATCTCTGCATTGCCGCGCTTGTCGATAACTTCAAGCACCGTAATTTCTACTTGTCTGTGAACTTGAGTGATTTTAAGTTTATCACCAACGGCGAGGGTTTTACTCGGCTTGGGTTTGTGGCCATTGAGCTCAACTTTTCCAGCCTTGATTGCATCTAGAGCAACACCGCGAGTTTTAAAAAATCGAGCCGCCCAAAGCCATTTATCTACACGTAACTTATCCATAAAATTATGCTAACTCTTTAAGCCAGTCTCTTGGAGTTAGATAGTCGTATATTCTTGCCTCGTCACTACCCGGTTCAGGGTGATAATCGTATTTCCATGTAACCAGAGGCGGCATAGACATCAGAATGGATTCAGTGCGTCCGCCTGTTTGCAGGCCAAAGATAGTACCGCGATCAAATGCCAGATTAAACTCAGCATAACGGCCTCGGCGATAAAGCTGAAAGCCTCTTTGCCGCTCTCCAAACTGCATATCCTTGCGGCGAGCTACTATTGGACGATAAGCCTTAATATAATGATCACCGACCGACTGCATAAATGCAAAGCACTTTTCAAAATCCCAGCCAAATACGGTTTCATTGAGATCATCAAAGAACAGGCCGCCTACACCGCGAGTCTCATTGCGGTGCTTCAAATAAAAATAGTCATCGCACCACTCTTTGTATTTTGGGTATACCGCTTCACCAAAATCTTTACAGGCAGCATCCGACTGTAAATGCCAATGCACAACATCTTCGTCAAATGGATAGTACGGGGTTAAATCAAAACCACCACCAAACCACCAAACGGCCTCTTCACCTTCTTTTTCAGCAACAAATAAACGAACATTGGCGTGCGATGTTGGCACATAAGGATTGTTCGGGTGAATAACCAATGAGACCCCCAAAGCCTGAAAAGAGCGGCCTGCCAATTCCGGTCGGTGCGCAGTTGCAGATGGAGGCAGATTTTTACCCTTTACATGCGAGAAATTGACGCCACCCTTTTCAATCACAGCGCCCGCTTCCATTACCCGAGTACGGCCTCCACCGCTAAGCTTCATAACGCCCTCTTCACCCTCTCGTTGCCACTCGTCAATTATGAAATCCTTGCTACCATCTTCCGCAGCTAGCTGAGCACATATATCGTCTTGTAAGTTAAGTAAATAGTCTTTTACTGCTTGAATATTGATTGATGTTTCTGACATTTTTAATTCCCGAGTGTTTAACATAACCTCATTCTAATTGTTAAATTTGTTGTTGCAAGAATAGTAAGTAAAAAGCCATGGCCGGAAAAATTGACTTAAATCGAATTCATTATTTTATTAATGTCGTAGAGTGTAAAAGCTATACCAAAGCTGCTAAAAAACTCGGAATCCCGAAATCAACTTTAAGCCGAAATATCCAGGCCTTGGAATCAGAATTAAATCTTCGCTTACTTAACCGATCGACAAGACAACTTAGTTTAACCAATGCCGGAGACAAGTACTATCAAAGCTGTCTACCTCTAATTGAGGGCTTACATCAAGCCCAAGCCTCAATCATTGATGATCAACTTAATGTCAAGGGACAACTCAAGGTAACAATGGCTGCAGAAGTTGGAACGACCTTAATGGCGGAAGTACTACCGGCATTTTTAAATCGTTTTCCGCAAATTAAATTTGAAATGCACTTCAGTACCGACAATCACAATCTGATTGAAGAAGGTTTTGATTTAGCCATTCGTATAGGGCGAGAACTTGAAGATTCTAGCTATATTGCCAAGCGCCTAGCCAGTCCAGCAATGGGATTTTTTGCCAGTCCAGAATACTTAAAAAACCACCCTCCAATAAAAAACCTGGAAGATCTAACTAAGCATAATCATATTTTGATGAACATACAGCAGACCCTGTTAAATATCAAAGGCCATCAACCCTTTGTCAGAGAGCAGTTTCAACTTTCATCAAATAGCATGGCTTTCAATAAGGCAATGGCCTTAAGAAACCATGGAATCGCCGTGCTGCCGCTTGTTCTTTGCAAAACAGAAGTCTCTTCCGGCAAACTCCAACCCGTTCTGCCAACACTGGAATTGGAAAGCCCAAATATATTCGCAGTCTATCCAAGTAGGCATCACCTCAGCAAAGCTTTAACAAGTTTTATTGACTTTATCAGCGATGAGATACGAAAAATAGAAGGGATGGATTAACAGGATTAATTGTTCTATATAAGCAACAATGTTTTGAAAAATCTACTATTTCAATTAGTTAATCATTCCGGACAATAACAAGAATAATTCCTATTCATATCAGAGGAAGAATAGATGCAAACCTCACCAGTTCAAAACTATGCGCAAGCAATTATTCGTTTTAGATGGTTAGTCATTCTGCTGTCTTTTGTCATAGCCATCATGATTGCCAGCGGCGGCAAGCATCTCAGCTTTGATACCGATTACCGAGTCTTTTTCAGTGATGAAAACCCTGAACTGATGGCGTTTGAGGCCTTGCAAAATACATACAGTAAGGAAGATAACATTCTAATCGCCCTTACCCCGGACAACGGTGATATCTTCACCAAAGACAACCTGGCGGCTATTGAGTGGCTAACCAAACAGGCCTGGCAAATTCCCTATTCCAGCCGAGTTGATTCCATTACCAACTATCAACACACCTATGCCGAAGAGGATGATCTAATTGTTGAAGATTTGGTCTATCGCGCAGAAAACCTGACTCCAGAACGGATTGCAGAAATTCGCCAAATTGTGATGAATGAACCTCGACTGGTTAATTCCGTGATTAATAAAGACGGCTCTATAACCGGGATTAACATCATCAACCAATTTTCCCAGCAGAACCAGACAGAAACTCCCGAAGCGGTTGAATTTACCCGCAACTTGCTCCGTGAGTTTAAGGCTAAGTATCCGCAGTTTGAGGTACATACCAGTGGGATTACCTATCTAAATAATGCCTTCAATGAAGCCAGTATGAAAGATATGCAGACCCTGATTCCAATCATGTATCTGTTCATATTTATTTTGCTACTGTTACTCCTAAAATCTGTCTCCAGCCTGATCGGAATTGTATTTGTTATCGCTTTCTCAATTATGACCGCCATGGGCATGGCCGGTTGGTTCGGTATCGCTCTAACCCCGCCTTCCGCATCGGCACCAACTATCATTATGACTTTGGCAGTTGCTGACAGTGTGCACTTTTTGATCTCGATGCTCGCATTGATGAAAAAAGGCATGGAGAAAAATGAGGCGATTGTAGAGAGCTTACGTATCAATATGGGACCAATTTTCCTCACCAGTATCACTACAGCAATCGGTTTCTTGGCGATGAACTCCAGTGATGCGCCACCATTCCATGACCTCGGTAATATCACCGCCATGGGTGTGATGTTTGCCTTTATCTTCTCGGTAACATTTTTACCAGCCTGGGTAGCAGTGCTACCTGTTAAAGTTAGTGCCAATGTTGATCCTGATCACAAAGAGTCCATGGAAAAACTGGCCGACTTTGTGATTGCCAAACAGAAAGCTTTTTTCTGGGGGAGCATCGCTGTACTTCTATTCCTGGGGTCGATGATTCCAAGAATAGAAATCGACGATAACTTTGTTGAGTATTTTGATGAAAGCATTGAGTTCCGTACCAGTTCTGATTACGTTATCGACAACCTGACTGGAATCAACTTCGCCTTCTACTCAATCGAGTCTGGGGAATCACAGGGAATCAACAACCCTGAGTTCCTTGAAGGGATCGCTCGTTTCCAGGACTGGCTCTATGAACAACCGGAAGTGGTTCACGTCAACAGTATCAGCGACACCATTAAAAGATTAAATAAGAACCTGCACGCCGACGATCAGACCTGGTACAAAATTCCTGAAGAGCAGGAGCTGGCAGCTCAATACCTGCTACTTTACGAAATGTCACTGCCGTATGGCCTCGATCTTAACAATCAGATTAATGTCGATAAATCGGCAACCAAGGTGGCGGTAACCCTAGGAGACCTAGCCACCTCGCAGATTATTGACTTTAATGCTCGCGCGGAACAGTGGTTAAAAGACAATACTTTTGAAGCGATGCACGCCCAGGGAACCAGTACCGGCATTATGTTCTCCAATATCACTATGCGCAATATTGAACAGATGCTAACCGGTTCATCCGTGGCTCTGGTACTGATCTCATTTATTCTACTATTTGCTCTGCGCAGCACTAAAATGGGGCTCTTGAGCCTGGTACCTAACTTGACACCTGCAATTGCAGCAATCGGTATTTGGGCTCTAACCTATGGAGTTTTAGGGATGGCCGCCGCTTTTGTATTTGCGATCTCTATCGGGATTGTGGTCGATGATACAGTACACTTTTTAAGCAAATACCTGCGAGCACGTCGCGAGAAAGGACTTGGAACTCAAGATGCCATTCGCTATGCTTTTACAACTGTCGGTCAGGCCTTATGGGTGACCACCATTGTTCTAGTATTCGGTTTTGCATTGCTATCGCAGTCATCTTTCTTAGTCAATCAACAAACCGGAATTCTAATGGCCATCACCATCGCCTGTGCACTAATTCTGGACTTCCTATTCCTGCCTGCTCTATTATTGCGAGTCGATAAGGACAAATCTGAGCAAAACACGCCAACTGAAAGTATTGCTGCTACAAAGGAGAACAGCATATGAAACCAATCTTGATAATCGCCATGGGCATGAGTCTTCTGAGCTTTAACGTTATGGCACAAACTCCTGAAGAAAAAGGTCTGGAAATCGCTAAAAAAGCCAACGAGCTCGATGATGGCTGGGGCGATATCACCTCCAATATGAAGATGCTATTGGTAAATAAACAGGGCCAAACCAGTGAGCGCGAAATACGCACCAAGACACTCGAAGTAATAGGTGATGGTGATAAAAGCTTGAGCATTTTCGACAAACCAAAAGACGTACGTGGCACGGCCTTCTTAACTTTCAGTCACATTGAAGGCGCAGATGACCAGTGGTTATATCTTCCAGCCTTAAAGCGAGTAAAACGAATCAGCTCACGCAATAAATCAGGCCCTTTTATGGGCAGTGAGTTCGCCTACGAAGACTTGAGTTCTCAGGAAGTAGAAAAATACACCTACAAGTACATAAAAGATGAAGCCTGTGGTCAGAACCAAGAGCTAACTTGCTTTGTCTCAGAGCGCTATCCTGTGGATGAGTTTTCTGGTTATACCAAGCAGGTCACCTGGGTTGATCAAATCGAATACCGTCCATGGAAAACTGATTTTTATGATCGCAAAGGCGCACTGCTGAAAACCCTGACTTTCTCTGATTACAACCAGTATCTGGATAAATACTGGCGCGCCAACAAAATGGAGATGGTCAATCACTTAACCGGCAAAAAATCGATTCTAACCTGGTCAAACTATCAATTCAAAACCGGCCTGAAAGATTCCGATTTCAACAAATCTAAACTCAAAAGACTGCGTTAATGAAAATGCGATCGCTCTACACGCTGTTTTTTACAGGCCTGTTAATTTCTCAACCAGTTTTGGCGCAAGAGCTCACCGCCAAAATTGGCATTGAGACCTTGAAGTTTTTTCAGGATGCCGATCAGCCAAAGCAAGAGAATCTGTATACGTCATTTTCGGTGGAACCTGAATTCTACCAAGCAATAGATGACAACTCTGAGATTAAGGCCAAGCTGTTCTACCGCTACGATGACCAAAGTGAAAGTCGTACCCATGCCGATATTCGAGAGCTGATGTGGTACCGCTATGCAGATGACTGGGAAATTCACGCAGGCATTGGCAAAGTGTTCTGGGGTGTTACTGAGTCTCGTCATTTGGTCGATGTGGTTAATCAGATAGATTATATTGAAAGCCTTGATGATGAACAGAGATTGGGACAAGTCATGCTTCAAGCCAAACTGATCCGCGACTGGGGAACTGTAGATCTTTTTGTGCTACCGCACTTTCGTGAAGTGGATTTTGGCGATAGAGACCTGCGCCCCGGCTTTGGCGGGCTTAAAGTCATTTCACCAAAATACCAGAATAGCGATAAAGATCGCCATATTGATTTTGCTGCGCGCTGGAATCACACTATTGACGATTTAGATATTGGCCT
>DBOI01000064.1 GCA_002299245.1 Hydrogenovibrio sp. UBA650
TCAAGTAATTAAAATTCACCTTAATTTGGAAAACATAACTTACATCAAGAAATTTTTGTTTACGAGGTTGTTATTATTTTATAGGGCTATAATTAAACAGAAAGATAAAGGACTAAAAATCATAATTAAGTAGGTGTTGATAATGCAGCGGTTTATTAAAAAAACAATAGTGGTCATTTCCGCTGGCTTCTTGATGAGTTGTGGAGGCGGCGGAGGCGGCGGTGGTTCTGACCCTCAACCTGAACCTGAACCACCTCCTCAAGAGTTGGTATTCAAAACCCAGGAAGCACTTGGTGAAGCTTTATTCAATGAAACCAATCTATCTTTGAATAGAAGCATGTCCTGTGCGACATGTCATGACCCGAACCACGCTTTTGTTGATGTCAGAGATAATGAAGCCACGGCAATAGGGGTCTCTTTGGGTGATGACAACTTTTCCATAGGGGTAAGAAATGCACCTACCGTTTCTTATGCACAATTTGCACCGGTTTTCCAACAACTGCCGGATACAGCAGACTCCAAACTCAATGGCTATATGGGTGGTCAATTTCACGATGGTCGTGCTGCTGACCTTAAAGGTCAGGCTGGAGGGCCTCCTCTGGATAGCGTAGAAATGATGATGCCTGACAAAGCATCGGTTGTAGCTAGAATTCAAGAAAACGAAAACTACGTGGCTGCTTTCAAAGAGTTTTACGGTGAGAATATTTTTGACGATGTCGACAATGCTTACTTAAATATGACCGTTGCTATTGGGAAGTTCGAAAAAACTGATGAATTTGCTCCATTCGATTCCAAGTGGGATAAATACCTGCGTGGCGAATATACTATTAGCTTTGCAGAATTAACGGGTAAGTCAGTTTTTTTCAGTCCAGCCAATAGCAGTTGCGTAAACTGCCACCAGATTGATGATATTCGGGATGAGTTTGCCGAAAATCAGACTTTTACAAACTATAAGTATTTCAATCTTGGCGTGCCCGACAATACCGCACTAATATCGGCTGTGCAATCAAAAGGTTTACATGCCGAGTTTGTTGCGAATGGTGATCAAGGGCTATTCGGCCACCCTGACGTAAACGACCCTGCGCTAAAAGGCAAATACAAAACTCCAACTTTAAGAAATATCGCTGTTACCGGGCCCTATATGCACAATGGCGTTTTTAAAGAACTGAAAACAGTTTTGGACTTTTATGACTTTAGAGGAAATGTAATCGGTAGTAACAGGCCAAACAACCCTGAAACCGGGGCTCCTTGGGGTGAGACCACCCACCCTAGCACCATCGACTTTGGGCTTTTGGGGCAAACTCAAATGAGTGATGCTGAAATCGACGGTTTAGAGTGCTTCCTTCGCCTGCTTACAGATGAACGTTATGAACACCTAATGCCGCCGCTTAGAGATGGGCTTGACTGTTCATAGCATATAAAAAGGCTGGATAATTCCAGCCTTTGTTAATTATTACTCAAATCAAACTAACCAATAGCCCTGCTAAAATTAAACCAACAATCACTTTTTAAACAATACATCTAATGAAAAAACTGTATTTACATAGCATTTTGATTTGTGGGTTTTTAATACTGTCCACTGCTCAAGCAAGCCCTAACTATCCTGATTTTATTAAACAGAATTTTGTCAGTGATAAAACCGTTACCAGCAACAAAATCTGGTTAATTGGTGACACTAAGAAAGTCATCATAGATATTCTTGGTCACCCCTATCATCAGCTTAGAGTAACATACTGGACGAGTAGCCAAACTCCAGAAAAAAGTATTTGGATACTCCAAGAAATCGGCAGAGAACGCTATATAGATGTTGGAATTGTGATCGAAAATAACAAAATCGAAAAACTGAGAATACTCGCCTTTAGAGAGAGTCGCGGTTGGGAGGTAAAATTGCCTTTCTTCACTAAACAGTTTGATAACAACAGCCTTACCGAAGAGCGTAAGTTAAAAAACCGGGTAGACAGTATCACTGGAGCTACGCTTTCCTGGCGTGCGGTCACCAGATTGGCTAGAATGGCATTGTATTTAGATCAACAACGCAAATGAATCAGCAACGGAATACTGCGACCGCACAGTGAACATTCGATCCCTTATCAATATTCATCAGAAAATTGGACTCAGTGCCATAATCATTCTGATTATACTGAGTGTTACAGGTATTGCTTTAAACCACACTGAATTTTTCTCTTTAAAAAAACAGACCGTTACTCAACAGTGGCTTTATAGCTGGTATGGGCTTAAACTTCCCGAACTAAAACAACAGGCCTCTCTCGAAACCGGAGGTCAAACAAAAAGCGAAACACTCTGGGCCAGTCAATTCGATACTGATATTTGGGTAAATGAGAAGCGAGTTACCCAAGGTGAACTTATTGGTCTCGGTGTCACCAGCTTTGGATATGCATTGGTGTTAAAACAGAACACACTATTACTCTCTCCAGAACTCGAATTGATCGATATGCTCAACAACCCAAATGCAGAGCGAGTCTCGATTAAAACTCAAAAACCACTCGTATTAGCGATTAATAATGAGCTTTGGCAATTAAATCCAGAACTCACCGATTGGATAAGAAGCGATCAAACTACAACAGATCAAATGCCAGCAAAACAAAACCAGCTGCTTCCATCAGAGATTAAAGAGAAGATTGAAAACAACTATTACCAGCAAGGCCTGAACTGGGAAAGAGTGATGTTAGACCTACATTCAGGAAGACTGTTTGGTCCTATTGGAGTGTTTATTGTCGATATTTTTGCCCTGTTACTAATTGTTTTGAGTATCTCAGGCTACTACATTTACCGAAAAAGGAAACCTCAAAGGTATTGAGAGTAATTGCAAGTCGCTAGATACAAAAAACCCGCTTTTACGCGGGTTTTTTAATAAGCTGACTTGGCATTAATCAGTTTTGAAAAAGGTGGATTTTGTTCAAAATC
>DBOI01000003.1:0-2626 GCA_002299245.1 Hydrogenovibrio sp. UBA650
TCCGACAGGCTCCTAGACAACTTTAAGCCTGTTAACGACCAACTGGGGCACGCTACCGGTGACGACCTACTCAAACTGCTAAGTAAACGGCTATCAGAATTCATTAGAGAGGGAGATACCTTAGCGAGAATTGGCGGTGATGAGTTTATCCTATTATTAAGTAGCCAAACCAACCGATCCTTAGTGAAAATTCTGGCAGAAAAAATTCTAAAAGAAATTGAAAAACCTCTGACTCTTAATGGGCAGATATTTCATATTTCTGCAAGTATGGGAATAACGCTCTATCCTGAAGATAATAGCGACCCAGATGCACTTATCAGGCACGCAGACCAGGCAATGTATGAAGCAAAACTGTTAGGAAAAAGCAGAATACACCTTTTTGATGTCGCGGCAAATGAAGCCTATATCGAGCACAACGCATTTATTAGTGAAGCAACCCAGGCGATCAAAGAAAATAGATTTATTCTCTATTTTCAACCAAAGGTAAATATCAAAAGCAAAATTATTATTGGTTTTGAAGCGCTCATCAGATGGCAACACCCTCAAAAAGGACTACTGTTTCCAAGTGATTTTTTGCCTACTATTGAGCAGCACAAACTAAGCTATGACTTAGATTTATGGGTTTTGGATCAAGCATTGAGCCAGCTTGAAGATTGGCGCCGTCGCAACTTTGACATCGTATTAAGCATCAATATCACGCCTAACAGTCTACTTTCTGAAGTCTTTATTGATGAACTTGAACGCAAACTCAAACAGCACCAAAAACTTAAACCTCAAAATCTAGAAATAGAGATTGTAGAAACCTCAAACTTTTCCGAAATTGAAACCGCTCAGATCCACTTGAGAAGACTTAAATCGCTTGGAATAAGAGTTGCAATAGATGATTTTGGTACCGGGGCATCGTCTCTAAGCTATTTAAAAAACCTCCCCGCTAATGTGGTCAAAATAGACCAGAGTTTCGTATTCGATATCCTTGAGGATAGAAATGATTTGGCGATTGTTGAAGGTATCATCCAGTTGGCCAGGGTATTTGACCTCGATGTTGTAGCCGAAGGCGTTGAAACCAAGGAACATGCTGAAATACTTTATGCGCTTGGATGTCACATTATTCAAGGTTATTGGATTGCAAAACCGATACAACCTGATCTAGTCAATGACTTTATTCTTAACTGGCAAATCCCAAATGACTTCAAATACTTATAGACAAAGGCCTGTTAAATTTTTCAAACCTAAAAAATATTGCCTTTAAACCTGTTGTTAAAAACTTGTTTGGTTTATTGATAAAGCTACTATATAGTTTTAATAGATTCGCCAATATAGGATTTTTCATCGTTTGACTGACCCTTTCTTTACTGGACACTGGAAGTCCAGCTACCACTCACTACAAATTGACTTTAATGAAAACGTTTGGCGTTTGCTATACGATGGTTTTGACGAATATGAACGCTCGCTTTTTGGGCTTTTCTCTGAAAATGACGGCGCTTCGTTTTCATTAGACTACTCTTTAAAAGACTCAACCCTTGATTATGATACCGAGTTTGCAGAAGCCGAGTTTTTCTCACGAATGTTTAATATGGACAATCAATGCCAAAGGCTGGGAGAAACTCACATAAACATAAGCAATCTAAACTTTGTGTGTGGTCGCTACCAATATCACAATGAAAAATACGGTGAACAACTCGTTACTCGAGCACTGCATATCAATCAAACCTATGTCATTGCAATAGGTATGGCATGGCCGTTTGAACATGAACAAAGCAATCAAAAGCATAACAACATTTTGATACCTAAGTTCCAGCTTCTAATTGATCATTTAAAAATCAACCAGCTTTAAAGAAATTCGACAGGCCTCCATTACAGTTTTTTGACAGCAATACAGATATTTAAGTATCATTCTCAGAACTAAAAATAACACTCAGTTCAGCGGGCCCAAAATACAGATGTTCTTAGACGAATTTTATACTCAAGAAAACAACATAATTCGCATTTCAGCAGAGCAAGGCAGCCGTTTTGCCAAAGAGATTGCCGATGACTTTAATCCTCTTCACGATATCGATAATAAGCGGTTTATTGTCCCTGGGGATTTTCTTTTCAGCTTGACTCTAGCTCGTCTCGGCGTTTCTTCCAAGATGACATTTGAATTTACTGGCATGGTTGGTAAAGAATCTGAAATTAGCTTTCCTGAGACAATCGCAAATAAAATGACCATAACCGATCAGGTTGGTAAAAGCTGTTTGGAAATAAACTCTTCTGGTGAAATCACCAAAAACCAACCCCTGATTGAGAATTTCATTCGTGCCTATGTCGCCTTTTCTGGCCACAGTTTTCCGCACATACTCGTACCATTGATGCAAGAAAACAATGTCATGATCAACCCAGCACGACCGATGGTGATGTACAAAACCATGGGCTTCGAATTTGAGAGCCTCGAAATTGAAGATATCTCCCTTTCATTAAAAGAAGCCAAACTCAATGTAGATGGCAAACGTGGTGAGGTTATTCTAGAGTTCACTATATCAAGTAATGGAAAATCTGTTGGCAAAGGCTACAAAACCATGATGCTTAGTGGCCTAAGAGAATACGACCAGCAGTCAATTGACGGTCTGGTTGAGTTTTACCAAGAATG
>DBOI01000003.1:3032-14141 GCA_002299245.1 Hydrogenovibrio sp. UBA650
CACTTCTCAAGGTGCTTATTCAGAAAAATTAAATTTTATCTGAAAGAGTTAAACGGGAAGTTTGGTGCAAAATAACTATCCTGATCACCCCTAAACTTCGCTAGTTCAAGGCAAAAAATGTGAGTTTACAAACGTAAATTTCGATTTTTTAACACCTAAATAGCAAAGTTTAGAAATGATCTGGCAAATTATTTAATTCCAACGCTGCCCCCGCAACGGTAATAGAGAAAACGTTGAAGTTACCACTGGTTTGATTTGTGAAAGCGATCATTCTGGGAAGGTTCAACCAAATTGCTCTTAAGCCCGGATACCGGCCTGAGAAATAGGTTTTATAAAAAAACCTAGATGGTGCCGTCACGAGATGGATAGTGGAGTGAAAATGCTGTTTTTCGAGAACCGTAGCGCAATGTACATAGAAGTACATGAGCAACGGAAGCGGAGAAACGAAGAACTCGGCTGTAGAGCCGAGAATTTAGTATTTGCAGCCCGCTATACACTCGTGACGGTGCTATCTAAGCCGATTGCGGTGGGCATACGGAGATAAGCCAAACAGGTCGACACTCGTTAGTTACTAAAACGAAATAACTAACAAATCACCCAAGTAATTTATCAATCAAGCAATAACACGCTTGAACCGTTTGCCCTCGTTCAAATAAGTACTAAGAATGAAGGAAAATCATGAAAATTAAACAACTTAGCTCGGCGATTAGCCTGGCTTTAATTGCATCAAATTCTCAGGCTGATCAGCAACTAGCAGACATTCTGATTTCAGCAAACCATATTCCAATTCAAGCGCACAGCGTCACCGCTGACTATCATGTCATCACCGCAGAAGATATTGCTGAAAAACACTATCGAACCCTTGATGCTGCCATTCAAAGTTTACCCGGCGTACAAATCTCTAGAAATGGTGGTCTAGGCTCTGTCACCTCGATATTTATGCGCGGGCAAAGCAATAACGCCTCATTAATCTTGGTTGACGGTGTCGAGATGAATAACCCGATGGGAACAGGCGGGGCGATTTTATCTAATATCCTATTAACCGATGTTGCTGCAATTGAAGTCCTAAAAGGCCCACAATCTGGTATTTGGGGAGCCAATGCCAGTGCTGGAGTAATCAATATTATCACCAAGAAACAGCAGTCTGGAGCTCAGGGCTCAATCAACCTGGAAACCGGCAGTAATCAAACAAAAAAAATCGCAACAAGCTTTAGTGCAAGCTCTGAACAGATTGACTTTAGCGTCGCTTTTGCAGACATTTCAACCGATGGCTTTAGCTCAGTCAAAGAGGCCGGTAAATCGGTAACTAATTATGAAGACGACGCCTTCAAACAGACAGATTTTTCATTGCAGACTGGTATTAATTTCAATGCTAATCAGCGTCTTGAACTGATTATCAAAAACAGTGACAGCTATTCAGAATACGACTACTCTACCAATCCAGATCAGTCTGATTTTGCATCGGTCAATTATGAAAACAACTTAAAAAGACTGCAATACAATCACAATTTTGGCCAGCTCAAGCTCAGTGGATACCTCTCACAAAATGAGATTAAGCAATACAGTCATGCAATCATTAACTCTATAGGTATCAAAGGTGGATATGACTATGCCGACAAACAGTCTTTAGCATTTGTCGCCTCTAAAAATCAGTTTGAAAACCAGGGCAATGGTAGCAGTTATCTAAATACCGCGATTGGTGTGACCAATACCAATCATTTTATGGATAACAGCTTGATCATTACCGAAGCCTTAAGAAGCGATCAATACAATGACTTTGATAACAAAGTAACAGGCAAGCTCGGTATCAAAAAACTGTTTGCTTATGACCTTTATGTGAAGGCCAATATTGGAACCGCCTATAATGCACCAACTCTGTTCCAATCAACCTACGGAGTAACCGATACTCTGAACCCGGAACAAACCGAATCATTTGATATTGGCTTTGGCGCCTTTGGTGTTGAAGTCAGCTACTATCAGTCAAAAACCAAAGATTTGATCTCTTACGCAGGAACCTGGCCAAATGATTTTTATGAAAACCTATCGGGAACCTCTAAATTCACAGGCCTGGAAGTCTCCTATGCTCACTTCTTTGAAACCATTAATACCGGGTTAAACCTCAACTACACTCAAGCTACCGCCAAGGATGACGATGATAAGTGGCTGGCAAGAAGAGCAGAAAATACGCTTAATCTAGGCCTGGTGTATGATGGCTTCCAAGACCTGACACTGTCCGCAGACACTCGTTATATTGGCAAAAAATATGACAAAGCGGATCAACAAGGCGCTCAAATTGGTGAGTATTTTGTCACCGACTTGAATATCAATTATCGAGTTAATAGTCAGCTGAACCTATATGCCAATGTTTTAAATGCGTTTGCTGAAGACTACACTCATGCAGTCGCAACTTATCAAGGGTTTGACATTACTCAGCCTCCACAAAATGTCTACTCAAATGGTGGCCGTCAGTTCTTTGTGGGGATTCAAGCAAAACTATGAACTGACAAGGGTTTAAACGAATGACACAGAACCACTCTCTCATGGTGCAAGGCTGTACTTCTGATGCAGGTAAAAGCACGCTGGTGGCTGGGCTGTGCCGTTTGCTGGCTAGGCGCGGCTATAAAGTTGCCCCCTTTAAGCCGCAAAATATGGCACTCAATAGTGCCGTAACCGCAGATGGTGGTGAGATTGGCCGCGCTCAGGCTTTACAAGCTGAGGCAGCCGGTATTCCGCTTTCAGTTCACATGAATCCAGTGTTACTCAAACCCAATAGTGATACTGGCGCCCAGGTGATTATCCAGGGCCATGCTATTGGTAATCTGGAAGCTCTGGATTACCACCAATACAAACCGAAGGCCGCCCAGGCGGTTTTCGATTCCTTTCAAATTCTGAACCAACAGTACCCTTTTATTCTGGTTGAAGGCGCTGGCAGTCCGGCTGAAGTCAATCTAAGAAAAGGCGATATTGCCAATATGGGTTTTGCCGAAGAAGTGGACTGCCCAGTTATCCTAATGGCCGATATCGATAAAGGCGGTGTTTTTGCCCATATCATTGGCACCCTGGCCTGCCTTTCAGAATCTGAAAGAGATCGAATCCACGGTTTTGTGATTAATCGTTTTCGTGGAGACATTGAACTCCTTAAAGATGGACTCGACTGGCTTGAACAAAAAACCGGCAAACCGGTGCTGGGTGTTCTGCCCTATCTGCATGCACTGCAACTGGATGCAGAAGATGCTATCCCAGATGCGATTAGTCAAGCAGATACCAGCCCCCACAAAGAAGACAGTATTCTAAAAGTCATTATTCCTCTACTGCCACATATCAGCAATCACACTGACTTTGAGCCTCTTAGACTTCATCCTCAAGTAGAGTTTCACTACATCAGCCATGATCAGGAGATTCCTCCGGCCGATCTGATTATTATTCCCGGCAGTAAAAATATCGCCTTTGATCTCGAATGGCTTAAATCCCAGAGTTGGCAGCAAGCAATTCAGAAACACCTGCGTTATAACGGAAAACTTATCGGCATCTGTGGAGGCCTGCAAATTCTTGGTAAGTCTCTGTTTGATCCACAACAAATTGAAAGCGAGTTAACTGAACTCAAGGGGCTTGGGTTATTTGACTACTCAACCACCCTGCTAGAAGAGAAGCAGCTCAAGAATGTTAGCGGTACCCTGAACCTAAATGGTCAAACAGTTGAGATCAAAGGTTATGAAATTCACGCTGGTAAAACCGATTATGACCAGCAAAAATCAGCGGTGCACATCGACAATCAGATGGATGGTATGATCTCTACAGACAATCAGGTTTTCAGCACCTATCTGCACGGCCTATTTGACAGCACAGAAGCGTTGAAGTTGATCTTGCAATGGGCAGGCCTGGAGAAAGCCAGCCAATTTGATATTAACTCAAACCGTCAACAACAACTTGATCGGCTTGCCGATACTCTTGAAGAGCATCTCGATATGCAGGCCGTTGAAAAAATTCTAAAAAGTGAAAATCGATGACTGACCACAAAAATACAGACAAAAAAGCGCATTACCACAAGGTTCGCATGCAACGAAAAAAAGCGCAAATCGATGCTTCAATGGCGCGAGCTGACGGAGAAAAAGGTCTGTTGTTGGTTATTACTGGCAACGGCAAAGGAAAATCCACCTCGGCCTTTGGCATGGTAGCCCGCGCTTTGGGTCACGGCATGAAAGTCGGTGTCTGCCAGTTTATTAAAAGTCGGACTGATACTGGCGAAGAGGCATTTTTTGGTACTCACCAAAACTGTGAATGGCATGTATTGGGTGATGGCTTTACCTGGGACACTCAAGACAGAGACGGCGATATCAAAACCTCTAAAAAAGGCTGGCAGATTGCAACTCAGATGCTGGCTGATCCAAGTTATGATTTAGTGATTCTAGATGAACTGACATATTTGCTGAGTTACGAATACCTGGATAAAGACGAGGTTCTCAATACCATCAGTCACAAACCGGAAATGCAGCATGTCGTGGTCACAGGTCGCTCCGCAATTGCCGAGCTTCGAGAAATGGCCGATACCGTTTCTGAAATCAAAGACGAAAAACACGCCTATACGTCAGGCATTAAAGCGCAACAAGGAATCGATTTTTAATGCGCTGGTTTCTGCCCGTAGTACTTGTGCTTGGATGGCTTCAAGCTACCACTGTATTGGCAACAGAAAGCTATCCTCAAAGAGTGATATCGCTGGCTCCACACCTAACAGAGATGATCTACTCAGCTGGTTCTAGTGATAAGCTGGTGGGTGTAGTTGAGTATTCCAACTACCCAAAAGATGCCTTAAATAAACCTCTGGTTGGCAGTTCAGTTGCACTCAACTTTGAACAGATAATTAAACTAAAACCCGACCTAGTTCTCGCCTGGAAAGGTGGCAGCCGATCTCAAGATATTGCCAAGCTTCGCCAACTCGGCTTAGAAGTCTATCTCTCTTCACAGCACGGCCTTAATGATATCGCTGCTGAAATTCGTCAGATTGGTAAATTGCTCGGCAGTCAAGACCATACTTTTCAAGTTGCAACCAAACTGGATAATGAACTCAACAAACTCAAACAGGCCTATCAACACTCCGAAAAAGTCAGCTTTTTCTACCAAGTCTGGAACAGTCCACTGATTACGATCAATGGCCAGCAGTTTATTAGCCAGGCCTTGAATTACTGTGGCGCAGAGAACGTTTTTTCTGATCTGGAGCAGATTGCACCGACGGTAAATAAAGAGAGTGTCATTCAGTTAAACCCGCAGATGATTCTGCTCGGTGGCCAAGGTGAGCAGCAACAGGCCTGGAAAAATAGCTGGAGTGAAATTGAAATTCTACAGGCCTCTAAAAATCAGCATATTTTTGCTGTAGATGCTGATACCTATCAACGACCTACTGAGCGGCTGATTATGGGTTTAAACAAGCTATGCAAAATAGTTGATCAGGTTAGAGTGAAGCATCAGTGAACAAAAAGAAATAAACCATATAACCGCCATACATCACTAACATAACGATCATCATTAAGGTAATTGGGCGGATGCCCTTCTGCTCAATAACAATGCCCTGCTGGGCGAGTTTGCGATTGCGGATTTTTTGCTTGATCAGCCAGTAGAAAAAATAGATAACGGCCAGCAGAGTAATATATTTAAGCATTAAAAAACTCGTTAACTGGCTAGCAAAGCACGGACTTTTTCTAAGTCTTCAGGGGTATCTACGCCAACACCCGCATCTTCATGCGCATCCAATACCAGAATTTTTTCGCCATGCCAGAGAACTCTTAACTGCTCAAGCTTTTCAACGTGTTCCAATTCACATTCCGGCCAGGCAACATACTGTTTTACAAAGCCAGCTCGGTAGGCGTAAAGGCCAATATGGCGTTTGTAAGCCCAATTATCTGGCAGGCTTTTGTTGTCTCCTACAAAGCTATCACGAGACCAAGGTAGAGGTGCGCGACTGAAATTGATTGCACGGTTGGCAAAGTCACGACAGACTTTAACCGCGTTTGGATCAAATACGGTCTGAATATCTTCAATCGGTTCACATAAAGTGGCCATTGGAATTTCTGGATGTAATTCTAAACCTTCGGCAACCTGATGAATCAATTCCGCCGGTAGCATCGGCTCATCACCCTGAACATTTACCAGAATTTCATCACCATTAAATCCGGCCAGATCAATGACTTCAGCAATGCGCTCGGTACCCGACTGATGATCATCACGAGTCATCACAACTTCAGCTCCAAAGTTTTTACAGGCCTGTAAAACCTCTTCAGATTCTGTGGCGATAATCACACGTTCTGCACCAGCTTGTTTAGCGCGCTCCCACGTCCACCGGATCATCGGTTTACCATGGATATCCATTAAGGGTTTACCTGGCAGGCGGCTCGATTCAAAACGAGCAGGAATAACAATACTGAATGACATATTTTTATATAAACCTTATGTTTACTTGTCAGATTTTTGAAGTGAGCTGAGTAGTTATCAAGCTTTCTTTTTGCGGTAAGTTTCAGTCTCTTCCGCAGTCAATTGACGAGCTTCATCTTCAAGCAGGATTGGAATACCGTCTCTAACCGGAAACGCTAAATTGGCAGCGGTTGAGATCAGTTCCTGCGTGGACTTATCGAAATAGAGTTTGGTTTTACTCACTGGGCAAACCAGAATTTCTAGTAACTTGGGTTCCATAGTCTTTCTCTTTATTTAGACTGCTTTAGATGCTGGCGTTTTATAATCTCATCAACTACTTTTGAGCCGCTTACCGGTTCTATTTGCAGATACCACCAGTCATCTTTGGCAAATTGACGACATTTTACCGCATCTTTTTCAGTCATAATCAGCGGTTTAGCAAATTTATCTAACTCAGTTAGTTGATAAGCATGATGGTCTGCAAAAGCGTGACCATCCACGTTTAAGTCAAGCCCATTCAAACTGTTAAAAAACCTTGCTGGATTGCCGATCCCCGCCACAGCGGTTTTCTTCAGGCCTGTATATTTATCAATAAACTCATCAATAGTTAACTCAGTTTCAGGATTCTTGACTGAGCGGAATTTAACCGGCCTCAATTGCATTTTGGCTGCCGATTTCTGTTTATATTCTAGCGAGGGTATTTCCTGATCTTGATCAAGGCCATTCCAGACAGTGAAGTCAACTTGTGCAATTCGCTCCAGCGGTTCACGGAGTGGTCCTGAAGGCATGCAATAGCCATTACCAAATTGGCGTTGAGCATCAATCACCACGACTTCAATATCTCTGGGCAAAGCAAAATGCTGTAAACCATCATCACTGATAATTACATCCAGATCATAATTACTCTCTAGAAGTTGCAGAGCCTCGATTCGCTTTGGCGACACTGCCAGTGGACATGAGGTCTGCTTGTAAAGCATAAGCGGTTCATCACCAACCTCTGAAGCATGACTACTGTCTGTTACCAGCTTTGGCCAGTCTTTTGATTCGGCGCCATAACCACGGCTGATAATCCCGACTTTTAGTCCTTGCTGTTCTAGCTGATTAACCAACCAGATAATAAATGGGG
Organism: Hydrogenovibrio sp. UBA650; assembly: GCA_002299245.1. Classification (GTDB taxonomy): domain Bacteria; phylum Pseudomonadota; class Gammaproteobacteria; order Thiomicrospirales; family Thiomicrospiraceae; genus Thiomicrorhabdus. Next base: position 10,561 of record DBOI01000003.1, read on the forward strand.
TTTTGCCTGTACCACCGACAACAATATTGCCAACAACAACGATAGTGGCTTTTGAGCTATTTTTTGGAGGGTTTTGATTAAAGCGGTTGAGTCGCCTTTTCGCTTCCCAGCAGACCAGTTTTGCCATTGGCAACAGAGCATAACTCTGCCACTTTTTTTGATTCCAAAACGCTGGCCAACTCACTGGTAGAAAATTCCTTGTTCACTCTCTAAACAGCTGTGATGATACCATTTACGTCGCTGTTTGCGTGCCTCATAACGTAAATTCATCCCACTATCATCAAGTTGAAAGCCAACTGCACCGGAACAGGCCGTATTCCACCATGCAATATTTTCAGCAGATGCTCTCTGTTCAGAAAATTGGTCGAGACGTTGAATAACTGTTTGATGCGGGAATCGGAAACGGTTTTTATAGCCGGTACTAAATACCACCTGTTTAGGCTGGGTAACTTCAAGCCAAGAGTTTGATGTTGAATGCCGACTTCCATGGTGCCCAGCAATTAATAAATCAACTTTTAACTTTTCCTGCAGGCCTTGGTAGTGCTCTATTAAACGCTTTTCCTGCTGTTGACCAATATCCCCCATTAACAAGATAGAGGCCTGTTGATTTGATATTTTTAATACACAAGATGCATCGTTGTCTGAAGGGTTTTTGTCAGCTATTAAGTCTGCTTTTAAAGGTGATAAAACCTCAATTTTAAAACCGTCAAACTCCCACTGCTGACCGGCATAACACTGTTCAAAATTTGCAGCGGTTTTCAAAGGCTCAAAAAATGCTGAAGCTACCCTGTTAGTCACGATTTGGTTAACCTTTTCCGGCTGCCCACTTAGCTGGCGTTTTATCTCTAATTCGGCTAATAGACTGGCTGCCCCGCCAGAGTGATCATTATCAGAGTGACTAATCATTAATAGATCAATGTTGTGCCACGCTTTTGATTTTAGATAAGGCAAGATCGCTATCTTGGCAGCATCTGTGGTTGCTCCCCAGGTCGCTCCGGCATCGTAGAGCATTATGTGGTTTGGGGTTTCAATAATCACCGCCTGCCCCTGACCAACATCCATTACCGTTAACCAAAGCTGTGTTGAGTTCGAGCCATTAGTCTTGGGGCGATCAGGAAAATTCGTTAACCATAAAAAGCTACCAAGATAAGCGATCAATAGAGTTGTAATTCCTAGACCTCTTATTTTCTGACTTTGTAGAGCAACATGCCTGAAACTGCATAAATACAATAGTCCAAAAAACCCCATATAGACTAAAAGTAACCAGTAGATTGAATGAGATACCACCGGTACCTTTACTGAGGGAAGTTGCCCAAGCCATTCTAAATAGCTCCATAGCAGCATCCACAGCTCATCAAAGTACTCTAATAGCCAGATTGCCAAGTCCGGAGCAATAAAGCTCAAAACAAGCAGAATTAACAGGCCTGGTAAACCAATAAAGACCATAAACGGCACTGCAATCAGGTTAGCTAAAATGCCATAGAGCGGAATCTCATAAAACTGCCAGGCCAAGGCTGGCAACAGCCCAATACTCAAGATAATTTGAATACCAAAAAAGCCCTGCCACTTAGGCTTATCTTTGTAGCGTTTTAAACTCATAAAGATCAGACTAACGGCTAAAAAAGACAACCAAAAACCGCTGTTCAAAACCGCCCTGCTGTCCCACAATAGAATCAACAAAGCCGCCATAGCAAGCGCTGAAAACGGTTGAAAAGAGCGCCTGATTATCAAAAATAGAATAATCGTCGAAACCATTACCCAGGCTCTCTGGGTGGGAATAGCAGCTCCAGAAATCACTAGATACAAACTGGTTAAGACAAAAGCACAACTCGCCGCAAATAGAGGGAAGTTAATTCTGGTTTGTCTATAGACAACAAGCCACCACAATAGCTTGGCCACAACATAGCCAATCCCAGCGACAATACTCATATGCAAGCCGGAAATCGCCATTAAATGAATGGTTGCAGTATCTTGTAATAGCTGCCACTGGGGCGGTGAGATTGCCGATTTTTCCCCAATTAACAGGGCTTGATAGATTCCAGAAAGTTGGCTTTGTTGGAGTGTTGTTTGTAATCTCTCGGCAATAACCGATCTGATTACCGCCACGGAAAACGGGTTGGCTGACTCAAGGTTTGCGTAATTGAGTTGACCGGCAATTTTTTTAATCCCCGAAACATTGAACTTGCCGGTTAAATGCTGTTGAAAAAGCCAGGCCTCATAGTCTCTACTGGCTGGGTTGATAGAGGCGTGATTACTTTTTAACTTGCCGTAGAAAAGCCAGCTCTCACCAACTTTAGGCAACTCTTCCAACTGTTCGAGCTGCTGTTGATTCAAATACCAGCTCAGCTTAAGTTTAGGCTTGCTGTATGACCATTCAATTTGCCGGTCAGTTTGGCGCAATGATTCAACCGCTACTTCAAACTGTATTCTGCTGAAATGGGCTTGATCCTGTTGAACAGGATTAGAAACAATCTTTGCGGTTAACCAGTACTTTTGATGTAAATTTTGGGGATCAATCTTTGGCGAAAACTGGTATTGCCAGATCACCAAACTAATCCCAACCAGTAAGCCAGAGATAAGATTAATCAATTTTAATGAAAACTTACTAAAAAGGCGTTTGGTTAGTGAGCAAATAAGTGTATTATTTTCATTGTCCGAATAAAGACTGGGACGGGTTTTTTGGCCTGATTCAGCTAAGTCACGGGCAAACAACTGTTTAGTAAAGAAAAAATTAGCCCACACAGTCAAAATCGCAAGTAGCAATAAGAGAATACTCTCATTAAAACTTGGAAGCTCGGCTAATTGATAAGTCAGGGTTACACCTGACACGAGACCTAATACAAATAGAATAAACATGCCCAAAAAACTTATTAAACGTTATCTCCCACACCCTGACAAAGTGAAAAACACCAAGGGTTTTGGCGTTTTAGGTAAATGGCTTCATAACCCGAATATCTGGCATTTAAACCGTCACTCTGTCTCTAAAGCATTTGTCATCGGTCTCTTCTGGATGTCAATTCCAATTCCATCTCAAATGGTTGCCTCGGCAATCACTGCGATTATGTTTAGAGCCAACCTGCCGATCAGTGTGGCTTTAGTCTGGATTAGTAACCCGCTGACAATGGGGCCAATCTTCTACTTCAACTATGTCATAGGAACAATGATCCTAGGCCAGCAAGCCGATGAGGACATTCAGTTTGAGCTGAGCGGGGATTGGCTCATCAATACCCTGGGTGACCTCTGGCTACCTCTTTATCTTGGTAGTTTCGTAGTTGGAACTGTTTTAGGAATTGTTGCCTATTTTTCAATCATTGCGTTTTGGCGTTGGCATGTATACCAAAACTGGAAAACCCGTAAAAAAAATAACTAAAAAAGCACTTAAACTTAAAGCGTAAGTACATAAACTTATCACAAATCAGCTTATTACACAAAAATGCCACTAAAGCTATTGTCTTATTGATACGTTTTTGTAAAATCATTGAGAGAAATAGTATCTTATTTGAAAAACTAGCAGTCTGTGTCTAAGCTGTTTTTTCTCTTGAAAGTAAATATGATTGGTTATATGTTTAGTTCCAAATTCT
>DBOI01000148.1:0-8942 GCA_002299245.1 Hydrogenovibrio sp. UBA650
GTTATCTAGGACAGCCCCTTTAATTTAAAGTGCAAATAGAGCATTTCGACCCAAGGGTAAGCTTACTTGAAGCCAGGGCAAGGGTTGTGTATTTAATTCTAGATTTACAAATTACGAATTTTGTATAACCACTTTAAAAAAATCATTTTCAGAGTTGGCTTAACCTCAATAGGATGGTTGTATTTCATCAACACGGCCTGCTCACCGGGGTTATTTAAAGGATGATGTTGCCAGCCCATCAGATCCTCATAAGAAAAACCGCTATCGAAAGCAATAATCTGCCAAGGATAGTCTCTTTTACCTTCTGACAACACTGGTTCCGGGCCCGAAGCGGTTATTTCAAGCGGAATTTTATCCTCTACCAGAACCGTTTTGGTTTGACCATTTTCCATCCAAATTCGAACCGTTTCACCCTTCTGCAAAAGTGATCCATAAGGTAAAAACTGATACTCCGCATTTAAATTGGACACCGAATAATCGACCAAAGGCGGGCCATCTGGAAAATTAAAATTGCAGTAACCTTTTGAACAACAGGACATTTTTTGTTTTACATACCCGACAATAAGCGTAAAATGGAAAAATAAAAGTTAACTTCTAATAAGGAGATTCTAACATGGCTATTACCCCATACTCTCCAGTTTCAAATATATATAACAGTCCGGAAATTAACAATCTACAACAAAGCTTAACCTCTGGACAGAGCATCAACAATGCCGCTGATGATCCGGCAGGCCTTGCCGTAGTAACAGCACTAACCACTCAAATCAACACTCAAGATGTCGGTATTCAGAACGCTAACAACGGCATATCACTAATTCAGACTGCAGATGGAGCAAGCGCATCAATTAACGGCTACCTTGCTCGTATGAATGAACTCGCAGTTCAGGCTGCAAATGGTACTCTGAATGACTCGCAACGTTCCATTTTAAACCTCGAGTTCCAACAAAACCTTGAAGCACTAAATGGCGTAGCCAACAACACCCAGTTTAACGGCCAAACCCTTTTAAATGGTGATACCAGTAATCTTGATATTGCATTAGGGGAAGGCTCTTCAACACTCAATCTTCCCAACCAAACATCAACCGCTTTAGGAATTGATGGCCTAGACATATTAAACCCTGCCAATGCCAGCAGTGCGTTGGAAGGCATTAGCAGCGCAGTCGATCTAATTAGCCAACAAAGAGCTGAATTTGGCGCCCAGCAAAATGGCCTCACCAGTGCAATTGACAACCTTCAAAACCAGAATGTAAATAGCCAGGCTTCTAGAAGCCAAATACTGGATACTGATTTCGCTAAAGCAATTGCAGAACAGATACGACAGAACATTCTTCAAGACAGCTCAATTGCAATGCAAGCTCAAAACAACCAGTCCAGAGCTTCTGTTCTGCAACTACTCAACAGCTAAAAATGGATGCTGTTTTAAAAGCAGCCATTGGCTGCTTTTTTTATGTCAAATGCTAAGACATCCAGACCTGTGATTGCTATAATCACGCGATTATAATTTGTAAAATTTTTGTAGGCAGAACAAGACTTCCATGGAAAAGCATTTTGACCCCAATAAAATAGAAACCAAGTGGTACCAAACCTGGGAGCAACAGGGTTACTTCAAACCACAATCTACTGATACGCCCCCTTACTGCATTATGATCCCGCCACCCAATGTCACGGGTAGTCTACACATGGGACACGCTTTCCAAGACACAATCATGGACACCTTGATCCGCTACCATCGGATGAAGGGGATGGACACTCTCTGGCAACCGGGTACGGATCACGCTGGGATCGCAACCCAAATGGTGGTTGAACGCCAACTTGCGGCAAAAGGGCTATCACGTCATGACCTCGGTCGAAATAAATTTATTGACCAGGTCTGGGAGTGGAAAGAGGAATCCGGTGGCACCATTACCAAACAGCTGCGCCGCATGGGAGCCTCTCCTGATTGGAGTCGCGAACGTTTCACTATGGATGACGGGCTGTCAAATGCCGTTAAGGAAGTTTTTGTTCAACTCTATGAAGAAGGTTTAATCTACCGCGGTAAACGTCTGGTCAACTGGGACCCAATTCTACACACTGCGGTTTCTGATCTTGAGGTAATCTCAGAAGAGGAACAAGGTAATCTTTGGCACATGCGTTACCCGCTCTCTGATGGTTCCGGTCATTTAGTGGTAGCAACGACTCGTCCTGAAACTATGCTGGGAGACCAAGCTGTCGCGGTGCATCCTGATGACGAGCGCTACCAGAACCTGATTGGCCAAACCATCAGCTTGCCGCTTGTAGGCCGTGAAATTCCAATTATTGCCGATGACTATGTTGATATGGAATTTGGAACCGGTTGTGTGAAGATCACCCCTGCTCACGATTTCAATGACTATGAAATGGGACAGCGCCACAACCTACCAATGCTGAATATCTTTACAATTGATGCAGCAATCAATGATGAGGCTCCAGAAAAATATCGTGGTATGGATCGCTATGAAGCGCGTAAACAGATTGTTGCCGACCTCGAAGAACAAGGCTTAATGGAGAGCATTAAACCGCATACCCTTATGGTTCCTCGTGGAGACCGCTCTCACGCAGTTATTGAGCCGTTTCTGACTGACCAGTGGTACGTAGCAGTTGAATCACTAGCCAAGCCGGCGATTGATGCAGTAAAAAATGGTGATATTGAGTTTGTGCCAAAGAACTGGGAAAACACCTATTTTGAATGGATGAACAATATCCAGGACTGGTGTATCTCTCGTCAAATCTGGTGGGGGCACCGCATTCCTGCCTGGTATGACAGTGAAGGCAATGTCTATGTTGGACGCACAGAACAAGAGGTTCGCGAGAAAAACAAACTAACTGACGAAATTTCACTCTCTCAGGATGACGATGTTTTAGATACCTGGTTTAGCTCTGCGTTATGGACCTTCTCTACTCTTGGCTGGCCTGAAAAAACACCTGAACTTGAGAAATTTCACCCGACCTCTGTACTGGTAACAGGGTTTGACATCATCTTCTTCTGGGTTGCCCGTATGATTATGATGGGCTTGAAATTTACCGGCGAAGTTCCATTTAAACAGATCTATGTCCACGGCCTGGTTCGCGATGGTGAAGGTCAGAAGATGTCTAAGTCCAAAGGTAACGTTTTAGACCCTATCGATCTTATTGACGGCATTGAGCTAGAAGATTTGGTCAAAAAACGCACCTACGGCATGATGCAGCCAGAAAAAGCAGCAAAAATTGAGAAAGCAACTCGCAAACAATTTGCCGATGGCATTCCAGCCTATGGAACCGACGCGCTGCGCTTTACTTTTGCCTCTCTAGCATCAACCGGCCGCGATATTCGCTTTGACCTAAACCGTGCCGAAGGCTACCGTAACTTCTGTAACAAACTTTGGAATGCTACCCGCTATGTTCTTATGAACACTGAAGGCTATGACACAGGTGTTGACGAATCAGAACCAGCTGAACTATCGATCGCAGACCGTTGGATTATTTCACGTCTGCAACAAGTTGAAGCAGAAATCAGTAAACACTTTGAAAACTATCGATTTGATCTTGCGGCCAATACGCTTTATGAATTCACCTGGAATGAATATTGTGACTGGTACCTTGAACTTGCCAAACCAGTTCTTAATGACGGACGTTCAGACGCTGAAAAGCGCGGCACTCGAAAAACCCTGGTTCGTGTACTCGAAGCCTTACTAAGACTACTACACCCAATTATTCCATTTATTACTGAAGAAGCATGGCAGGCTGTCGCTCCGCTTGCTGGAAAGCAGACAGACACGATTATGCTTGAAGCCTATCCTGAAGCTGATGCCAGCAAAATAGATGAAGCAGCCATGGCTGAACTAGACTGGGTAAAACAGTTTATTATTGGGGTTCGTCGTATTCGCTCAGAAATGGACATTGCTCCAAGCAAAGGCCTTCCGGTACTATTGGCCAATCTGAAGAACCAAGATCAATCCTGGCTGGAGAATAACCATCTCTACCTACAGAGCCTGGCTAAACTAGATAGCATCGCTGTTTTAGACAATGAATCCGATGCACCAGAATCTGCTGTAGCCCTGGTTGGCGAAATGAAAATTTTAATTCCAATGGCAGGACTAATTGATAAAGATGCTGAAATAGCACGCCTCAACAAAGAAATTGGTAAACTGCAAGGTGAAATAAAGCGCATTTCCGGTAAATTAAGTAACGAAGGTTTTGTTGCCAAAGCTCCGGAAGCAGTAGTCGCCAAAGAGCGAGAAAAACTTGCTGACTTTGAAACTGCAATGAAAAACCTAGAGACGCAATATGAAAAAATCAATCAAATGTAAGCCAGTTCAAACTGCACTATTTGCTGGTTTAATTGCAATGGCGAGCCTACCAATGGCTTCGGGCAGCGCTATGGCAGCAGAAAAAGGTTATACAAACTATATCAGCGACTCGATTGAAGTGCCGATTCGCAGAGGGGCTGGCTACAAATTCAAAATTAGCCGCATGCTTAAATCTGGCGATGCAGTAAAGATCTTGGAAGTTGCATCTGATGGCTGGGCAAAAGTTCAGTATAAAAAGAAAGGCAAAAACTACACAGGATGGATTCCATCTATCCTGTTACAAAACCAACCTGTAGCCAAAGATCGTCTGGCAACCCAAATTAATAAAACCTCCGAAGTTGAAGAGAAATACAACGCCCTGGAAAAAGAGCTGAACACGCTTAAAGAAAGATTCACTCAGGCCGACACTGAACTATCCAACATCAAGCAGGAAAAGTTTGAACAATCGAAAGAACTTGAACACCTCAAGTCGATTTCAAGTGACGCTCTCAAGCTTGATGAACAGAACAAGCAGATGAAAATGCGACTGAACCAACTGGAAAACCAGAATGCGATCATGAAAGAGCAGATAGACCAGTCTGATGACTCAATCAAACGCCAATGGTTCTTGACTGGAGGCGGAGTTCTACTGCTTGGACTTCTACTTGGTCGATTCTTCCGCCCGCCCACCAAACGCAAAAAATGGGGTGAACTGTAAAACAGCAGGCCCTTCCCGTAAAAAACCAAATCCAGCCACTGCGCTGGATTTTTTATACCCCAAAGAAAGCAATACACTTTTTGTAGACATAAAAAAACCCGCAATAAATGCGGGCTTCTTTTCGAAACGAGTAATATAAAATATATTAACGTTTTGAGAACTGTGGACGACGACGAGCTTTGCGAAGACCAACTTTCTTACGCTCAACTTGACGAGCATCACGAGTCAATAGACCACGTGCACGCAGTGCAGAACGGTTACCTTCTTCATAGGCTACAAGCGCACGAGAAATACCGTGACGAACCGCACCAGCTTGACCAGTAGTTCCACCACCAACAACTGTGATGTAAGCGTCAAACTTTTCAACACTTTCAGTTGCTTCTAGCGGTTGATTGATTACCATTAGGTCAGTTTCACGAGCAAAGTACTCTTTGATGTCACGACCGTTTACAGTCATCTTTCCAGAACCCGCAGTTAAAAATACGCGAGCTACAGAGCTTTTACGACGACCAGTTCCATAATATTGTTCAGTTGCCATCTGTCTTCCCCTTAGATATCAAGAGTTTGAGGTTGTTGTGCAGTATGAGGATGCTCAGTTCCTGCATACACTTTCAGTTTCTTAAACATTGCACGTCCAAGAGGACCTTTAGGCAACATTCCCTTAACTGCAAATTCAAGTGGACGACCTGGCGCCTTAGCAATTAATTTCTCAAAATTAGTTGACTTAAGGTGACCAATATAACCAGTGTGGTGGTGGTACATTTTGTCTGTACGCTTCTTACCAGTAACAGCAATTTTCTCAGCATTAACTACCACAATGTAGTCACCGCAATCCGTGTGCGGAGTATACTCAGGCTTATGCTTACCACGAAGGCGAGAAGCAATTTCAGAAGCTAAACGACCTAGCGTTTTACCTTCTGCATCTACAACATACCAGTCACGTTTTACTTCAGCTGGCTTTGCAACAAATGTTTTCATAATTTGTTCCTTTCATGAATGCAAAAAATACATTCACTTACTAAAAATAATCCAAATCCAAGATTTGGCTAATCAGCGATTATCCAAATCCACTTACTGTTTAACGGGCAATAAGGGGGAAGGATTAATAAGACGCGTGATTTTAAATAAAGTACCAATAAAAATCAACCATTTATCGTAGATATAATAAAAAAATCTTGGATTTTGTTTTTTCTAACATTAAATAACAAAAAAAACCGCATGAACTCAGATTCATGCGGTTTGAATGACTCCAGCCAAGGAGCCTGTCAACTAAACTTTTAAGGATTAAGTTCGCAAAAACTTAAAATAGATCTAACTACATTAGATCAAATGATTTCGACACACCCAAAATTAGGTAATAAGTATCATCAACGTCACCTTCTGAATCAACGCCAATCAAATTAATTGAACCATCCAAACCTGGTGACAACTCAGTACCATAACCTAAATCTAAGTAAGTTTTAGCATCATCATCAGTATCTGTATCTGGATCATACTGACCTAAAGTGATAGAGAAATCTTCAATTCCAACACCCACTGACATGTGATCATAATCAATATCACCATCGTACTTACCAATGTCATAACCTACAGAGAACATATCGTATCCAACCGATAGGTTAACTTCTTCATAAGGCTCATCCCAATCATCAGTGTAGTAATAACCGGTTGCTCCGAGACCCAAAGACACACCTTCAAACTCACCAGACCAACCAGCATAAATATCATATTCTAGGCCATCTTCAACATCTGCTGCCCAAGTACCAATGTAAAAACCTGCATCTGATTCAAAATCCAAGCCAGCTGAAGCTGAAGCAGTTTCAGTTTGCTCAACACCACGGAATACATAACCAGAAACCATACCGATATTTGCAGAAACACCAGCTTGAACTGTTGCTGGAACAATAGAAGCGGCAGAAGCAGCTGCAACAGCTACAGAAAGAGCAAGTGGTTTAAGTGCAAAAGTTTTTTTCATTTTTTCTCTCCAAACGATAAAAAAGTAACTAAAAATCTCACTAGACACTAAACCAGACTAATGCCAAAAATTTATTTTTACTTTAATATCATTAACTTAATAAATTTTAAAAGAAAAAAAATGGATAACCGAGAAACCGGATAAATAATAGAAGTGCAGAGATGCACCAATTTAGATCACGCTGCTCATTCGCTCAAGAAAAGACTGTAATTCAGATTCTACTCTTTTGAAATCCAGGATAAGCTTCTTACCCCTAGCGGTCAAAACACTGCCACCACCAAACTTTCCACCAACCTCTTTTACAACTAAAGGCTCGTCATACATTTCATTCAGACTCTGAATTAACTTCCAAGCCCTCTTGTATGACATCCCCATGCTCTTTGCCGCCTTATTCATTGACCCAAGCTCATCAATCCTCTGCAATAACTCAATACGACCGATACCAACATATCCAGAATTTTCTCCAGTAATCCAAAATCGAGCTCTAATCTTTTCGGAATAGTTTTCACCCGGCAATTTATTATCTTCTTGACTCATAAAATCCACTTTTGCTGAATAATTTGCAAACCAAACTTACATAGAAAACTCTGTTAAAGATTGACAATCCAGTGTTAAAACCGAAAATAAGTCTTAAAATTTAGCAAACACCACTAAGGTTTTAAATACTACTGAGATAATCGTCAGGCCTATAAAACAGAACTAAGGGCTTCATTATCTCAATTGAACGAGGAGCAAAGCAACATGAACGTAGGAACTCTTGACAGAATGATACGCATCATTCTTGGAATTATTTTAATTACCTTAGCCTATACGGGCGTAATTGGTGTATGGGGTTACATTGGCATAATCCCTCTGGCAACAGGCCTTCTAAAATGGTGCCCTCTATACAGCATTATAGGTATTCAAACCTGCCCACTTCACGAGCAAGTGAAACACTAATAAAGATTGTTTTATTATTTCTCCGCCAGCAGAAAAGCTTCTGGCGGAGTGTTTTTCTCAAATAACGCCGATTTATTTCCAAAACGTCTAGCTAATACATATAATATTATGAAATTAGATATGTGGATAGTCTTTGAATGCCTAGCAAAGCAATTGACAGCCTGATTTCGCGTTACCAAACAACGGAGCCCGTTGAAGAAAAAGAGCGCGCCAAACTTCTTGATTCTATTGAAGAACTCATAGTCAAACTCGGCGTTCATCCCACACCTATTCATTACACAGTAATCTTTGAAGCTCTCAGCAAGATTGATCCATTCCTCAGTAAGCAGATTATGGAATCAATCGACAAGAACCAATACAACAATGAAGTGGCAAACCTAATCTTCTCAAACCTCTTCGTTCAATACCTTTATGAGCACTTACCAACCAATCAAGTTGAAGAGTTACTCGAAAATCTGCTGCATCAAATAGAAAACTGGCAAACAAATACCGACAAAAACCAAAAAAATTTAATGTCGAGTATTGAAGAGATCACCAACTCTGATATCCCTGATAGAATCAAAATCAAGCTAACTCAAGAAGTATTGCCTGCAATTCAATCCCTTATTGGTGATACTGAAGGGTTAAAGAATCAAGCTAGCAAGGCTTCTAGTAAAATATACACTCTCAAAAAAGAGCTTGACCAAGCTAAAAGTATCGCCCTGACTGATGATCTTACTCAAATCCCAAACAGGCGCGGGTTTAACCAGGCTGTTGAAAACATGATAAAAAAGACCGAAAAAGGCGACTTCGGTTTTTCACTGGTGCTGGCAGATATTGATTTCTTCAAAACCATAAATGACCGCTTTGGTCACAACGTGGGCGACAGTGTTTTACGCTATATAGCCAAACAATTTGAAAAAGATACCAAGGGAAAAGATTTCATTGCCAGGCTTGGCGGCGAAGAATTTGTAATCCTTCTCGCTGACACAAATTATGCAAACGCTTTGAGTGTCGCTGAGAACTTAAGGCGCAGAATTGAAAAAAT
>DBOI01000148.1:9332-23796 GCA_002299245.1 Hydrogenovibrio sp. UBA650
CGGCGTAGCAACATTCAAAAAACAAGAATCGCTAGAAGAGCTAACAGACCGCGCAGACAAAGCCTTATATGAAGCCAAAAACTCAGGTAGAAACATGGTCAAAGGCGAACAAGACCTACCAACCACAGTACTAGATTAAGCAATCTTAAATTGTTTTTTTCCAAACTAACATGATCATTTCCGCTATTCAGAGCAAAATCGCTGTTAACCTTGTTACAGGCACTCTTGGATCAGGAAAAACAACTCTACTCTTAAACCTCTTAAAACATAAACCTGCCAGCGAAAACTGGGGCATACTTGTCAATGATTTTGGCGCCATCGGGATTGATGGCGCAATCCTAGAAACCGATAATGATTCGGTACAAGTTTCACAGATTCCAGGCGGCTGTATCTGTTGCAGCGCCCTAACTGACTTCAAAACCACTATTCTTGAACTTACCAAAAAACAACACCTTGACAGAATCATTATCGAGCCATCGGGCCTCGGAGAGCCGGATAGTATTATCGACATTCTTCATAGCGCCGAATTCAAAAGTATATTTGAGGTACAGACTGTATTTGCAGTTTTAGATAGCTCAACTGCCAAAGTAGAACAGTTTGATCAACTCATGATTATGCGCAATCTCATTGAGGTGGCAGATATCATTATCTTTAACAAACAGGACATGGCTTCAAGAGAAAACACCACGGCCTTGAACCAATATTCAAAATTGTTGTATCCGCCTAAACTTGCCGTTATTAATACAACCCAATCGATAATTGACCCTAAGTTGATTTCTCTTGAGTCATTGAGTCAGAAAAAAAACCACACAAGTCCTTTTACAATGCACCAACAAGAAAGGTCAAAAACTCAATTAACAGGCTTTGAAACGGATGACAATCAACAGGACCCTATTTTTGATGATTTCCAACCACCTGTCAGCTTGAAGGGCTTGAAGGATCGAAAAAGTAAAAAACAACTCAAGACTGTCTCTATTGGCTGGGCATTCAATAACGATATTATTTTTGACTGGCAGAAGCTAGTCTCTCTGTTTGAAGAGCTCAATCAGACCCCTATTTCTAATAGCTCTCCGTTGCGAGCAAAAGGCGTTTTTAAGATCGGAGAACCAAGAATGCTGTTGCAGTGGGTAAAACAAAAACCTGTGACAAGAGATTATATTGCTTACAAACGTGATTCAAGGCTAGAAGTCTTACTTCCTCAAAGCAATAACTTTGATGTATGCGGGTTTGAATCTAAACTCGGTAAATGTCAAAAATAAAACACAAAATCAGTAGCTCATTCTTACATATCTTTTGTATCTGTTTGCAAACCCTTGTTCTTAAAGGCTTGTACTGATTGCAAGCTTTTTTACAACTTTATTGCATAGAAATAACTTTGGCAAAATAAAAAAAACTATTTTGATTTGACATTTACCCCACAGAGTTATCCACAGGCACGGGAAAACAATCAGTTACGGCTACATTCTATTAATCAACTGAAATTTACACTCTATTGAAATCCCTATAGTAAAACGTGTCTCCACAAGCAGCAAAACCAAAAAACACAACATATAGTACTTAGAAAATCCAAAAACACTATATGCAAAATTTAAATAATATACATTATTGTTTAGGTCAAGTGCTCGCTAAACAAAAAAACCAAAAAAACTCTAAGCCCATGAAATCACTAAACAATCTTTTCGAGGATAACTTTTGGCATTTCTATACATTTATTCACATTGCATGCAAAAACAAGTTTTTGGCCAATTTCAAGAGAATTGGCAGGCCTGTTTATTACAGAAATATGACAACAATACGATTAAAACTGTTGTTAATTAACTTCAGCAATCTTTATCAAAGACTAATGAAGTCCTTTCTTGTTTATTGCATAATGAAGCTTCAAAGAAGTTTCAAATTCAGGATTGCCGCCACCTCGATTTCAGCAGGAGCGGAGTCTAAGAGAGTATTGCATTAAGGTGTTTTTTCGTGCTGTTTAAAATTCAAAAAAAAATCGCACTTAATCTAGTAACCGGGACACTTGGTGCGGGCAAGACGACAATGCTCAAAAACCTACTAAAACAGAAGCCTGAAAATGAGAAATGGGCAATTCTGGTCAATGAGTTTGGGGCAATCGGTATTGATGGCGCCATACTGAATAGTGAAAGTAATTCGATACAAATATCAGAGATTCCAGGAGGCTGTATTTGCTGTACCGCTCAAACTGACTTCAAAGCAGTCATAGATGAGTTGGTAAAAGAATTCCCTCTCGACCGAATTTTTATAGAACCGACAGGCCTCGGAGAGCCCGGTTCAATGGTCGATATGTTACAAAGCAAAGATTTTCAAAAACGCTTCGAAGTGCAAACCGTATTTGCGGTTTTGGATAGTTGCACCGCCAAACCGGAACATTTTGAGAAATTCTTTCTAATGCATGATTTAATTGAGGTTGCTGATGTCGTGGTGCTTAATAAGCAAGATATGGATTGCGACGAAAATATTGAGATTCTCAATAACTACCTGAACAAGCTATACCCTCCAAAATCAGCGATTATAAATACCAGTCAATCCGTTGTAGATGTCGAACTAATATCTCTAGACTCAATTAACAAAGCAAAAGCCAAGGATGACTTTGTATCGGCAAACAATCTCGAGAGCTCACATCACCAGCCGCATAATCCGAAAGCTAGTGGTGAAATTGATCACGCCTTCGATGGCTTTCAAGCGCCAAAGGCATTAAAGGGTATTTTAAAACGTAAAAGTCTTAAACAACTGGACACCCTCTCTGTCGGCTGGGTATTTGAAAACAGCATCACCTTTAACCATAAGAAACTGAGCAAGTTATTTCAAACTCTGCAAGAATTGGAGTTCAACGATCAAACCCCACTAAGAGCCAAAGGGGTATTCCACACCGACCGCGCGTGGTCTCTATTCCAATGGGTTAAAACCAAACCTTTCACAATTGATGCTGTTGCCTATCGACGCGATTCCAGATTCGAAATTCTACTGCCTCAAAACACCGATTTCGATATCCAGAAGTTTGAAATTGAGCTGAGTAGATGTATCAATTCATCACTATTCAGCTAGATAGAAATATATAGTTTTAACGCCAAGCGAAGCTGGGTAAAGAGAGCTGAGAACTAGAGAATCTCGGGGAACTTTGGCCAGTCATAGTCCTCATGACCAACAGCAATAAAGAAGGGGTTTAACAAAGACTCGGTCTGGACATATTCGAGAGGATGGCCTGCGGCATTCAATACAGCACCGCCTGCGGCCTCTAGCACACATTGTGCTGCCGCCGTATCCCACAAAGAAGTTGGCCCGAAGCGAGGATATATATCCGCCTTACCTTCAGCGACTAAACAAGTTTTAAGCGCAGACCCCATTTTCACTTTAGTGTAATTGCCTAATTGTCCCATAAAATGTTGTAGCGCGGCGCCATGACGACGACTCACAGCCACTCTAAAGGGCAGATTCTGCTCAACTCTGATTTCAGGATGCTCCGCTACGTTAACTGGCTGCGCATCATTTAATTGTTGAGTCCAATCAAACTCAAATGGTTTATCGGTTAATTGAAGGCCTGCTATTTTTTTTGCAATCTGGATCTCTGTAGAGTCATCCAGCGAAGCGCTTAAGCCAACATAAAAATCACCACTTTCAGGGCCATAAACCACTCCCAAAACAGGGTGATGCTGATGAATTAAAGCGATATTAACACTGTATTCACCAGTTCCAGTGATAAACTCCTTGGTACCATCTAAAGGATCAACCAGCCAGTAGGTCTGCCAACTTTTCCTCTCATCAAACGGGACTCCAGCGACGCTCTCTTCAGTAACCATTGGGATTTCTGAGTCAATCGACTTCAACTCTTGACATATAAAGCGATCCGCAGCCTGGTCGGCAGCAGTTACAGGAGAGCCATCTTGCTTATGTTCAATCGAGACCTCATCGTCCTGATGATAGAAACCGGAGATTTTCTGACCGGCCTCATAGGTAATACGACATACTTGAGGCAACAACTCATCGAGCAGCGTCTTATTGGTCAATTGCATCAAATGAAATTCTTTTCTTTTAGAACCAGCATAAGAGCCGCATAAGCACGACCTTCGGTAAAGTCGGGATGAGAGATCAAATCATGCCATTCTGACAGATGCCACTTAATCACCTCAAGCGGTTCAGGTTCATCACCTTCGGCTATTTTAGGTTCCAAACCGGTTGCCAATACGATATCGGTTTCATGGGTCATGTAACCCGCAGCTAAACTCAGCGAATCCAAAAGCCGAACTTCCTGAGGAAGATGCCCTATCTCTTCTTGGCTTTCGCGAATGCTAGCTTCTTTCCAAGTCTCACCAGGATCAACCTTCCCTTTGGGAAACCCAAGTTCATAACGCCCAACACCAGCAGCATATTCTCTAATCAATAAAATATGATCATCATCCAATAAAGGAATAATCAATACTGCGCCATTTGAGTTTGAGATCAGACGCTCATAGATAACCTTGGAGCCATTAGAAAACTCCAGTTGTTGAGATTGAACCGTAAAAATCCGCGACTTTGCTTCAATGTTTTCGGCTAAAATAGTGGGCGCTTGTTTTGAGTGATTGTTGACCATACAAATGACTCAATTGAAAATATCTATTCATCATACGCTAAGGACTATTAATTGCCAATGTCGTCTAACCATACATCCCCACAAATTAACTGGAATCAAATTGATACGGTTCTACTTGATATGGATGGCACTCTGCTTGACTTGCACTTCGACTGGCACTTTTGGATGGAGTTCTTGCCGCAAACCTATGCTGAAAAAAATCAACTGAGTATCGAACAAGCAAAACAAGTTATTCACGCAAAGGTTCACGCCGAAAAAGGCACTTTGAATTGGTACTGCCTCGACTACTGGACAGCTGAACTCGATCTACCTGTAGCCGCCCTAAAGCACGAAATGAAACACCAGATTCAAGTTCACCCTGAAGTCATGAACTTCTTAGCCAGGCTGCAACAGTTAAACAAGAACGTAATTATGGTCACTAATGCACACCGAGACAGCCTGGCCGTGAAACTCGAGATGACTGAAATTGGTGATCATTTTGACCTAATGGTTTCAGCACACGACTACGGCACCCCAAAAGAAGATATTGCCATCTGGTCACACCTGAGAAACACGGTGCACTACAATCCCAACAGAACGCTATTAATTGACGACAACACTCATGCATTGAGAACTGCACAGGCCTATGGAATCCGTCATTTGCTATGCCCGATTCATGTCAGCCCAAATATGGATTTGGTCGATCCGGAGGGGTTTCCAGCATTCAAGAGCTATGCTGAGATCATGCCTTAGCGAAAACACTGAACTATTTAATTAAAAACACTTTTTCCAAGGCTTCAACACCTTTCCGATTTAAATTCGATTCTTCAACTTTTTCAATATCAAACCCAGTATAGAGCTCCCTGACCTCATTTTCAGAGACAGAGAACGGCGGGCCTTGCAATTTCGATTGATCGTACTCCATGGTCACCAGCAGTTGCCTGGTACCAGTTGGCAAAATAGATTTTAGATGATTCACATACAGCTTGCGCATCTCAGGAGGCAGAGCAACCAAAGCAGCACGATCATAGACAACCGAAACCTTGTCGCAATGCGCGGAGGTCAAATCAAAAAAGTCGCCACACAGCAGAGTCATTGACGGTAACTCATAACCGCAGTAGTTTTCTGATCGATGCGGCTTGGCATCAATTCCGTTTTCAATAAGAAACTCATCCAAAGCTTTTTGGCTAAGCTCAACACCAAGAACTTCATGCCCCTGTTGTGCCAGCCAAACCATATCCAGGCTTTTTCCACACAGCGGCACCAAGACTTTTTCATCACCATTTAAACCGAGTTTTTGCCAGTGATTTTTCAAATAGGCATTGATATCCGCCTGGTGAAACCCAACTATTCCGCTTTCCCACATGTCGTGCCAAAAGTCCGCTTCCATTTTTGATTTATACCTTATAATTGCTATCTAAATTTCGCTGTATTCTAGCACAGCAAATGTTCACAAATTTCGAACAGAGCATTATCAAAAAAATAGAAAATTATGGCTACAGAACAACAGACAAAACCCGTCAAAATCTGGCAAAAAAACTGGGTACAAAACCTCCTCTGGGTGGTGGCGTTTATCGCTATCTATTTAACAGTGCGTCCATTTATGCAGGGCGATGTTATTCAAGGTGAAGCACCAATAATGCAAGTCACATCAATCACAGGCAAAGAGATTGATCTGCAACAGCTCACTCAACAAGACGAACCTGTTCTGGTTCATATTTGGGCGACCTGGTGTCCAATCTGTGAAGTCAGCAAGGGCGGAGTTGAGTCGATTGCCGAAGACTACAAAGTCATTAATATCGCAACCCAATCAGCCGACAGTGAACAACTGCTGGAATACGCCAGACAAAATCAGATGAATCCCGATATTATCGTCAATGACCTTGAAGGCAAATGGATGAAAACCTTCGGTTCCAAAGCAGTTCCAGCTGACTTTATTATTTCTCCCGACGGTAGGATTGAGTATGTAGAAGTTGGCTTTACTACTTCAATCGGTTTACGTATTCGTCTCTGGCTGGCCAGCTTATAAAGTAAAAAGCTTTGAAGTTTGACGGCGAGATTATTCACAGTGAACGAGACCAGTACGGTCTCATTCAAGTGGTAGACACCCCCACTACACGCAAACTCTATTTTGACTCGCCCATTGAACAGAGTTGTCTCTATCTCAACGCGCCGATGACGCTTAATTTTGAATACCAGCAAAAGATCATTGAACTGTTGCTGGCCTTTGCAGCAAATTGCAAAAACAACAGGCCTATTCGTGTCTTAATGCTGGGCATGGGCGGTGGTTCTATCGCTCACCATCTATTTCAAAGTTATGCAGGCCTGCAAATGACCGTGGTGGAACTTCGTCAGGCCGTAATTGATTGCGCCTACCGCTTCTTTCAACTTCCCGACGAACCTGAAATAGAAGTTGTTCAGGCCAATGCCATTGACTATATCGCTCACAACCAGCATGCCTATGATGCAATTATTGTCGATATATTTGATGCCAATGGTCTGCCATCAGAAATCAGTCAACCAGCGTTTTTAACAGGCCTGTTAAAAAATATAAAAACACCCGGCAGTCTGATTTTAAACCTCTGGTTTGAATGGGATACAAAACAGCCCAGCGGTAAACCTATTCCCACCGAAGAGACACAAGCTATTCTCAAACATTTTCAAAACCTCAATGATCAAGATTCCCACTACCAACTTAACCGCTATAATATTCAATCCAGTCAAAACCTTATCCTTGAGATATTGAAAAAATAATTACGGAACATCTGCATGGCTTTACTGTTTTTACGAGACCTATCTCTAAGTTTTGGGGCCGCCCCTCTTCTAGATAAAATCAACCTACAAATTGAACAGAACGAGAGAGTTTGTATTGTTGGCCGCAACGGAGAAGGAAAGTCAACCCTACTCAAGGTGATTGAAGGCCAAATCAATGCCGACAGCGGTTCTAGAATTGTTCAAGACGGCGTTAAAATTGCCAAGCTGCAACAAGAAGTGCCACATGATATGCACGGCAGTGTGTTTCACATTATTGCCGAGGGCATGGGTAACCTTGGCCAGCTTTTGGAAAAGTTTCACGATCTCAGTGTAAAGCTGGAACAAGATTACACTGAATCGGTTCTTGATCAATTCACCAAAACCCAACAAGAACTGGAAGCCAAAAATGGCTGGGATTTAAAACAGCAAGTCGATACCATTATCTCCAAACTCGGCCTACCTGCAGATGTTGAGTTTTCGACTCTATCCGGTGGAATGAAACGCCGAGTCCTGCTCGCCAAGGCACTGGTACAAAGTCCAGATATTCTTCTATTGGACGAGCCAACTAACCACTTGGATATTCCCTCAATTGACTGGCTGGAAGGCTTTCTGAAAAACCTGCGCTGCTCACTGGTTTTTATTACTCACGACCGTGCATTTTTACAGGCCTTGGCAACCCGAATTGTCGATCTGGATCGCGGTCAACTCAGCAACTGGCAGTGTGATTACCACACTTACCTACAACGCAAGGCCGACTTTTTAGAAGCCGAAGCCAAACAAAATGCCGAATTCGATAAAAAACTCGCGCAAGAAGAAGCCTGGATTAGACAAGGTATTAAAGCGCGCCGCACCCGTAATGAAGGCCGTGTACGCGCACTGGAAAAACTCCGCAAAGAACATAAAGCTCGCCGCACTCAACAAGGCACTGCAAATCTACAGGTCAATACTTCCGATATTTCTGGAAAACAGGTTATTAAAATCAAAGACCTCAATTTCAGCTGGCCTGACAAACCGATTGTTGACAACCTCAGTAGCCTGATTGTTCGCGGGGATAAGGTCGGCATTATTGGCGAAAACGGCTGTGGTAAATCCACACTAATCAGCCTGCTACTGGGAAAACAACAACCAAATTCTGGTACGGTTAAACTCGGCACCAATATCGATATCGCCTACTTTGACCAACACCGCGAACAACTCAATGATGAGATGCCGGTAGTTGAAAGCGTGCTCGAAGAGAGTGATCACGTTGAGATCAATGGTAAACAGAAACATGTGATGAGTTATCTGTCCGATTTTCTATTCACGCCAGATCGCGCTCGTCAGCCGGTTAAAGCCCTATCTGGTGGAGAACGCAATCGCCTATTACTAGCGCGAGTATTCTGTAAACCGTCAAACCTGTTGATTCTTGATGAGCCAACCAATGACCTTGATGTAGAAACCCTGGAGCTTTTGGAAGAGCTATTAATGAATTATCAGGGCACGGTATTGATCGTCAGCCATGACCGCGCATTCTTAAATAATGTCTGCACCAGCTCTCTTGTGTTTGATGCACCAGGGATAGTGAATGAATATGTTGGTGGTTACGACGACTGGTTAAGACAACGCCCAGAAAAATATAAATTACAGGCCTCTAAAAAAAGTCCAGAACAGAACGATAAGAAAACCGAATCAAACGCAGAGTCGAAACAGAAATCACGGGCCTCTAAAACAGAGGCCGCTAACAAACCGAAAAAGCTCAGTTATAAAGACCAACGTGAATACGACGGCCTCCCAGAATTAATTGAGAAACTGGAAACCGAGCTCGAAGAGCTTAATAATAAAATCCTCGAACCTGACTTCTACCAACAAGAAGAAAACAAAGTTCAAGCAACACTGGCAGACTTAAACGCCAAAGAATCTGAACTTGAACAAGCCTTTGAACGCTGGGAAGAGTTAGAATCATTGGTAATTGGCGATTAGGAAAGAGACATGAAAAAGAAAAGTGGTCTACTGTTAATACTGGCATGGTTGGCAGGCCTGATTGGTTTGAGCTTAGGGGTTCTTCTGGAGCCACTCTGGTTTGCTCGCTTTGGTAGTTTGATCGTACTGTTTGCAGTAATGAGTGAATATGTTCTACTACACAGTGAACTGGATCGGCTTTATATGAGACTTGAAAGCGTTGATCACGGAGATGACATTCCTGATTTAAGCCCATCGAAATGGCACCGTAAAAAAGTGCTGCTGTCACATGTCACAATTGTTTTAGGAACCCTGATCT
Source organism: Hydrogenovibrio sp. UBA650 (assembly GCA_002299245.1). GTDB lineage: Bacteria > Pseudomonadota > Gammaproteobacteria > Thiomicrospirales > Thiomicrospiraceae > Thiomicrorhabdus. Next base: position 18,911 of record DBOI01000148.1, read on the forward strand.
GGGGATTTGGAGATCTGTTAATCCATTAAGTTTTATCTACTAGAATACGCTTGATGTTGTCTCGAGAGATTTCACGGATTGGTTTTCAATATAATTTTTTATATCATCGAGATCCTGTTGCAACATCTTCACCATGCTATTCTTCATAAAAGCACTCATTACTAAAGACATCAGTTTTGCAAACCAGGTCTCTGCCTCACCAGAGAAACTCATCGTCAGAGTGGTCTGATCATTCTCTTCTCTCAGTGAGAGCCTACTAATGTACACCGCTCCATGATTTTCAGCTCTAGTTTGATAATAAACCTCTGGTTCACTATCAGTAATCCACATGGTTTCATCAGCCTCTTTGCCAAATATCTCTCGAGTCTCTCGCCATTTAAGTCCGACCAGACCATCTGCTGGGCGTTCTAACACTTCCAAATCAATAATCGCTGAAATAAAATTTACCGCATTATCTATATCGGTAATTACCTGCCAGACTCTTGCTTTTGGACTATCTATAACAACATTTACACTGACTTCCACTATTTATTCCCTCTATGATCTAACTGCTTTTCAGCCAACCCTGCTCTACAGCCAGTTCAATCTGCCTCAAAAACCAAGCATAGATTTCTGGGTTTTCCTGCTCAATAAAACCATTCATTTTCAACACCTGATCAACAGACACATCATTTTCAATCCAAGCTTTGCCTTTACTGGCAACGTTGAGTAAAAACGGCAGCATTCGATCAATCACTTTCAATAGACGAGTCTCTTTACTTTGACCAGTCTCCTGCTCCTCCCAGAGTTCTTGAAGGTCATCAATTGAATTACCTTCATTATTGGCGATACGAGCAATGCACTTTCGCTCTTCAATATGAGCATCACTGCGACTATTGCTGTACAGGAAAGTATCGCCTGCATCAATCTCACCAATATCATGAACTAAGGCTAGTTTAATAAGTAATTCAATGTCATAGTCTTCATCCAACATCTCTGCAAATGACCAACACGCCATCGCCAAATGCCAAGAGTGCTCGGCGGAATTCTCCAAACGAACTCCACCATTTACATAACTGCGACGCTCCACTCCCTTCAATGCATCCAACTGCAATAAGAAATCCGCAAACTTATCTATCCGGTCTAACAAAACTCAATTCCTAAAGTAAAAAAACAAAACAGAAAATAACACAGCCAAAATTGCACTACAAATCAATGGCAACAAATAAAATAGAAAACTATCCTAAAGCCGGCCTTGGATTACTATTGATTGAAGAGTCTTGCTTATTATTTGCACCATTTGATGAGGTTATTTGGTGTAACCTAATTATTAGTTTTTAGTTTAGGTTTTTATAAATGGGCATTCGTACCAAGCTTGTACTGTTTCTGCTGTTTTTTGGTTTTGTGATCCTGGGCGCTCTGCTGTGGAGCAATAATGCGATCCTGCATAAAACCATGTTGCACTATGTTGATCAGCGCGATCAACAGCGCCTGGAAAGACTGAAAAACAATCTTGAAGTCTATCTAAACTACCACGAGCCAATCAATCAAATTGAAGACATCTCTCCCAGAGCTTGGCGTGATCTGATGAAGGTTTCACATCGATCTGACTTCAGTCAAACCCCTTATGCAATGCCCCTGCTTATTGACCGCCCCCGTTCGAGAAGATTTAGACCTCCTCATCCGCTGGATGACTTTGAACGCCGAGTCAGTCTGATAGATCTAAATAATCGGGTTGTACATGGTGCTGAAGAAGGCGTTGCGACCATTCTGTTACCCGTGATGATGGAAGACGAAAAAGTCGCCATTATTGGTTATTACCCTTTACATGAACTCGTTGAACAAGCAGACATTGAGTTTGCAGAATCACAGATGCAGGTGCTGTGGTTTGGTGCGGTGTTAGTCACGCTATTAGTTTTAATCCTGCTATGGCCGCTTGCCAATCACTTTTTGGTGCCAATTCAAGAGCTAACCCAAGCAATGAAGTCTCTAGCACAAGGTAAGTTGTCACAACGTTTAATAGCCAAACGCAGAGATGAATTTGGCCAGCTACAGCGCGACTATAACCATTTGGCGAGTACCTTGGAAGCCGCACAAAACAGTCGCAACCAATGGATTGCTGATATTTCTCACGAATTGCGTACCCCACTTACCATTCTTAACGGCACACTTGAAGCTATGACTGATGGTATACGTCCAATCACCCCAGAAAATCTACAGGTCATGCAACAAGAAGTTGATGTATTGAAAAGGTTAATTGAAGACCTCTATCAACTAAGTCTGAGTGATGTGGGCGCAATGCGCTATGAAATGCGGCATACAGATTTAACAGGCCTGTTAAATTTAGCAATCGACTATTTTTCCGAAAAAGCAAAAAATAAAGGCCTGCTAATTTATAAACAAGAAATTAACGAAAATGCTGCTGTCTATGGTGATGCAACTCGTTTGCAGCAATTAATACATAACCTGATGCAGAATGCGATTGATTACACGGAAAGCAGCGATCAACAAACTGGCAGAATTGAAGTTTCACTAATTGATAACAGTAAACACTGGCTTCTACGTATTGAAGACAGTGCACCCAGCATTGCCAAACAAGATTTGCAAAAACTAACTGAGCGCTTTTACCGCGGTGAATCTTCACGCAACCGAGAAACAGGTGGCGCAGGTTTAGGTTTGGCGATTGTCAGCCAGATTGTGGCTGCACATAATGGCGAATTGAACCTAAGCCAATCCGACTTAGGCGGCTTGAAAGTTGACGTCTTGCTGGAGAAACAAAAATGAGTAATGAGCTCATAGTAATTGTTGAAGATGAACAGAAAATTGCCGATATTCTGATCGATTATCTGCAAAATCACGGCTATCAAACTCAGCATTTTGCCAGCGGCGAGAGGGTGATTGATTGGCTAAAAAACAATTCGTCTGATTGTGTATTACTCGACGTCATGCTTCCTAATGCCGAGGAGTTTGGCGATGGCTTACAATTATGCAAATCGATCCGTGAATTCAGCCAAGTACCGATTATGATGGTAACCGCCCGAATCGAAGAGATCGATCGAATTTTGGGGTTGGAACTCGGTGCTGACGATTACATATGCAAACCTTTCAGTCCGCGAGAAGTGGTGGCGCGGGTTAAGGCACTACTGCGTCGTAGTCAAATGCAAGATAACCCCAACTCAACAACCAGTAGCTGGCAACTCGATGAAAGTCGCTACCAGTTGACTCACAATGACAAGCAGCTTGAACTCTCAGCGGTTGAATTTGAAATAATGCGAGTACTGACCGAATCTCCCGGTCAGATTTTTTCCAGATCGCAACTCATTGATAAAATATACCATGACCACCGTGTAGTATCAGATCGCACTGTAGACAGCCATATAAAGAAGCTGCGCCAAAAACTACAGGCCTGCTTTGGGCATAAAGACTGCATTCAATCGGTTTACGGAGTTGGCTATAAATTTGTCGATTGAACCGGTTTCACACCCATCCTTTTTGCTTGCACAAAATTTGCACGATTGAATTTCATAATAGACTCAAAGAACAGATTCGTTCTTAGTATTTAATTGCTTTAACCAAGGAGACTATTCATGAAAAAGATGACGATTTTAATTGCTGCGACTACCTTAGCCATTATGAGTTCAGGAGCTTTTGCTCATGGCGGCGGAGACTGGAACAAAATGGGCGGTTCAGACGGCAAACCTAATTACTGTAAATCCAAACAGATGCACAACCATGAAGGCGGTTCTAAATGGGGCAAGAAAAGCTGCCGAAAAGACAAACACCGAGACTGGGATAAAAATATGAGTCCGGAAAAACGTCAGGCTCTAATGCAGTTGAAAGTTGAAAATAAAATTGAGCGTATGACAAAAAAATATGACTTGACTGAATCTCAGCAAAGTAAGTTGCGCACAATTCTGCAAGACAAACAGCAAAAGAAAATGAAATTGAAAGAAGAAACGCGCTCAAAAATTGAAAGTATGTTAACGCCCGAACAACAAGAGATGTTCCAGCATAAACACAAATAAAACTCACTGCCTGTGTCGGAGTGGGAAATTGAATAAAGCCGATGCATTTAACATCGGCTTTTTTCTTTCCTTCCGCTACCAATATTCAACGGAGGAACAAGCTATGAAAACAAGGATTATATTTACAGCTCTACTGTTGACTTTTGGCATAGCTGGCGGGGCCATTGCCAATAATGATAGAGAAACAAAAGGCAAAGAAAGGCCTAATCATAAACATCATGAGCAACGTCAAGACCATAAAAGTCACCGGCTAGACCATAAACATAAAAACCACAATAAGCACAGCAAAGGCCCGGTAAAACGAGTGTCTTATAAAACCATTAAACCTAAATGGAAGGCTCCTCACTATCACTACGGCTACAAAAGAAAAACTCTGCCAAAAGCCAGCATTTCCATCCGCCTTGGCAATATTAATTTCAGATACAACTCCGGTATTTTTTACCGACCTCATAAGCATGGCTTTGTTGTAGTCAAAGCTCCTATTGGTGCCAGAATTAAGGTACTGCCTGCGGGGTATCGCCGAATCATCATCGGCCCGACCGTGTACTTTGTGTTACATGACACCTACTACATTCACGATGATAAACATAACGAATATGAAGTTGTAGATGAACCGGAAAAATATGCAGAAATCGTGCAAGAGTCCTATCTTAAACTTGGAACAATTATCAAACAGTTACCGGCTGGAAGTGAAGTTGAATATGTAAATGGTGAACAATATTTTTCCGATGGTGTTCACTACTTTGTGATGGTAATACACCAGGATAAAGGGAGTATCGCCTACAAAGTAGTAGAACCAAAATAACTACAGGCCTACACAAAAAGCTAAAGCTAACATCAAAAACATTAACGCTAGATAATGATTTAGGAATTGTGAGGTTC
>DBOI01000148.1:24145-24275 GCA_002299245.1 Hydrogenovibrio sp. UBA650
CAGATTAAAAGTGAGAATTTGAACCGAAGCGGAATGTACATAAAACTACATGAGCACCGAAAAGTAAAAAACCGGCATAAAGCCGGTTCTTTTGAGAATGGTAAATTCTGATTTAGGAATTGTGAGGTTC
>DBOI01000035.1 GCA_002299245.1 Hydrogenovibrio sp. UBA650
TATGCCTGGCTGGATACCGGCACACACGAGAGTCTTTTACAGGCTTCAATGTTTATCGAAACCATTGAAAAGCGACAAGGTTTGAAGGTTGCCTGTATTGAAGAAATTGCTTTTGAAGTCGGATATATATCTAAAGAACAGCTGATTGAATTGGCTCAACCGCTATCAAAAAACAGCTATGGTCAATATTTGCTGAAAAGAGCCGAGGAAGGGAGGCTTTCTTGATGGAGTTTATTCCGCAAGCCATCCCTGAGGTCGTTTTAATCAAACCTAATGTGCATAGCGATCAAAGAGGGTATTTTGTTGAAAATTATCGTCACGATCTGTTTCAGTCAGCTATCAATCAAAGAGTTGATTTTGTTCAGGAGAATGAATCTAAATCGACTAAAGGTGTCTTGAGAGGGTTGCATTTTCAGTTGCCGCCTTTCGCTCAATCTAAATTGGTTAAGGTTGTGGTAGGTAGCGTCTTAGATGTTGCTGTTGACATAAGGAAGGGTAGCCCTACATTCGGACAACACGTATCTGCGGAATTGAATTCTGAAAACAAGCACCAGCTTTTTATTCCAAGAGGCTTTGCTCACGGTTTTTTAGTATTGAGCGATACAGCGGTATTTTCTTATAAGGTTGATAACTATTATTATCCTGAAAGCGATCGGGGCATTCTTTTTAATGATCCAAGTTTAGGCATAGATTGGCAGACTCCAGATTTTGAAATAGTTTTATCTCATAAGGACAGTGCCCTTCCAAAGCTTGATGGTCTAAAAGAGTCTTTTGAGTATGGGGTTGACTTGTATGGCTAAGAAAGTCTTAGTCACAGGAGGTTTTGGGCAGCTCGGTCGATCCTTACGTAAAAGTGTCTCAGAGCATGATCAATCTGATTATCATTATTCATTTATAGATGTTGAAGACTTAGATTTGTCGTCTTCCGATGAGATTAAATCTTATTTTGCAGAACACCGTTTTGATGTTTTAGTGAATTGCGCCGCCTACACACAGGTTGATCTGGCTGAAACTCAAGAAAAAAAAGCTAAAGATCTTAATAGCAAAGCTGTTGAAGAGTTGGCTAAAGTATCAAAACGGCATGGCATGTTAATGGTTCACATTAGTACAGATTATGTTTTTGACGGTAATAATAATCGTCCATATGATGAGCTTAATGAGACGAGCCCCCTTAGTGTTTATGGAAAAACTAAGCTTTTAGGTGAAGAGGCGATGAGAAAGATCAAGCCTTCTGGTTGTATCATTAGAACTAGTTGGCTGTACTCTGAATTTGGTCAAAACTTTGTAAAAACTATGCTTAGACTCGGAGAAGAGCGCGATGAATTAGGTGTTGTCGTTGATCAATTTGGAAGCCCGACTTATGCTGCTGATCTAGCAAAAGCAATTATTCAGATTGTAGAAAATAGCGAGAAAAATGCGGTTTTAGATGAGTGTCCGATTTATCATTTCAGCGATGACGGGGTAGGGACTTGGTTTGATTTAGCTAAGGCGGTGTTCGAATACAAGGGCATTAGTTGCCATGTTAAACCGATTATGACTGCCGAATTTCCGACTCCTGCATCCAGGCCTCAATTTAGCGTAATGAATAATGAGAGAATTAGAAGAGATTTTGACCTCCGGATTCCTTATTGGCGTGATTCACTAAAAGCTTGTTTGGCTGAGTTGTAACGAGGAATTAAATGCCAAATAAAACATTAAATATCCTAGTTACAGGAGGAGCCGGATTTATTGGTTCTGCGGTTGCCAGGTTCTTGATAGGCCATACTGAGTATTCGGTCATCAATGTCGATAAACTGACTTATGCGGGGAATTTACAATCCCTCTCTATGTTCGAAGAAGAGTCGCGCTATTCTTTTGAGAAAGTTGATATTTGCGATTCAAAAGAAATAAAACGTGTTTTCGATGATTATCAACCTGATGTTGTAATGCATTTGGCTGCAGAATCACATGTTGATCGCTCGATTGACGGGCCTGGTGCTTTTATTCAGACCAATGTTGTTGGTACTTATACTCTTTTAGATCAAGCATTGGCTTACTGGCGAAAATTAGAACCTTCTAAAAAGAGTCATTTTCGTTTTCACCATATATCTACAGATGAAGTTTATGGTGATTTGCCACATCCGGATTATTCAAATGGTAGTGCCGAGCTTCCTTTGTTTACTGAGGAAACCGGATATGATCCAAGTTCACCTTACAGCGCCTCTAAGGCAAGCTCCGATCATCTAGTTAGAGCATGGAATAGAACTTATGGTTTGCCTACAATAGTTACCAATTGTTCAAATAATTATGGGCCTTTTCATTTTCCTGAGAAGCTTATTCCATTAATTATTCTTAATGCTTTAGAAGGTAGGGCTCTTCCTGTATATGGAAGAGGAGATCAGATTAGGGATTGGCTATATGTTGAAGATCATGCTCGTGCGTTAGTTCTTGTAGCGACACAAGGCGTTGTAGGGCAAACCTATAATATAGGCGGACACAATGAAAAACAGAATATTGACGTAATCAAAACCATCTGTAATGTACTTGAAGATTTAGTGCCCAGCGCACATAATCCTAAGATAAATTCTCCAGATTCTAATGGCAATGCTGATTATAAGTCATTAATTGAGTATGTTGAAGACAGGCCGGGCCATGACCTTAGATACGCTATTGATGCTGGTAAGATTGAGCGAGAATTGGGCTGGAGTCCTCAAGAAACTTTTGAATCCGGAATTAGAAAGACTGTTCAGTGGTACATAGATAATTTGGATTGGTGTCGTGAAGTTCAGAAAAAAAACTATGATAGAGAGAGGTTGGGAAGTTCCAAAGGTTAGCTCTAAAGTGTGATTACTTAGTAAGATCTTTTAATTCTTCACTTTTTTTAACGAAATAACTTTTTCTATCTGGGTCTTTTTCCAGAATACCTTCTTTTACGAATGATCCGATTATTCTTGACACTGTTTCTCTACTGGTGTTTGCCATAGTTGCAATGGACTCGTGAGAAGGTAGGTTTTGAATTACACTTTGCCCATTCGAGAAGCGGGTTATTCTCTGGGCTAAAATGCTTTGGACCCTTTCTCTAGCAGTTGGCAAGTTCATCAGAGCTAGTTGAGTGTTATTGTTTTTTATTACTTTGGCCATCTGTTGCATAATTTTCCAAGAGATAGAGGGGGTATTAAGTATGAGATCCAAGGCTTCTTTTTTTCCCAAAAATCCAATGATTGACTCTGTGCTTGCTACAATTGTAGTTGATCTTTTCTCTCCACTGATCAGGCCTAGCTCGCCAGAACTCATGCCAGCCGGGATGTTGGCTAACCAAAAATATTGTCCATTCTCGTTAACGTCAACAACATTTAATTCGCCTTGCATAACAAAGATCAAGCTATCACTTGGGTCTCCTTTACGAATCACTGAATGGTTCTTAGGAAAGCGGACATACTTAATGCTCTTATTTAGACTGGCTAAAGTTTTGTCTGGCAGATCTTTAAGCAAAGGAATTTGTTTTAAGGATATGTCAATTTTTACCTTTTCGACCACCTTGTTATCCTCTCGAAAAAAACGTTAGTTAATGAAAATGAAATATAGCAGAAATTCGAGCTACATACGTATGATCTTGTTTTTTGTTGTCGTTATTGTGACGATTATTTTATTCGAAAATAAAGCATTAACACAGGTCACAGACAGGTTGTTAAGCGATCAGCTGAAACGTTTTTTAACACTTGATCAAAAGGTGCATGATATTGTAATTATCGATATTGATGACCAAAGTATACAAAATGTTGGCTCGTGGCCTTGGTCTAGAGAGGTTTTGTCTCACTTGGTTGGCCGTATCTTTGAAAATCACAATCCAAAGGGCTTGTTGGTTGATATGGTTTTACCAGAGACTCGTGACAGTAAGGGAGATAAAAAATTACAAGAGTTATTGCAAAAATATCCAATTTGTTTAGCGATTGCGTTTGATTTAGAAGCGGGTAACAGTGCACGTGAGGTAGGATGGCTGAGCGGCGGTAAAAAACAATTGTATTCAGCTGTTGAAGCGATAGGGTATATAGGTAATAACCAATTACTGGCGGATGGAGCCAGGTGTGTTGGACACATCACTCCGTGGGTTGATGAAGATGGGGTTATTCGACGTTTGCCAAGGTATATAAGCTATGGTGATAAGCAATGGATGACCATTTCTTTAAGTCTGTATCAAATGGTAAATGGTGAGTCTGCTGGCTTTGAAAATAGTCGCTGGGAAGATGTTCCATATAGATATGAATTGGATAGCTGGACAGGTGTACCAGCTCAAGACATTGTTTTTGAATCGCTCCCTGAAGGGGCTTTAGATGATAAATATCTATTGATTGGTTCTTCCGCTCTAGGTTTGTCTGACCGAGTTTCTTCACCGATTCACCCTTGGTTGCCGGGTGTTGTAATTCATGCTGAGTTGCTCAATAAATATCTAAACCCTAAACAAACCTATGAATGGGCAGGGCCTCTATTGAGCCTATCTTATGCGTTAATGTCTGTCTTGGTGATTGGTTTATTGTTTTGGGTTTCTCAAACGGTTTGGGTTCTGGCAGCGTTTTTGATTTTAAGTCTTGGTTGGGTTATTTTTACTTCGATAATTATATATTCTAATGTCCTTTTGCCTTGGAGTTTGCCTCTTTTGGCGATGTCACTAATTTTGATGGTTCAACTTCCATTCGAGTGGTTGTTTGTCAACCGTTATAGCCAAAGGGTAACTCGATTATTTAAGGGGTATCTGTCAAATGATGTCGTCAATCAGTTGATTGATTCTCAAAAAGAAGTGTTGGAACCTAGTGTAAGGCAAATTACAGTGCTGTTTGCTGATATTGAAGGTTTTACAAAGTTATCAACTCAAATATCTACACAGGAGTTAGCCAAAATTACTAGGCAAGTTCTGAATATCCTGACCAATGAGGTTCATGCCTTTGAGGGAACTCTTGATAAATATATTGGCGATGCGGCAATGGCAATCTGGAATGCGCCTTTAGATCAGCGCAATCATGCTGAACTGGCTGTAAAGAGCGCTATTTCAATGGTAAAAAAACTCGAAAAATACAATCTTGAGAACCCTAATCAGCCAACGATTCAAGTTCGGATTGGAATTCATTCTGGGGATGCAATGGTTGGCGATTTGGGTACAAAGTTAAGACATACATATACTGCTATTGGAGACAGCGTTAACATAGCGCATCGCTTGCATGAGAAGAGTAAGGACTATGGTTCTTTTATCCTAATTTCTAAGGATGTGTTTTCTCAACTAGAAAACCCATTGGAAGAGAGCGAAAGAATCATAAGAGTTGCTAACTGAGGTGAGGCTCCTTCTAATTGGTAATTCTTTGATACAAAATGAGTGGCTTTCTATGCTTAAGAAATTATATTTTCAAAATCTATAACGGTTTTTTAAATAGACTAAAGATCGTTTTCCAATTCTTATTAAACTAACCAATAAAATTTCTTGATAATGCTTTTTAACATAAAGTCCTCGTTGAAAGTTTATGTTTTCTAATTCGCTATAGGTGGGTTAGTGAATTTAGATGTTATTAAGTAATCACTTCTTCATAGTTATTGTAGTGATAATTGGCAATTTATGTCGATTTAGTGGTAGACTTTGCACCTTTGATTCAGGACTAAATACGTTTTTTAGTAAAGCGTGTGATTTGGTTCTTTGGAGAATTGCTAAGGGTTTTTATGACTGTAGAAAGTGACTGGGTGGCCATATCAAAAAAAGAACATGTTGGATATGGCTTTTCCTTAGCTAAGCCTTTTGAGTTTGCGGCAGGTTTTAATTTTATTGATGTAAATTCAGCAGAACTTGCTAAGGTTATTGGTTTATTACCTCTTTTCTTTAAAAGAGTTGATGTTGAAGGGAAGTCTGTATACCGTTTTGGAATGGCTACGTCTCTTGGGGATCAGTGCTCATTGATACATCCTGGAAATGGCAAGTTTCTGTTACCCTATATCCCCGCTTCTCTGAGAGCTTACCCGTTTAATCTGGCAAAGGCTCCTGATGGAGAATCGGATTTATTGGCGGTGCTAAAATCAGAAGTTTGCAATGGCTTTGCTGAAGGTAATAGCGAACCAATTGTTGGTAAAGAGGGCATCACTGAAAAAGGTAAATCATTGATGACCTTTTTGAGTCAGCTAAGAAGAGTCTCTGAGGCAGATTCGATGGCTATAAATGAAGTGGTTGAATCTGGAGTTCTTGTACCAATGAACATTGAGGTTGCTGGGCCGGATAAAAAAGATGAGCTTCGTGTAGCTAGATCTGACCTATATAGAGTAAATGAAAAGGCTTTCAGAGAGATTTCAAAAGAGACGTTACAAAAGCTTCAAAAAACCGGTGCGATGGCTTTTATTTATGCAAACTTGTTTAGTTTGGATAAGTTCGGAAATTTGCAAAAAGTAATAGATGTTCACAATAAACTTCGTAATCAAGCAAGTAATGCTGAGATTGATTTGGAAGATTTGTTTGATGAAGGCGATAGTGACGTACTGAAGTTCTAAGATTAATTATGAGAATATCATTTATAAGTTACAGAAATTCCAAGTTGGTTCAGGTGCTATTCGGAGCCTTATTGTTTCTATTGATTCAGGGCAGCGCAAATGCAGATGAAACAAATTTAGTCTCTGCGATGGAATTAACACTACAGAATAATGAAGACTTGCTCTCCAAAAAGTATAAGTTGAATGCTGATGCGGAACAGGTTGAGCAAGCTTGGGCTAGAGTTAAGCCAACAATAACAGCAAGAGCTATAAAAGGTCGTTCAGAATATTCTACAGAACTTTCTGACGATGAGAGTAGGTCTTATCAACGTCTAAATCTGGATATCACACAGCCGATTTTTTCTAGAAAGCTTTTTTTAGGAATTGATAGGTCGGAACTTGCACTTAAGAGTCAGGAGTCAATGTACTCTTTAGAGCAAAAGTCTAAATTGATTGAAACCGCTCAAGCTTACATGGATGTTCTAAAGTTTCAAGAAGCCGTCAGAATCTCCGAACTAGAATTAAACGATCACGAGCAAAGACTTAAACAGCTGGAAGCGATGTTGGAAAGAGGCCTTACAAGCAAAGTAGATTTGCTAGAAGCCCAGTCTAGATATGATGTCCTACGTTCAAACTTGGTTCGAGATCGGAATGATTTCAGAATTTCAAGAAAAGCTCTCGAACGAATCATTGGAATCTCGGTTAGAATGGTGACACCGATAGATCCTCAAATATGGGACCGCGCAACCTCAATTTTGACTGTGAAGAGCAAGAATGCTTTTTATGAACTTTCAGCCCGGAAATCGCCTTCTATTGCCGCTGCTCAAACTAAACTATTTGTTTCCGAAAAAGATGTTGAAGTCTCAAAGGCTGAATACTGGCCAGAGCTATCTATGAGGCTGTCAGTCGGTGACTCGGATACATACGAGACGAGCGTTCAGCAAGATAAAAAGATTCAATTTGAATTGAATATACCTATATATGAAGGAGGTATGACCTCTTCAAGAGTAGCCGCGGCTAACTATGAACTTTCTAGTCAAAAGTTTTTTTTAGAAGATCAAAAACGTTTTGTTCAGTTTAAGATGGATGAGGTTTTTGCTCGTTTAGAGGGTTCTGTTGCTAATATTGAAGCTTTAGAAAAAACTAAAGCATCTAATCAAGCTTACCTGAAGTCGGCTCAAAAAGGTTTAACTTTTGGACTGCGTGGTGTTTATGATGTCCTGGAAGCGAAAGCCCAAGGTTATGATGTTGAACGTCGATTGATTTTTGAAAAATATGACAATATTTTGGCTCAAATTGAGTTCCTATATTTAATAGGCAAACTCTCTCCATCAAGTTTGGCTGATTACCTCAAGCCTAATTATTCATTATCTGCTTTAAGTTCTTAAATATTTATTATAAGTTTTCATTATGACACAAAATCAAGATAAGACTGAATTGCAGAAAGCGCTTTCAAGTGTTAAACGTGCTTTCTATTCAGCGGGTTTTTTTAGCCTGTTTATAAACCTATTGATGCTGGTTCCAGCAATCTATATGCTTCAGTTATATGACAGAGTACTTGGTAGTAGATCTGAAGATACACTGTACATGTTGACACTGATCGTTGTGATTTTGTTTGTCACAATGGGGGTATTAGAGTTCATTCGTTCACGTATTTTAATTCGTGTTGGAAATAAGATTGATGGCTACCTGAATGAGAACTTATTTTCTTCAATGTTCCGTCGTTCCGTCAATGAGCCTGGTCACAATAGCCCTCAGCCAGTCCATGATATGAACAGCTTGCGCCAATTTATGACTGGTAATGGTTTGTTTGCATTTTTTGATGCTCCTTGGTTGCCGATTTATCTGGCTATACTTTTCTTATTTCATCCTTGGTTCGGTTTTTTTGCACTTTTTGCAGTGATTGTTCTCTTTAGTTTGGCATTCGCAAATGAATACACGACAAAGACATTGTTAGCAGAGGCAAATACTGAGAGCATGCAGTCTGCAAACTATGCTGCTTCATGTTTGAAAAATGCTGAAGTAGTTGCCGCAATGGGCATGGAAAAGAACATCCGTTATAAGTGGTTCGAAAAACATTTAAGCTTTTTAAAAAAACAATCAGATGCGAGTGATCGTGCCAGTATCCTTACAACGATTTCAAAAAATTTGCGTTTGATGTTTCAATCTTTGATATTAGGATTAGGTGCTTGGCTTGCCATTCAAAATGAAGTTACTCCAGGAATGATGATTGCAGGTTCTATTTTATTGGGAAGAGCCTTAGCTCCTTTAGACCTAATAATTGGTTCATGGAAAGGTTTTGGGCAGGCCAGAAGTGCTTATGGTAGGTTGAATGAGTTATTTGCAAAATACCCTGTAGCGGATGATACGATGGCTCTTCCCTCTCCAGAAGGGAAGTTGTCGGCTGAAAATATTATGGTTGTCCCTCCTGGTTCTCAGGCCCCAGCGGTTAGAGGTGTGAGTTTTGGGCTAGACAAGGGTGATATGGTCGCAATAATTGGTCCGTCTGGTGCAGGTAAATCCTCTCTGGCAAGGGCGCTTCTTGGTGTTTGGCCTCTCATGGCTGGGAAAGTTCGTTTAGATGGTGCAGATATTCATTCTTGGGATAAAGGTTTGTTAGGGAAGCATATCGGTTATTTACCCCAGGATATTGAGCTATTTACAGGAACAATTAGTGAAAATATAGCGAGATTTGGTGAGCTGGATCCTGTCAAGGTTGTAACCGCGGCGAAAATGGCCGGAGTTCATGAGATGATTCTTAGGTTTCCAAAGGGGTACGATACTGTATTGGTTGGTGATGCTGGCCTTTCCGGAGGCCAGAGGCAGCGAATAGGATTGGCTCGGGCACTCTATGGAAATCCAAAGCTTGTTATCTTAGATGAGCCAAACTCTAACTTAGACGATCAGGGAGAGCAGGCATTAGCAGAAGCCCTGAATGAACTTAAAAGTCAAGGTGCTACAGTTGTTTTGATTTCACATCGTAAACAGATTCTTAAACATGTAGATAAGATTGTGTTGATGGTAGAGGGTCAATTAAGAGGGTTTGGCAAACGCGACGAAGTATTAAAAGCGATCCAAGATGGCAGCCTTTCTCTTGGCTCAAACGGAAACCAATAGGGAATTACAAATGGCAGAATTAACGCACGATAAAGCGACCTCTATTGAGCACCAAGGAGAAGTTTTAACTTCTGATATCGAGGGGATGGCTGTTGAAAAAAAACCGGGGTTACCTAATATAGATAGTGATCATTCTCCTTATAACCGAATTGGATTGCTGGTTCTATTTATAGTGTTTGGAATCTTTGGTACATGGTCTGCGACTGCTCCTCTAGATAGTGCAGCAGTTGCTCCTGGAACTGTGTTTGTGGCCTCAAACAATCGTGTGGTTCAGCACTATGAAGGAGGAATGGTTTCAGAAATATTAGTCAAAGAAGGTCAGGAAGTTGAGAGTGGACAAACTCTTGTCCGGCTTTCTCCTACTCAGGCTCAATCTGAACTTTCTGTTGTTTCTGCGCGTCTAAATGAACTCTATGCTTTAGAGGCTAGATTGAAATCTGAAAGAAAGTTAGCAGACCAGATTGAGTTTCCAAGGACTCTTTTAGATCAGTCCAATAAAGAAAGTATTAAAGAAATCATGCAAGGGCAAGAAGAGGTTTTTAATGCTCGTCGTAATTCTTTAGAAGGTGAGCTTAAAATATACAATCAGAGGATTGCCGCACTAAATGAACAAATAAACGGTTTGATGTCTGTAAATTCTACTTTAGATGAGCGAATTTCAAGCTATGAACTTGAAGTCAAAGACTGGGAAGCCTTATATAAAGAGCAATATGCAGATAAAATCAGATTGCAAGAGATGCGAAGAGAATTGTCGCGTTTGATAGGTGAGAGAGGAATCCGTCAATCTGAAATTGCCCGTTTAAAGGTTCAGATTTCTGAAACCAAATCTCAGCTAGTTCTCCGTAAACAGCAATTCCGTGAAGAGGTTGTTTCGCTACTTCGTGAAATTCAATCTGAAAGAGTTGAGTTAGAATCTAGAAAAATTGCTTTAGCTGACAGATTGGAGAGGCTTGAAATAAAGGCTCCAGTGTCGGGCACCATTAACGGACTTGGCCTTTACACTATTGGTGAAGTGATTTCATCGGGCCAAACGCTTATGGAGGTTGTACCACGTTCGAAAGATTATGCGGTTAAGGCGCAAGTAATGGTAACTGATATTGATAAGGTTACAGTTGGGTTAATTGCTGATGTAAGATTTTCAGCCTTTAACACTCAGTTGACTCATGTTATTGAAGGAGAGGTTTATCATCTATCTGCTGATAAATTTGTAAATGAACAGTCTGGATTGGAGTATTTTGAAGCGAAGGTGATGCTTACCGATTCAGGAGTTGCGCAAATGGCTGAAGACGGAATTTTTATGCTTCCGGGTATGCCTGCTGAAGTTATGATAAAGATAGGAGAGCGTACTCTTTTAGATTACTTTACTAAGCCATTTACCAATATGTTTGCTAGGTCTTTTAATGAAGACTAATTCCCCAAAATAAGTTAAACGTACAGTTGACGAGAGGACATTATGTTACCTAATTATTTTAGTGTACTGGGTGCATATGGTTCCTATCAAAAACAAAAAGGCTGCACATGCTTTAAACTTGGAGATTCGACATTAATTGATGCGGGGTCTGTTTTCGATAGTCTAACAAGAAAACAGATTCTTAATATTGATAAGGTGCTGCTATCTCACTCTCATTTCGATCATATTAAGGATTTACCTTTTCTTTTTGAAGGCCATTTAAGAGATAGAGAAAAAACTGTTGAAGTATATGGCTCCCTTGAAACAATTAACTCTGTAAAAGAGCATATTTTCAATGATATCGTTTGGCCGAAGTTTCACAAGATCAACCTTAATAATGGAAAGCCAGTAGTTGTTTTTAAATTAATTGATACTGAAAGTGTAATTGAATTTGAAGGGTTGAGCGTTTCAGTCTTTGAAGCAGTACACAGTGTTCCATGTTATGGTTTTGTTATCAAAGGTCAAAAAAATAATGTAGTAATCTCTAGTGACACACTTATAAACCCTTTAATTCCTAAGATCTGTGAATCCTTGCAAGGTAAAACCACTCTCTTTATCGAATGTTCATACCCAAATGAATACAAAGAGCTTGCAAAAACAACTTTCCACCTTACTCCTGAAGACGTATTTAATAACGTAAAAACAATAAATAAAACTATCGACTTGTTTACATACCATATCAAACCCGATTTTGAGACTGAAATTTTGCAACAGCTGAATTGCTTCCTTTCAAGTTTAAGCAATGTTCAATTCAAAGGTTTTGCTAAACCTAATAGTTAGAATAAAATCAATTGCTCATTGTTTTTTAAGGGCTCGAAATTTACTGTTTTGTTGCAAAAAAACAACACCGTTTAATTGTGTGTGAATTTGTCTAAAAAAACTTGCCTCCGGCTCTGTAATTCCATATATTGCTTCTAAGCCACCAGATGGTGGACCGTAAAAAACTAAACTTTTAAGGAATGAATAATGAAAAAGAACATTATCGCTCTAGCAGTTGCTTCTGCTATCGCTGCTCCAGTTGCTATGGCTGACGCTCCAACTATCTACGGTAAGCTTAACGTAAACATCAACTCTAAAACTGATGGTGGTAACGGTGTAAACGATACTGTTTCACGTATTGGTGTTAAAGGTTATGAAGATCTAGGTGACGGCATGAAGGCTGTTTATAAGATTGAATTCGGTCTAGATCTAGAAGGTTCTGATACTTTCTCTAACCGTAACCAATACTTAGGTCTTGCTGGTGGTTTTGGTACAGTATTGATTGGTCGTCACGATTCTCCTCTTAAAGTTGTTCAGCCTACAGATCTATTCAACGATGGTGCTGCTGATAACGGTAAGCTAGGAATGGGTGTTGGTGGTGCTACTGGTGAAATCCGTGCTTCACACGCTCTTGTATACGTTTCTCCATCTTTTGGTGGTGTAACTCTTATTGCTGCTGGAACTTCTCCAGGTGCTGGTGATGCTGATGATCGTTCTGTTGTTGGTGGTACTCACCTTGCTGCTATGTACGGTTCTACTAAGAAAGGTCTATTCCTTTCTGCTGCTATGGATTCTTTCGGTGAAGATGAGTACGGTCTAAGTGATACTTATACTCAAACTTCATTTGCTGCTCAGTACAAAACTGGTGGTCTAACTGTTAACGCTATGATGCGTGACTTTGACGACGGTGTATCTGGTGATTCTGCTTCTGAAGGTTCTTCTATTCACGTAGGTGCAGCTTACAAAATGGGTAAAGTTACTGTTAAAGGTAAAGTTCAGCAAGCAGACTGGGCTGATGACCGTGACGCAGGTACTCAAACAGCTATCGGTCTAGGTTACTCTCTAGGTAAGAAAACTTCTGCATATGCATATACTACTACTAAAGACAAAGACCTAACTGGTTCTAAGTCTAAAACTCAGAACTTCGTTGGTGTTGTTCACAAGTTCTAATTTATTGCTGACATAAGTCAGTTTTAATTAGTAGTTGTTAAAAAGCCCCGCTTGTGCGGGGCTTTTTGTTTTTTGACATTTCACTTATTATTGTGTTAAATTTGAGTAAATTGCTAAACCTATTGTGAAGTAGGGACAGAAAGCCACGGGTCTTATTCAAGATAGCCGGGCTGCTAATACTAATGTCTGTTTTCCTTTCGTTGTCCTTACCTTTACTTGTGTCAAATAAGAATTATAGGAAGCAAAAAGCGATAAAAAATCGTGTAAGATTTTGATTTTATTGATAAAAGTTTATCAGGAATGCGTTAAAATCTCAAAGATAAAATTTAGCTTGCGCCTACTTCGTTTCGTGAAATTATTTGTTATTTCCCACTCGATTTAAACGCTTCTGTAATAGCCGGTTTAACCCGAATGAATAATATTTACATCAAAGTTCGATAGTGTTTAGCGGATGAATGTCAAAAACAAACGCCTTTTTATGGCGTAATCGAATTAGCTGAACCTTAGGCCCTAAAGGTATTTTGTTGTAAACGGCGATAATGAGCCTATAAAAGGCCAATAAAAATATTAATTGTATAGAGTCATTCTGGAGCTTTGCTATAGCAAGGTCAATGAAATTTAAAGGGGTATTGAAACATGACTTTTATTATCTTTGAAAAAACTGAATTGTGTTTGAACAACCCTAATAATGACTTATGCAAGAGGTTTTTGAAGTTACTTAGGAACGATCCAATTTAGTTGTTTTGCTTTACTATAAATTTATTCTGTTATTGGCTTTTTTATATAGTTTTAGATATGGTGTACATTTTTGATTTTAAGAAAAATGCTATCATAAGAATATAAAAAGCTAATTTAATGTAATG
>DBOI01000055.1 GCA_002299245.1 Hydrogenovibrio sp. UBA650
TGCTTTTGTCGCAGAGCGCTTCGTTTCTCAGATGTCATTTTCTGAAACTGAACAAGTGAGTGGAGATTTAACAACAGTGACCCATCATCTCAGTTATTGCAGCTAAGACAATGGGTTAGAAAGCATCTGAACTAGTTATCTAGGACAGCCCCTAATAATAAACCAAGATGAAAACCGACAATAATGCGTATTTTTACTCAGCAAAAGAATAAAACAAATAAATGGCAAATAAGTCACTTTGCTCTGCTCAAACCTACCTATAACGCTGCTAAGACAACAAATAGCAATTCAATTGACCCATGTTAATTTTGATTAAAACACTGTGAGATCATTACTGAAAAAAGACATGAGGTTATACTATAGCCCTCTATTTTCAAGCATCATAGAAACTACAAATCAGAGCTTCAAGAAAATTAATAGCTTGTGTGACAATCCATCAAATAATAAAAGGTTTATGCTCGCCGCCCTCCAAAGCATAATTAATAACTGATATTTAATTTTTTTATATTAGGCCCTAAGTCGTTTACAAGGCCTATTCATATGCATAATATTGTCATCATTCTGTAATGGGTGGCGACCAATAAGCGCTCTTTCAGATAATTTAAAAAACAAAATTACCCAACTATCTAATCAGAGTTTGGAGACATAAATGAAAAGACGTGAATTAATTAAATTAGGTGCTGCAGCAACGGCCGGTGTAGCAGGTTCTCAACTATTAACAGGTTGTGACCACAATCCTTCTATGAAAAAAGGAATGGCCTCAACAGGTAAAAGCGCTAAAGCACGCGTTGTTGTTGTTGGTGGTGGTGTAGGTGGTGTATCAACCGCACAGGCAATCAAAAAAGCAGATCCAAATATCGAAGTAACCATCATCGAAAAAAACAAGCTATATTCAACTTGTTACGCTAGTAACTGGGTTCTTTCAGATATTTTCAAAATGAATGACATTACCTCAAACTACAATAAAATGGCTGACAAATATAAAATCAACATGGTTTATGACCAAGTTGTTGGCTACGATCCAGTTAAGAAAACTGTTAGCACGGCTCACGGTAAAACCTTTGCTTATGACCGTCTTGTAGTTTCTCCAGGTATCTCTTTCCGTTGGGACACAATTGAAGGTCACGATGAAAGTACTACTCACCTAGTTCCTCACGCTTACAAAGCTGGTTATCAAACTATGCAGCTTAAAGAGCAGATGGATGATATGCCTGCTGACGGAACCATGGTTATGGTAACTCCACCAAACCCATTCCGTTGCCCTCCTGGTCCTTATGAAAGAGCGAGTATGGTGGCCGAATTCCTTAAGCGTGAAAAGCCAAAAGCTAAGCTAATCATCCTGGATGCAAAAGACAAATTCTCTAAATTTGGTCTATTTACTGGTGGTTGGAAAATGCACTATGGTTACGAGTCAGATAACTCAATCATTGATTGGGTATCAAAATCTAACGGCGGTACAGTTAAAGCTGTAGATCCTAAGAACATGACTGTTACTACTGCTGACGGTGAGAAGATTAAAGCGGATGTCATCAACTACATCCCTGCACAGAAAGCAAATAACACTGCTGCAATGATGGGTCTAGTCAATGACAAAGGCTGGTGTCCTGTTGATCAAACTACATTTGAATCGACTATGGTTCCAGGTGTTCACGTACTTGGTGATTCAAGTGTTGCAAGCCCAATGCCTAAGTCAGCTTTCTCAGCTAACTCACAGGCAGCTGTTGTTGGTAAAGCTGTTGCGGCACTGGTTAATGGCCAGGAAGCAAGCAAAGACGGTAACTTTGGTAACCAGTGTTACTCACTGATTACTACCGATCACGGTATCTCAGTTGCTGCGGGTTACAAGCTTAAAGAAGGTAAGATTGCTAAAACGAGTGGCGGTCTATTCCCTAAACAGCTTACCAAAAAAGCTTTCGAAATGGAGGCTGGCTCAGCTCGTGGTTGGTATGCTGGTATGGCAGGAACAATCTTCGGTTAATTCGAGACTGTTTCACAACCTCACAAAAAACCCCGATTTATTCGGGGTTTTTTATTTCTCAAATAAAGTTTATATGGATCAGCCCGTAAAATTTCTCTCTAATTAACTCCGCACAAACGCTATTAAAACCATTTCCTAACAACCATAATTCGAAGAGTCGATATTTTTAGTTTTATAACCAATTTCTTTTTGTTGCTTTAAGCATGATGCTATAAGATTATCACAAACACTTAACCTAGTTGTACTCTCATGGAAAATGGTGAAATTGCGGTCATTTTGATTACCTTTGGAGGCCTTTTTCTTGTTGGCCTGGTCGCTGACTTAATAGGCCGCCACACCCCCATTCCTCGCGTTAGTCTGTTAATCCTTGTTGGCGTCCTCATAGGTCCCTCTGTACTTGATTGGTTGCCGGAGATAACTAAACAGTGGTTTCCAGTATTAACTGATATCGCCTTAGCCATGATTGGCTTCATGCTAGGTCAAAGCTTGACCAGAAAAAGACTGAGTACATTCGGCCGGCCAATCATTGGTATCTCTGTTGGTGTTATGTTGATGACCGCAGGCATGGTGTTTATTGGCTTAATCGCCATAGGAGTACCTATTGAACTGGCTTTGATTCTTGCGGGAATCTCGCCGGCAACAGCACCCGCTCCCGTAGTCGATGTCACTCAAGAACTGGATGCCAAGGGACCATATACCGGTACCTTATTGAGCATCGTCGCCATTGATGATGCCTGGGGCATGTTTCTCTTTAGTTTTCTGTTAGTTGCGGCCTCAATCCTAGCAGGAAACGGAAATGGTCTTGAAAGCTTATCCAATGGTGCATGGGAAGTATTTGGAGCCATTCTACTTGGATTACTTCTTGGGTTTCCAATGTCCTATATAACCAGCCATTTATACCCTGGAAAATCGACTCAAGCCGAGGTTTTGGGGTTGGTATTACTCTGCGCCGGAATTGCAGAGTATCTGCATGTCTCTTATCTGCTCTCAACCATGGTAATGGGAATAGTCGTTGCCAACTTTACCAAGCACCATCGCCATCGAGCCTTCCAGGAAGTCGAAACTTTTGAGTGGCCCTTGCTTATCCTGTTTTTCTTACTGGCTGGCGCATCTCTTGAACTAGATGTTCTTGCCAGTGTCGGCTTGATAGGGCTTGCTTATATTCTATTGCGAATCATAGGTCGTATTATTGGTGCATACTTAGGGTCTAAATGGGCAAATTGTGATAGCCGTAAATGCAATAACCATCCGCAAAACCAAAATCACTTCAAATGGATGGGGTTAGCCCTGCTTCCCCAAGCGGGCGTATCAATAGGAATGGCATTAATGGCGGTACAGTATTTTCCCGAACATAAATCGACTATTCTGACTGTTATTTTGGCTTCCACTGTTGTTTTCGAACTGCTTGGTCCGCCGATTACCAGACAAATGCTAATCCGCAGTGGTGAAACATCTCACTCGATTAAAGGCCTTTAGGCTTGTTTAAAAAAACCCAGTTTTTATGAGCAAAACAACCTCAAAACAAGACCGAAATTTTGACAAGCTTGTCGACAAATTTGAAAAAAAAGTCTATGGCACTCTTAAGGGAGAGTGGCGCCTAAAGCTTATAAAAGAAGATTTGGATAGCTTTAGAAAAATAGAAAAACCTCTTAAGATTTGGGATGCTGGCTGTGGCTTGGCTCAGATAAGTCTATGGCTGGCAGGCTCAGGCCATCAGATAACACTCTGTGATCTCTCTCATCAAATGTTACTCCGGGCTAAAAAGAGCTATGCGGAACAGAATTTACAGGCCTGTTTTATTGAAGGCCCTGCCCAAGATATTGCAGGCCAGCTTGATAACTTTGACTTGGTTCTGTTTCACGCTGTATTAGAGTGGCTGGCTGAACCCAGTAAGACGCTTGAAACCGTTGCAAATAAAGTTAAGCCAGGAGGCTACCTTTCCTTATTGTTTTATAATCGAAATTCCGTAGTTATTAAAAACACCTTAAAAGGTGCCTGGAATCTAGAAATGTTACTTGAAGATAGTTATATCGGAAAAGGTAAAAAACTCACGCCCCCAAACCCTCAAACACCGGAAGAAATTTGCCAATGGCTTAATAACTGGGGATTTGAAATAGAAATTCACACCGGAATCAGAGTCTTCCATGACTATATGACACAAGAGTCAATTTCCGCAACAGACATGAATCAATTAATGGCCCTGGAATATCGCTATTGCCGAGAGCCGACTTATCGCAATATTGGACGCTACATTCATATACTTGCCAAGAAGACACAAACCTAAAGTTGAAACCAAACATAGCCATTATTATCACAATAATGGTATGGTTATTACATATGCTACTTTTTAAAAAGCAGGTTTATGAACGACGATGAGTTTAAACATTTTTTAAAAGAGCTGATGCGGGATCTGGAAGTTCACTTAATCCAGAACTCCTCGATGACACATGTTATTCACTCTTTAAAAGATATGCAGGCCTTAGTAGAGATTGAGGAGTACTGGCTACATACAATTTTTATCTCTCATATCTCTACTCAAGACCTGCAACAACTTGAATCAATTGGTAAAAATCTTAACCAGCTATATCAACTTTCCCTAAGCGATGTGCTTGACCTGATAGATATTGCCCAGAGTTTTTGCCTAACTTCACTACCTCACTCAGAGTTTAATTTTTCACCTGAAAAAATCATTTCCTAAACCAATAAGCTCAAACAGCATCTGGGCTATGGCTTTTTCCAATCAGCAATTAATGAGTTTGTATACAAATTTGAAGCCCCTAGCTTCCATGAAAATCCGGCAATGAACCTACACAAGGAGTGGTTGAAAAAGCTGCGTCTGTTCCTGCAAGATACCAAAAATAACGAACCTCCCATTATGGAACACAATCTGTGTGCGTTTGCCGATTGGCTTAAAACTCTGGAATCTAAGTTAATACTTCACGCTTGTAGAGATCAGCAATTTGATATGCAGGGAAATATTCTTCTATCTCATCGCAAAGTTCATGAAGAGGCGAGCTTTGTGCATATTTACATTAGTCAGAAGGACTACCTCAAAGCCCTCGCTCATTTTGAACACCTTAGTCAGGCCTACCTGCTGCTGGACAAATATATCAACGAAGCCAACTTTATCTATTCAAAAAGACCCTACTATAACTTTATCGACTTTGTTATGAATGAGGGCAAACAGCGTAACGATTTGAAATACTACTTTGTTATCCACTATGGACTTTTTGAGCAGGCGGTTATTCAAAACAACCGAGAAAAAGCACTTCTCGACAGTTTCGCCAAGCACTTTTTGACACAACTTTCTCGTCACGACATTGAGCATATTCAACATTTAGAAAATAGTCGATTACACGTGGTTGTTAAACATGAATACGGCAATCATAGCGAGAAGGTCAACCAATTGATTGACTCTGCTTTGGATGAAGTCTATGCAGAATATAGCCGAATTTTAGGCCAGCAGTTATATATAAATCAGTTCAACCTATCAGATCTAACTAACTTTGAGACCGAGCACTTTGACTCTCTACTCCAGAAAATCCAAAAAGATAAATACAATCAGCATATTCGCATCGTAAACTCGGAACAGATTCAGCTCTATCAGCAAAAAGTTGCACAAGACTTTCTGCTTCTTGAAACCATAAAAACTCACTTCAATGAAAACACTTTTGAACTTCACTATCAGCCGATAGTCGATGATAAAGGCCATATCCAAGCCATTGAATCACTAATAAGAATGCAGTTAGAAGATGATCTGATTGTGGCTAACTCTTTCCTCGGGGTGGTTGAAGCCAATAAGCTTACTGCAGAAATCGATCAGTTGGTTATGGAGCTGCTCTATAAAGATCTGCCGCGACTCAAAGCTGTCTCCAACCAAATACATGTAAACATCTACCCTAAATCACTCTCAAAACCAGAGGTAATTCAAAAAGTTATCAAACTTGCAAAGCTTGCCAATGATCTACAAATCATCTTGATGATCGAAATTACTGAGCATGAAATTTTGATACATGATGAAGTGCTTAGAGAGCTCAATAGTCAATATCACATACAATTTGCTATCGATGACTTTGGAACCGGTTACTCTAATCTCGCCAACTTAGTTGAGTTTGCAAGCAGAAGAATTGTGCAAATAGCGAAACTAGACGGCAAATTAATAGAGGATATTGAATCTGACGAGGTTCGTTTTCAAGTTGTCCGGTTCGTCACAGATATGGCTGAAAACCTTGGACTTCAACCTGTTATAGCAGAGTATGTTGACTCGACAAAAAAATTGGAAATGCTGAAAACCTTACCATCCAAACTACTTTATCAAGGCCACTACTTTAAGCCCGCGCTTTCAATCAAACAGCTTCTTTCTGAATTTAATTGATCAACTCGAATATAATAGCGGCAACATAATTAACCCTTAAATCAGGTCTGATTTTTATGGCAAAAAACACATTGATACGCCTGCTAATTCCAGTACTCAAAAAAAACCCTCTACTGATTCTGCTACTGCCAATATTGGCTGCCGCCTGGTATAGCTATGAACACTTTATTGCTCGCCCGGCAATGAGCTATATGGGTATACCTGAAGTCAATGCGACGCAACCCATGACAGGTGTCAATACTGGTTTCAGCCATATTCTTCGCAATCAGGGCTTTATGCTCGAATACTCTGAGAGTTTAAAAAACCCACTCTGGGTAACTTACAAGGTAGAAGCAAAAAAATACAAGTCCGGGAAGCGTCCGAGCGGCTTTTCCAAAGACTGGCGGACGATTGCAAGTGTAAGTCACAGCGACTACACAGGCTCTGGATTTGATCGAGGCCATATGGCTCCAAATTACCTCATCAGTAGCCGTTATGGAAAGTCAGCGCAAAAAGAGACCTTTCTGATGACCAATATAGTGCCGCAAAACCCTAAACTGAATCAAAAGACCTGGCAGCGTTTAGAAGAGATTATTGCCAATGATTTTGCCGAATGGCATGGCGACTTCTGGGTGGTAACAGGGCCAATCTTTAAAGACAAGCCGAAAGTTATTAAAAAATCAGGAGTAGCGATTCCAACAGCTTTTTACAAAATACTGATAAAGCCCTCAACACCTGAAACGCCAGCTCAAGCTCTAGCGTTTATTTTCCCGCAAAAGGCTCGGCCAAAATCGAGTTTGATGAAATTTGTCAGCACCATTGATGAAATTGAAGAACAAACTGGAATTGATTTTTTTCATCAACTGGACGATGAATTTGAATTCAAACTCGAATCCAGTAAAACACCGGAAGCGTGGAATTTAAAAAAGGTCGCCAATAGACCTTCACGCTATTAGATTTTCTTGGCAACAAGCTGTTTACAGTTCATGGTTAAACAGCTGCTTTTCCAGATCCGGCTTACTTAGAGGCTTACTGAATAGAAAACCCTGGCCGTAATTGCAACCATAGTCTTGCACAAAGTGATTTTGAGCTCTGTTTTCAATACCTTCTGCAACCGGTTCCATGCCGAGGTTTTTCGCCAGTGAGATTATCGTTTTAGTGATCTCGGCACCCTCACTGTCATAAGGCAGTTCGTAGAGAAATGACTGGTCAATCTTAATTCTATCAATCGGCATCCGCTTCAATTGTGACAATGAAGAGTGGCCAGTTCCAAAATCATCAATTGATGAACGAATACCCAATGATTTGAGTTCAGTTAAAACAGACGCTGCGTAAGTTTTGTCCAACATTATCGAGGCCTCAGTAATCTCAAACTCTATCCATTCTGGCTTACATCCGGTCTGCTGCAAACAGGATTTTGTATGTTTTAATATATCCTCATGGGCAAACTGTTTGGCAGAGATATTGATCGCCATTCGTTTATTTGTAAGCTGTTTTTTATGCCAGTCAGTAATCGTTTGCATCGCTTGTTTCATTACCTGCTGACCAATCTGCATAATCATGCCAGTCTCTTCAGCAAGCGAAATAAACTCAATTGGCGTTACCAAACCAAGTTCAGGACTGTTCCAGCGAACAAGTGCTTCAAAGCCCACAATATTATTGTTACGAATATCAAACTGGGGCTGATAATATACTTCAAACTGCTCCTCGGCAATCGCCCTGCGGAGACTATTTTCTAACTCAATTCTTTCAACAGCCTTTTTAGTCATCACAGGATCATAGAAACTGTAACTGTTTCGACCATCTTCTTTAGCCTTATACATTGCGGTATCAGCATTTTTTAACAGGTCTTGAACCGATTCACCATCATCCGGGTAGACACTCAAACCAATACTGGCGGATAGGTACAAATTATGGCTCTCTACCGTGCACGGCTTGCATATTGAGCGCAAAATATGATCAACAATATCAGCAACACTATCAACCCGATCAATCTTCTCAAGAATCACGGTAAACTCATCTCCACCCAACCGTGAAACGGTATCTGATTTTCTAATATTTGCTCGCAAACGTTTAGAAAATCGAACCAGAACCTTGTCACCGACATCATGTCCACAGGTATCATTGATCTGTTTAAATAGGTCTAGATCAATAAACATTAAGGCGACCTTGTTGTGGGCTCTTTCGGCTGAACTAATCGCTCTTTGCAAGCGATCATTGAACATTCGCCGATTTGGCAGGCCTGTCAAACTATCAAAATAAGCGATCTGGTCAAGTTTGGCCTTCTGCTCTTCAAGCTCTCTTTTTGCATTCATGTAAGGCGTAATATCGTGACCAACTTCAACAACTTGATTTACCTCATCATCATCCCCAAAAAACGGCGTCGCCGTAAATTCTATGAAACGTTTATCGCCATAGTCGTCGATCTCTTCAACTTTAGTCACGGCGACTTTCTGCCTGATGCTCTCTACTACAGTCTCTCTTTGCGGCCAGTTCGAAGCAAAATCTGAAATCCGTTTCGCTTTACGAAAACCCTGACTAGAGTATAGCTTTCTGGCCGGTTCATTCATCACCACCTCTTGTTTGTCACTAGTGAACACCAAAATAATATCTTTAATGCCATCAATGACTTTTTGATAGAAATTGGCTTGCTCAAACAATTTAAGGTTTTTGCTAACAACCTCGGTTTGCAGGTTTTTACTGTAAGCCTCAGCCACTTGAGAATTTTGATACCAATGCCAACTGAGATAAACAATCAACGAAACCAGGTAAAGGAATAAAACGAATAGAATCACCTGAGATTTTGGTTGCAATAATTCATTGGTAATTGGTTGTAACGGTTGGAAAAGATAAAAACTCGCCATTGGCTTTTGATCAATTGCGGGCAGGTGTTTGAAACTCACAAACCAGCGGTCATCGCAAAGATGGTAGTTTTCAGACTGATCGATACCGATCGTTTTGATTTGATGGGCAGCTTGCTTAAAACTGAGAGGCAAATCAGCATTGACCAACCTGAAACCATTAATATATTTGTCTGGGCTCTGATCCAAAAATTGCTGTTGATAGCGGCTATCAACCAAAACCAGAGGCTCTATACCATTGCTTTTCAAGCCTTTTAACAGGCCATGCATAAGACCGATAACTTCAAAGGCACCGATGAATTGATCGTGTTCATAGAGTGGTACGATGGTTTTTAAGGTTAGGCTGTAGACGCCGACGCTAATCGTATACATTACCTTTGGAGATTGAAAAAAAGCCTGTAAATCCTTACGGTTTCTGATTATTTCATCTCCCCGATGATCCGTCCAAGAGCGGTAAAAACTAACGCCATTTTTATCTAGAATCTGGACATTGGCATCACTCAAACTTCCAAATTGAGCACCTTTTTCAAACAGCGGGGTAAAATTTAAAACTTTATGATTACCAGTCAAAATCGCTTTTTTGACCATCTCCTGTTGAGATAGGTAGAGCACCGCAAGCGCAACTTTTTCTTGGTTGGATTCCAGCAGAGCATTGATTAACTTATCGGCTTCTTTGGCTACCTGCTGATAACGTTTTTGCGACTCCTCCAATTTACGTTGTTCGAAATACAGCTCTACAAATAACAAGGTTGTAAAAAAACAACATCAAAGAGAGAGTTAATCGGTCAAAAATCTTGTTGAAACTCAAGGCAGATCCAAGCGAATAATTAAAGGTCATTAACCAAAGTATACAGACAAACATCTATAAGCAATTGAACTTAACCATTAATTGTTTCTATTTAACATAATCAATCATTATGTAATTCAGACAGACTATGCCTTTGGGTTCGGATTTAAACTACGCTTAACAGTGGTCGAAAAAAACTCAAAAATCCAATAGAATAGTTCCCCCACTTTAAATCACAACCTAGTTACAACCTGATAAGTTGCGGATAAGCCAAAAAAATGATCAATCCTACAAAAAAAGATCAGATTTATGCTGAAACTCATGAAGCCATAGCGGCCTTTCAGTTCGATGAATCTGTGGTAGCAGTTTTCCCTGATATGATTCAAAGATCAGTGCCTGGTTACCAAACAATATTGACAGGAATTGGAGAGCTAACCAGAGAATACGCTCAAGATTACAGCAATCTTTACGATTTGGGCTGTTCTCTTGGTGCCGCGAGTTTAACCATGAGACGAAGCCTGAAGGCAAAAAACAGTCAAATCATTGCTGTTGATAATTCAGAAGCCATGATTGAACGAGCTAAAGAATATATTCAGGCCTATCACTCCAAGGTTCCTATTGCGTTTAAAAAGGCCGATATTTGCGATATTCGAATTGAGAATGCTTCTGTAGTTGTGATCAACTTTACCCTGCAATTTATTGATCCGAAACAACGTGATGCATTGATTAACAAAGTTTACCGTGGTTTGAAACCGGGTGGCATTTTAATCGTATCTGAAAAGCTACACTTTGATAACAAAGCAGTTCAAGATGCGATTGAACATATGCATCTTCAATTCAAACGTGCCAATGGCTATTCTGAATTAGAAATCAGTCAAAAGCGTAGTTCACTAGAAAATGTTCTCATCACTGAAACTGACCAACAACACTTAAACCGATTTCAACAGGCCGGCTTTATCAACAGCTCTATCTGGTTTCAGGCATACAACTTTGCCTCTTTTCTAGCAATAAAACAACGATAAAAGGTTTCACGTGAAACAGCATTATGATGAGTTTTGGCCACGCTTAACCAGTGAGCGTTTTGACGAATGGAAACAGCTACTTCCAACCCTGATTGATCAAGCTCTTCACCCAGAAGGAAATGGTAATCTTCCCAGATGGATCGCTGCTTATGAAAAGATCAGCAAGTTTGCCGGAAACCAGACTTTTGACTTGAATAAGTCTGCCATTACGGTCGCCCAAAATAGTCTACTTAGCTCTTCAGAAAAGCTTGAGATTGAAACTGCTTTGAAAGAGTTCCATCCGTGGCGTAAAGGGCCTTTCTCTATCCACGATATCTATATTGATACAGAGTGGCACTCAGATTGGAAGTGGGATCGTATCTCACCTCACTTATCATCTTTAAAAGGCAAAACGGTTCTGGACATTGGCTGTGGCAGTGGTTATCACCTATGGAGAATGGCCGCTGAAGAAGCCGAGCTGCTAGTAGGCGTCGATCCCGGCCTTCTATTTATGTACCAATTTATGGTGTTGAAACACTTTATTGGCGAGCAAGTACCCGCTTATTTTATTCCTCTGACGCTAGAACAACTTCCAGTATCCAGAAAAGGCGGGGCCTTTGATACTGTGTTTTCTATGGGAGTGCTCTATCATCGAAGATCACCAATTGATCATATCTACGAACTCAAAAACCAAATGCTGCCCGGCGGAGAACTGGTATTAGAAACTCTAGTTATCCCTGAAGGCTATGGTCAACTTTTGCTGCCGGAAGATCGCTATGCACAAATGCGAAATGTCTGGTTTTTACCCTCAGTTAAGGAGCTAGAACGCTGGTTGAAGCGCTGTGGTTTGATTAATGTTCGCTGTGTCGATGAAGATCAGACTACAATTGAAGAACAACGCTCAACTGAGTGGATGACCTGGAATTCACTAGACAGCTTTCTAGATCCTGAAGACCATAGTAAAACCATTGAAGGCTATCCGGCACCACTTAGAGCGACTTTCATTGCAAACAAGCCAAAATAATAGTTGACTGCAAATAGTCCTAACCATAGTCAAATTTTCCGTATGATATTTATTATTAAACTCAAATAAAGGCTAGTCCAGCCGGCCCTAAACATGAAACCAGCGCATCGAAAAAAACTAATCGCAACTAGCCTTGGTGCTCTTGTGCTTGGTTACTTTGCATCAATGCAATTCATGTTTATTATTGGCGAAGTTCGTTTCAGCTACTACCTTCTCCCCGCACTTCTCGGCTCTGCTGTTGGCTATTTAATAGGCACACTTATCACTCGAAAAGATGAGCTCAAAGAGCAATTGGAAACAGCCAGAACTCAACTCGACAACCTCTATAAAGACTCGGCCTCTGGTTCTTGGCAATGGAACCTCAAAACCAAAACGCTGGTTTTTGATCAACACTGGGCAGACATGCTTGGTTACAGTCTTGAAGAGATTTCATCCCTGCCTAACTCTTGGGAAAGCCTGATTCACCCGGAGGACTTGGATAGCTGCTACCACGACATTGAGCGCCATCTTCAAGGTGAAACTGAACAGTATCAGAACACTCATCGAATGCGCCACAAGAATGGCGAATGGCTCTACATGCTTGACCGCGGCGAAATTAAATCTAGAGACGCCAAAGACAGGCCTGTTATTTTTGCCGGTACTCAAACCAATGTTACCCAGCGAAAAAAACTTGAAATCCAACTACTTGAAACTCGACAAAAACTTTCCGAGTACGCTTTAACCGATAGCTTAACCGGACTCAAAAACCGGAAGGCGATGACCACCTACCTAGAACAGGTTTGGGCTTAGCCCCGA
>DBOI01000099.1 GCA_002299245.1 Hydrogenovibrio sp. UBA650
TTGCCGTTGAATTGGCAGGTGTACTAGAAGCATTGGGAACACCAACTACTTTGATAAGTCGCAAAGATCTTGTTTTGCGTGGCTTTGACGATATGATTCGTGAAATACTGACTGAAGCTATGTTAGAAAGTGGTTGTAAAAAAGAGTATCATTTTGCCGCAAAAAAATTGGAAAAAGCCGAAGATGGAACTATTACTATTTACAGTACTGATGGACAGACTGTCGGTGGTTTTGACCAAGTGATTTGGGCAGTTGGCCGCAATACTTTGATTGAACCTCTTAATCTCCAGAATGCAGGCTTGTCAGCGAATGGCCGAGGTTTTATTGACGTGGATGATTATCACCGAACGTCTGTAGAAAATATTTATGCTATCGGTGATGTTACAGGTCAAGCCCCGTTAACACCGGTTGCAATTCGAGCAGGTCGTTATCTTGCGGAACGTTTGTATAACAACAAGCCCGAATTGGTTATGGATTTATCTAAGGTCCCAACCGTTGTTTTCTCGCACCCTCCGGTAGGAACCATTGGTTTGGCAGAACACGATGCTAAGAAAGAATATGGCCATGACAATGTACAAGTCTATACCTCAAGCTTTACGCCAATGCGCTATGCTTTTACCAAGCACCAAATTAAAACCGCTTTAAAGTTGGTTTGTGTAGGAGAAGAGCAAAAGGTTGTAGGTATTCATATTATTGGTGATGGCGCCGATGAGATGTTGCAAGGTTTTGCCGTTGCTTTGCAGATGGGAGCAACCAAAGCTGATCTAGATGCTACGATTGCTATTCACCCTTCAAGTTCAGAAGAATTGGTAACGATGAGGCCAATGATTTTCCGTTAAGGGGATTATTTTAAATACTCGATAATAAAAAGGCTCCTTAGGAGCCTTTTTATTTTTTAGATTAACCTGGATTTACTAAGGCGTTTCAGCTTTCATCAGTGTTATCCACTGTGTTAAAGAACTTGGTATATTCAACAGATTTGTTATCAATGCTACCGCCGATATAGTATTCAAAATCAACCTCTCGACAAGAACGTACATGGACTTTTAGATCTACAGGTACAAGGGTATTGGCCGATTTTCGCTCAAATGTAATTTGTACTTCTTCGTCTGTATTGAGGGGAACTGCAGATAGAAAACCTATTCCGTTGGAAGATAGGTTTATGATCGTGGTGTAAATTGTATGGCCTTTATTGAGGAGTATCGATGGTAGGTGCGCCGGCAAGCGATCTTCTCTCCTGCGCTCTAAATACTCTTGGCTGCTCTTTTGAGGAGCTGGTTGAAGTAGGTGGTTCTTATCCGTTCCTTTCATCTTCTATGCCTGTTGTTCATAGGGCCTTTATTTAGTGTAGTTTAAACCATTCTAGCAAGCTATTTAAATAGTTTAACCTTTAATAAACTAGTTAATTAACATTTTTTTTAACTGCTGGCAATTTTATCGAATAAATTCATGTACTTTTGGGTTGGTAGGTCAAGTTTGACACCGATGTGGTTTAGTTCATTGTATGCAAGGCAGTGTTTGACAACAGCTTTAAACTGAAATGGGTAAATCGTTGCCTCTCGATCTTGATCCTGAATGTCAAAATGTACTTCAATTCGAGTATTTGTATCTGGTGCGGCCGATGCCATGAATCCAATGCCATGTTTAGAAAAATCAGTCATGGTTGCATAGATACTTTGATCGTTTAACAGTAAAACTACAGGCCTGCTCGATGGAACTCTAATATGTAAACGTTTTTCTCGATCGATTTTTTGGGAGGCATTTGATTCTGTAAGGCCCATAGTTTTATTTTTCCTTGAAATTAATACGATTTTTTTCACATTATATATTCTCTGATTAGAATGCTTGATAAAGCCTTCTTGCTCTTCAAAAAGCTTTTTAAATACTCTGCTAGTTAGTTACACTAGCGAAACTGATTTAATGTTAAAGGAACAGTCATGTCGATTCGAACATACAAAGGACTTTTACCCGAAATACATGAGACTGCATGGGTTGATGAAAGCGCGGTTGTGATAGGTAATTGCAAGCTGGGTGAAGACGTTGGCGTCTGGCCAAATGCGACGCTTCGTGGTGACGTGAATGATATTTTGGTAGGGGATCGGACAAATATTCAAGATGGTGCCGTCTTACATACTACACATGAGAGTGAGGTCTCTAAAGGTTCAAAGTGTATTATTGGTAATGATGTAACTGTCGGCCACAATGCCATCTTGCATGGCTGCATTATTGAAGACGAGTGTTTAGTTGGCATGGGAGCAACTGTTCTTGACAATGCTGTTGTGCAAAAGCATGTCTTGATTGGTGCGAATGCATTAGTGCCGCCGGGAAAAATTCTAGAGAGCGGTTACCTATATGTGGGGTCACCAGTTAAAAAGGCCCGAGAGTTAACTGATGACGAGAAGGCTTTTTTTAAGTATTCCGCCGCTCATTATGTGAAGCTGAAAAATGATTTTCAGGCTGAAGAGTCTTAATGCTTCTTAGGCTTTGTTGATTAGCTTTCGAACCTCTTCAATTACCGGCGCTGTTTCAGGGCGAACCCCGCGCCACAAATAAAAAGCTTCTGCAGCTTGTCCAACCAGCATGCCTAAGCCATCCATGGTTTGACAGCTAGGTTGAGCCTGTTTAGCCCAATCCATAAAAATAGTGGGTTCTGAGCCATACATCATGTCATAAACCAGAGAGTTAGAACCAATCACCGAAGTGCTGATTGGTGGAAGTTTGTTATCCAAGCTTGCAGAGGTGCCATTAATAATAATGTCGTAGTTTTGTTCTGGAATATCATCCCAGCCGCTGGCCGTGATTGGAATTTCTGTAGTGAATCTGGCACCCAAAACTTCAGCTCTTTTTGCGGTTCTGTTGGCGATATGAACAGATTTAGGTTGTTTCTCTAGTAGTGGTTCCATAATACCTTGAACTGCGCCGCCTGCGCCGAGGATCAAGACCGATTGGTTTTTAAAAGGCCTGTTCCCATTAATTTCAATGTCATTTATCAGGCCAATACCATCGGTATTATCGCCATTTGTTATGCCTTCTGCTTCAAAGCTAAAGGTATTCACGGCGTGAGCCGTTTGCGCACGGCTTGATAGTTCATTGGCATATTCAAATGCATCAAGTTTATAGGGTACGGTAATGTTGATACCTCTATAGCCTCGGTTTTTTAGATCGGAGATTGCCCATTCAAAAGAGGTGTCTTCACTGTCAATCAGGATGGCTTCATAGGTTATATCTTGACCAGTTTGCTCGGCGAATAGGCGATGAATCAACGGAGATTTTGAGTGCCCAATTGGGTAGCCAACAACAGCGTATTTATCAGTCATTATTAATTGGCCCGCTCTTCATTTAACCAAGTTGCTGCAAGTTTGGCGTAATAGGTCAAAATACCGTCTGCACCTGCACGTTTACAACTAAGTAACGTCTCAAGAACCACTGGTTTTTCATTGATCCAGCCTTTTTCGGCAGCGGCTTTAAGCATGGCGTACTCTCCACTGACGTGATAAACATAAGTTGGTGCTTTAAATTCTTGTTTAATGTCGCGCACTATATCTAAATATGGCAGGCCAGGTTTAACCATCACCATATCTGCTCCTTCATTTAGATCCATTGCCACTTCATGAAGTGCTTCATTACGGTTGGCAGGGTCCATCTGATAGGTGTATTTATTTCCTGAGCCGAGGTTGCCCGCGGAACCAACGGCATCTCGGAAGGGACCGTAGTAGCTGGAAGCATACTTCGCTGAATAAGCCATAATGCGGGTATTAATGTAGCCATGGTCTTCCAGAAGCTCGCGAATTTCGATAATGCGTCCATCCATCATATCTGATGGTCCAATCACATCTGCACCAGCTTCGGCATGGGACAGAGCTTGCTGCAT
>DBOI01000025.1 GCA_002299245.1 Hydrogenovibrio sp. UBA650
CCGCGTATTTGATATGTTT
This sequence comes from Hydrogenovibrio sp. UBA650, assembly GCA_002299245.1. Lineage (GTDB taxonomy): Bacteria > Pseudomonadota > Gammaproteobacteria > Thiomicrospirales > Thiomicrospiraceae > Thiomicrorhabdus. Next base: position 20 of record DBOI01000025.1, read on the forward strand.
AAAGATGATGCGGTAATTAGAATTGTTAAGGGTGAAGATGAAGGCACTCTAGTGTGGTGTCACAACTAAAATGGAAGTTTTAGAAGCCTTCCAAACTTTTCTAGTCAAGGCACAGCTTGCAGGCCAAAGCCAACCTCTTGCCAAAAGCTGTAACGCAGGATTGGGAGGTTTGGAGGCTTCCCTTCGGGCGAGCCAAGAAAACCCCATCTGCTTTGTTACACCCTTTGCCAAGGGGAAGGACCATTCCCTTCAGGGTGTGCCTAGCATATGGTGTTTTTTGACTCGCTAAAAATTCATTTTATTTGTGACACCACACTAATAAGTTCAGGAGAGCAATAATGTTAGATGAAATTCAACAAGACGCGCAAACAAGAATGCAGAAGTCTATTGAGAACTTGGAAGGTAATTTTGCCAAGATTCGTACCGGTCGAGCGCATCCAAGTATTCTGGATGCAGTTATGGTTGATTATTACGGTTCTGAAGTACCTATCAGCCAAGTTGCGAACGTTAACGTTGAAGATGCACGTACTTTGACTGTTCAGCCTTGGGAGCAACCAATGGTTGCTGTTGTGGAGAAGGCAATTATGATGTCAGATTTGGGCATTAACCCGGTAGTAAATGGTAATGTGATGCGTATTCCAATGCCTCCACTAACAGAAGAGCGTCGTCGTGATTTGACTAAAATTGCACGTCAAGAAGCTGAAAATGCGCGTGTTGCAATTCGTAATGTGCGTCGCGATGCTAATGGCGATGTTAAAGATCTGCTCAAAGAGAAAGACATTACTGAAGATGAAGCACGCGGCTCTGAAGACAGGATTCAAAAGATCACCGATGAAGCGGTAAAGAAAGTAGATGACCTGTTGGCAGAAAAAGAATCCGCATTGATGGAAGTTTGAGAAATTTAAACTTAATTTGAGTCGAAATTTATACGCATTTGCGGCATAATTGGTCTTTTTAAAATAGTCCGTTATTGTTGCAGAACTGGAAAGTCTTGGAGCAATGAAATGGCTCTAAGGCTTTTTTTTTGGAGTTTTTCTTGTCAGAAGTCAGTCAATCCCGGAATCAACCTAAACACATCGCCATTATTATGGATGGTAATGGTCGCTGGGCAAAAAAACGTTTTTTACCTCGTTTTGCTGGCCATCAACAGGGCTTTAAAGCTTTGAGAAAGGTGGTTTCCCACTGCAGTCAAATTGGCGTTCAAGCCTTAACAGTGTTTGCATTTAGTACTGAAAACTGGAAACGTCCGCAAGATGAAGTCAATAAGCTTATGGGATTGTTTTTAACCGCCTTGCAAAAAGAGGTTAAAAAACTCGATGAAAACAATGTTCAACTCCGCATTGTGGGTGACTGTTCGGCCTTTAGCCAACAGATTCAAGAGCACATCAAGATAGCTGAAGACATGACAGCTAACAACACCGGATTGGTATTAAATGTTGCCGCCAACTACGGTGGTCGAGCAGATATCGTCAATGCTGTTCAAAAATGGCAGGCCGATAATCCTGAAAAAAACATCTCAGAGCTTGATGAAGAAGCTATTTCAGAACATCTTTTTTTGGCAGATTTACCCGCTCCGGATTTATTAATTCGTACTGGCGGTGAGCAGAGAATTAGTAATTTTTTAATATGGCAAATGGCCTATACCGAACTCTATTTTACCGATGTCCTGTGGCCACAGTTTTCTGAAGTTGAACTTGATAGGGCAATCGGTTCTTATGGCATGCGTGAGCGTCGATTTGGACAAACTAGTGAACAGGTGGAGCAGTGTTAAAACAAAGAGTTATTACCGCAGTTGTATTGGTTGCATTAACTGTCTGGGCACTGTTTTTTGCCAGTGACATGGCCTGGAAAATAGCTCTTTTAATCGTTGCAGCCCTCGCTGCCTGGGAGTGGGCAGGTTTTGCTGAAGATGTTCAACTTCCGGTTCTCAAGTTAATTTATGCAATGGCCGTTGTGGTGACCGCTAACTTTGCAGCAGACCTGCTAACCACACAGAATATTGTTCTATTTACTGCTCTTGAAAGCATTATGCTACTCTCTGTAGTCCACAGATATCAGAGTACCAAAGGTCGGGTTGGTACAAGATCACAAGCCTTTATTATGCTTTCCGGCGCGGTTTCAATTGTCTTGTTTGTTGCAGTATTGGTTAAATTTAGAGCTGAGTTTGGTGCTCTGATTCTGCTGCTTAGCATGTCGTTGATCTGGGCGATAGATACTGGTGCGTATTTTTCTGGCCGCCGATTTGGTAAGAACAAGTTAGCCGTTCATGTCAGTCCAGGGAAAACTTGGGAAGGCGTGTTTGGAGGAGGAGTACTGAGCTTGGCAGTGGCTATAGTAATCGTTTATATTGTTCAGCCTCAGATTTCACTTCATTATATTATTTTTGCTTTTATTCTAGCGTTGATTTCAATACTTTCAGTTTATGGTGATCTGTTTGATAGTGTTTTAAAACGACAGGCTGGCAAAAAAGATAGTGGTAAAACCCTTCCCGGCCATGGTGGCATTCTGGATCGAATTGATAGTTTGTTGATTGCGATGCCAATGCTTTATCTGGCATGGTTGTTTACCCAAGCATAGATGGCCTGTTTCTGATTATGAGTTTTATCTGGTCTATTTTAGGTTTTATTGTGGTGATGGGTATTATTGTCACTGTCCACGAATGGGGACACTATCAAGTAGCCCGTTGGTTCAATATTAAAGTTAAAACATTTTCTATCGGTTTCGGAAAACCAATCTACAGAAAGCAGGGCAAAGAGACTGAATTTCTAATTTCGCAGATACCTCTTGGCGGTTATGTTAAGTTTGCCGATGAAAGGGAAGGGCCTGTTGCAACAGAGGACCTGAAGCGCGCATTTAATCGCCAATCAGTCTATAAGAGAATTGCAGTTGTGGCTGCAGGACCAATCATAAATCTAATTCTGGCTTGGTTAGCCTTTACCTGGATGTATATGATCGGCGTAGGTGGTTTTAAACCGATTATCGACTCTATTCAGCCCAAAACACCTATTGCCACTGCTTTGCAACCTAATCAGGAGTTGAGTTTGGCCTCTGAAGTTCTGGTGGTAAGTTCTGTAAACAATGTAAAGGTACAGAGTTGGCAGATGGTTAATCAACAAATATTGCAGGCTCTTGCAAAAAATGATCAGGAATTAAACCTATCGTTTCAAACTCTTTCAGGACAAACTCTTCACCTTGAAAAAATATCATTAGCTGATATTGACATTAATAATCGTAACCAAAACTGGTTAAAAACAATTGGCCTGGAACCATCAAAGCCAAAAATACCGGCTGTAATTGGCGAACTAGTTGCTTCAGGGCCAGCTGAACTAGCTGGATTGAAAAGCGGAGATAGAATTCTCCAGATTGAAAAAAATTACATTAATAACTGGCAGGATTTTGTTAAAGTAGTGCAGTCAAATCCGGGTGAAACGCTCAAAGTACTATATGAGCGTAATGGTGCAGAATATATGAGCCTGGTTAAGCTTGATGCTGTGGAGGATAGCCAGAGCAGAAAAATTGGCAAAATGGGCGTTGGCGTCCAGATTGATCCCAACGATTTAAAGGACTATCAAACTGTTGTTCAGTACGGCTTTTGGGAAGCATCTGGGATGGCTTATCAACGAAGTTTAGACCTGATTGAGATGAGCCTAGTAATGCTTAAACGTATGCTTATTGGTGAGGTTAGTACAGATAATTTATCGGGTCCAATCAGCATTGCACAATTTTCAGGTCAAGCTCTACAAAATGGCTTTGTTTCATTTTTAAGTCTACTCGGACTTCTCAGCTTGAGCATAGGGATTTTAAATCTATTGCCCATACCGGTACTGGATGGTGGGCACTTAGTATTCTATTTTATTGAAGTCATTAAAGGGACTCCGGTTAGTGAACAGACCATGGTTATTGGTCAGTTTTTAGGTTTGATGGTCATTCTAGGCCTGACTTTTCTGGCAGTATTTAATGATGTATTACGAATTTTTCATAGTTAAGGTTATTAATGAAAGCGTCTAACAGAGTTTTATCCAGCTTTTTTTATTTGGCAGTATCAGCTTCAATCTTTGTGCCTTCGATGGCGGCGGCTTTTGAAATTGAAGGTATCGAGTTCAAAGGTGCTAATAAAATAAGCGGTGAGACTATACAAAGTTATCTGAGTATTGAAGAGGGACAACAACTTGATCAGCAAGCAGTTAAAGAGAGCATCCAGCGCCTATATAAGACCGGGTTCTTTAAGGATATCTCTATTTACAAACGCGATAACGGAATAGTCGTCGTTGAAGTTGTTGAAAGACCTTCTATCGCAAACATTGAGTTCAAAGGCAACTCACTATTGGATTCTGACGTTCTAGAGACTGCTCTAGAGGGCCTTGGGATGAAAAAAGGTCGAGTTTACAATCAATCACAGATGGATCAAGTTGTACTGGATATTAAACGCCGCTATCAGAATGAAGGTTACTATGCGGCCAATATTGAAATCAAAAGCACAGAACTTCCTCGTGAACGTATTGATTTAGTCGTTGATATAAATGAAGGTGAACCAGCGACTATTGGAAGAATAAACCTGGTTGGTAACAATGTTTACTCTGATAAGAAGTTAAAGGCGTTATTACAAACAACTGAATCCGCGGCCCTTGGAAGTGGCGATCAATACTCAAAGCCTAAAATGCAGGCTGATATTGAAACCATTCGCAGTCACTACTTAGATAACGGATATGCCGAATTCAAAGTGCGCTCCTCTCAGGTCAGCCTGTCTGCTGATAAAACCAAAGTTTTTATCACCATCAACATGACAGAAGGCCAAGAGTACAGTGTTGCTAAAATTGATTATATTGGTGAGCTAATTGTTGATAAGGAAGAGATTAAGTCTCTGACAAAATTTAAAACCGGTGATGTGTTTTCCAGAAATCAGGTGGTTAAATCAGTCAATGCAATCCGAGATCGCCTGAGTGAAGAAGGTTATGCATTTGCCGAAGTAGATCCTGAAACCTATTTGAACAAAGAAGAACAAACCATTGATCTGAGTTTCAAAATCAATCCAAAGGATCGCGTCTATATTCGTCGTATCGAGATTAACGGCAATACTCGAACCAGAGATCACGTGGTTCGCCGTGAAATGCGTCAACTTGAAGCAGCACCTTATTCACTTAAGTTAGTTCGCCAGTCTAAAGAGCGTCTGCAAAGAGTTGGTTTTTTCCAGAATACCGACATTGAAACCCGTCGTGTTTCCAAGGACCAGGTAGACTTGATTGTAAAAGTTGAGGAACAGCCTACAGGAAGCCTGAATGGTGGTATTGGATACTCTCAGATCGATGGATTTAGCTTTAATTTCGGAATTTCAGAAAGGAACTTTATCGGTAGTGGTAATAAGCTAAATCTGAGTATTGCAACCGGTTCTTCAAGAAAAACCGCTGATGTTGGGATTACCAACCCATACTTTACCAAAGATGGCGTCAGCCTCGGAGCGGGTCTATATTTCAGTGAAATTAATGCAGAAGAGCTTTCGATTGCTGATTACACCACCAATAACTATGGTGTGAGAACCAATATTGGTTACCCTTTGAGTGAAAATGATCGTATTAACTTTGGCTTGAAGTTTGACTCTCAGGAGCTGGTCTGTACCGGTGATTTTGGTGATAAGTTCTGTAAAAACTTTATTGACGAATATGGTAAGTCAAATAGTACGGTAATTGCCTCGGTGGGTTGGGTACACAATACCACGAACTCCTTCTACTTCCCTTCTAAAGGGCAGAAAACCACTATCTTTGTAGAAGCTGTTATCCCTGGAACTTCTGATTTACCATATTACAAATTGTTTTTAAACGAAGCCTGGTATAAGGCCCTGAATGATGACTTTACTTTACAGCTAAAAACTGGACTTGCATTAGGTGATGCCTACAAAGACAGTGACGAACTGCCTTTTTATGAAAACTTTTATGCAGGTGGTATTGGTTCGGTTCGCGGATTTGAACCTAACTCTTTAGGTCCATCTTACGATGACGTCATCGACGGCAGTGATCGACCTAAAGGTGGCGGTGTAAAACTGACTGGTACTGCTGCGGTAATTTTTCCGTTACCATTTATTGATGACTCATCTAATGCGCGTATGAGTTTATTTGTTGACTTTGGTAATATCTATTCCAAATTTGAAGATGTTGAGCTTAATGAAGTAAGAGCCTCAGCAGGTTTAGGGGTTTCTTGGGTTACACCTTTGGCTCAGCTGAGCTTTAGTTTGGCTAAACCTATTACTGATTTTGATGACGATGAGTATCAAGTATTTCAATTTACTCTAGGTGCTGGCTTCTAAGTAAACCGCTAATCGGCCTCAATGGTTGAACAAATCTTGAGCTTAGTATAAATAAGCTTAATATAAGATGAATTTCTACAGTTTGCTTGTTACATCGAATTGCCTTTTGGGGTAGAATTTGTTGTCACAAAATAAAAAAATTTACAGGTGGATACTTTATGCACAATTTTGTAAAACTAACTTTAGCTGCTTGCGTGTTAGCTTTTTCTACAACAGGCTTCTCTGCTGGAGTAAAGTTAGGTGTGGTTAATGTTGCATTGTTACTAGAAAAAGCTCCTCAAGCAAAATCAGCAACTGCTGCTCTGGAAAAAGAGTTCTCGCCTCAGCAGACTGAGCTTAAAAATCTAGCGGCTAAGCTTGAAAAAGAGCAGTCAAATTATCAGAAAAATCGTGCAGCGATGAGTGATTCAAAAAAAGTTCTTAAAGAGCGTGAAATCACTAATCTTACTCGAGACATTCAACGTCGTCGTAACGACGTCCAAGAACTTCTTAATCTTCGTAGAAATGAAGAGTTGGCAAAACTTCAAAATGTTGTCAATGAAGCAATCAAATCAATCGGTAAAAAGAAGGATTTCGATCTAATTCTCTATGAAGGTATCGCTTATACCAATGACAGAGTTGATATTACTCAGGAAGTTCTAAAACATCTCAAAACCCTTAGCAGCAAACAGCGTACTGAATTTAATAAATAATTCAGGAGTTTAGCTGTGCAATTGAGTCAGATTCTTGATTATCTTAGATCAAAGAATATCGATTTTGATTTTCAAGGGGATGACAAAATTGAAATCGTCCAGGTAGCCAGTCTGGACGAAGCTTCGTCCGAACACATCTCATTCCTCACCGACAAGAAGTTTCAAGCTCACCTGAAAACAACCGAGGCCGCTGCTGTGATACTTCAATCTCAACACGATACTAGTCACCTTAAGGCCGCTATCACCACTTCTAACCCATACTATGTCTATGCTTTGGTAGCGCAGTTTTTAAACCCATTACCTGTAGGAAATCGAACCATAGCGTCGACTGCTGCAATTGATGCCAGCACTGTGCTTAGTAGTAATGTGACGATTGAAGATAATGTTGTCATAAGAGCCAATGTTTCTATTGGCGAGAATACCGTGATAGGTGCCGGCACAGTTATTGAAGAGAATACTATTATAGGCTCCGATTGTCGTACCGGTGCCAATGTTGTGATTTGTCATGACTGTGTGATCGGCGATAACGTATTGATTGAAGCCGGAGCTGTTATTGGTGGTGATGGTTTTGGCTGGGCGAACAACAGAGGCAGCTGGGAAAAAATTCCCCAAGTTGGCAGGGTCGTGATCGGAGATAAAGTGTCGATTGGCAATAATACGACAATTGATCGTGGTGCCCTTAATGATACTGTGATTGAAGATAATTGTATTATCGACAACCAAGTACATATAGCGCATAATGTCGTGATTGGATCTGGTAGTGCGGTAGCTGGTCAAACCGGCTTTGCTGGTAGCACAACTTTAGGTAAAAACTGTATGGTTGGAGGCCAAGTTGGTTTCACAGGCCATATTAAAGTTGCTGACAATTGCCAGTTTTGGGCTAGAACACTAGTTGCTCAGGATATCAAACAGGCAGGCATCTATGCTGGTTATCCTGCATTAGAGGTAAAAAACTGGCATAAGAGTAGCGCACGCTTCAATCAGTTGGATAAGATGGCTAAACAGCTTAAACAGCTGGAAAAGCAACTCGCAGAGTTACAGAAAGACTCCTAACAAAACATAAGAATTGGACTTATACAGAGATGGAAGTAAAAGAAATATTTGATTATCTACCACACCGTTACCCGTTTTTGCTGGTAGATAGGGTTACTGATTTTGAATCTGGTGAAAGTCTTAAGGCTTTTAAAAATGTTACCTTCAATGAGCCGCAGTTTACAGGGCACTTTCCTAATAACCCAATTATGCCTGGCGTTATGATTATTGAAGCCATGGCACAATGTACTGGCATACTTGCATTTCGATCTCAGGCGGAAAAACCTGATGGTAGTTCAATGTACTATCTGGCTGCAGTCGATAATTGTCGTTTTCGCCAGCCTGCGATTCCAGGAGATAGACTGGATTTTGAAGTTAAGGCCCTAGGAAATAAAAGAGGTATTTGGAAGTTTGAATGTACCACCAAAGTAGATGGTAAAGTTATCGCTTCCGCTGATTTAATGTGTGCCGAACGCAAGGTTTAAAAGGTTATAAATTGATACATCCTACGGCAATAATTGATGAATCTGCGTCAATAGCAGATGATGTCAAAATTGGTCCTTTCTGTGTTATTCAAGGGCCTGTCAAAATTGAGTCTGGTTGTGTTCTTGAATCACACATTGTGATCGAGGGTAATGTCACTATAGGTGAAAACAACCACTTTTATCCATTCGTATCCATTGCCGCACCGCAAGATAAAAAGTACGCTGGAGAACCAACCACAGTAATTATTGGAAACAATAATACCTTTCGTGAGAATGTGACGGTTAACCGCGGTACGGTTCAAGATATTGGCAAAACGGTAATTGGTGACGATAACTGGATTATGGCCAATGTTCATATTGCTCATGATTGTATTATCGGCAACCACTGTATTTTTGCCAATGCTACCGCTTTAGCAGGCCATGTCATTGTTCATGACTGGGCAATTTTGGGTGGCTATAGCTTGGTTCACCAGTTTTGTCAGATTGGTGAACACAGCTTCTGCGGGATGGGTAGTGTAATCAACCAAGACGTACCTAACTTTGTGGTTGTTTCCGGTAACCTTGCTGAACCTCGTGGTGTGAACACAGAAGGCCTCAAGCGTCGTGGATATGATAAAAGCCAGCTTGCATTAATCAAGAAAGCTTATCGAATTCTATATAGAGGCGGCAATCGTTTGGATGAAGCTCTCCATGAACTTGAGTTGATTAACGATGATAAAGGCACATTGGATTCTCTGACAACTTTCCTTAATAGTTCTGATCGCGGTATTGTTCGCCAGACCAAAAATAATGTCTAAACAAGCGCACAAAGTCATTGCCATGGTTGCAGGAGAAGCTTCAGGTGATACCTTGGGCGCAGACCTTATCCTCAGCCTACAAAAACGTTACCCCAATGCCGAATTTGTTGGCATTGGCGGCCATAAAATGCAGGCTTTGGGCTTTAAAAGCTGGTTTCCAATGGAACAGCTTTCGGTTATGGGCTTTTTTGAAGTCTTAAAACACCTGCCTGCACTACTAAAAATTCGCAAACAGTTAATTCAAAAGCTGCTGCAATTAAAACCAGATGTATTTATTGGTATCGATGCACCCGATTTTAATTTTAAGGTTGAACACATTCTTAAACAGGATGGAATTAAAACTATCCATTATGTTGGTCCATCGGTCTGGGCATGGCGTGAAAAACGACTCAATAAAATCAAACACTATGTTGATGGTGTTCTCTGTCTATTTCCATTTGAACTACCTTATTATCAGCGTTATCAGATACCGGCGAAATATGTCGGGCACCCCTTAGCGAATATTTTTCCGGAAACGCCTGAAACAGATACTAGAAAACTTGAGCTTGGATTTACTCCGACAACCAATGTTACTGCTATTCTGCCAGGTTCTCGAATGAGTGAAATTGAGCGAATGGCCGATATCTATATGCAAGTGGCACAACGTCTCTACGAGATCTATCCCGATATGCAGTTTGTTGTACCCTGTGTCCACGAAAAGGCTCGAAATAGAATTCAACAGGCAGTTGATAAATTTGCAACTCATCCAAAAATCAAACTGATTGATGGTCAGTCAAGGATTGTCTTAGAGGCTTGTGATCAAGCTCTGGTGACTTCTGGTACAGCCACCTTAGAAACCGCTCTGATGAAAAAGCCCTTGGTTTTAGCGATTATTATTCATCCAATTTCATACTGGATTATGAAACGCTTATCGACAACAAAATGGATAGGCCTGCCAAATATTCTTGCGCAGCAAAGCCTGGTCAAAGAACTGGTTCAAGAGCAAGCGACAGTAGAGAAAATAGCATTGCACATGAGTAAACTGATTGTTGATAAAGACCTTAGAGAAAAACAGTTGGCTTCATTTGAAAAACAGTATTTTGAACTAAAACAAGATGCCTCAGAGCTCGCTGCAGATGCGATTGATGAATGGGTTTTTAAGTAATTAATATGAGTCAGCAGAGCGCTTTATTTTCTACTGAAGAGGCACCAGAGTTTTTCAGCCTAACAGGTAAAACAGTTGGTGTCGATGAAGTTGGCAGAGGGCCTTTGATTGGTGATGTTGTTGCAGCCGCCGTAATTTTGCCAGCAGACTGCCAACTACCTTTAAATGACTCTAAAAAACTCAGTGAAAGCCAGCGAGAGCATTTAGCAGAGCTGATAAAAAAACAAGCGGTTGCCTACGCGATAACTAAGGCTTCGCCTGAAGAGATTGATGAAATCAATATTTTACAGGCCACTATGCTGGCGATGAAACGCGCAATTGATGAACTGGTCAAGCAGGGCGCTGAAATTGATTATGTCTATGTTGATGGCAATCGTTGCCCACAAATCAGCCAAAATTGCCAGGCTGTTATCAAAGGCGATGCTAGAGTAATGGAAATTAGTGCTGCCTCTATTCTGGCAAAAGTCTATCGAGATCAACAAATGTTTGATTTGCATAAAAAACACCCAGAATATGGCTTTGCTGAGCATAAAGGTTACCCTACTAAAAAACATCTTGATGCTCTTGCTAGGTTTGGCACGATTCATGGTTATAGAAAAACGTTTAAACCGGTAAAAGCAATCTTAGAACAATAGTAGCTCCAATCATTATTAAAATGGTGGCCTGTTGTTTTCAGATTATTGATGAGGCTTAGCGATGTCGACAACATTAGAACAGGTCGAAAAGACCGCTCAATTAAGCAAAAACAATCAAATGAGCTTGATGATCTTTCAGGTTCAATTTCCTCGTGAAGATTATGCTCCACCATTTTATGGAATGAATGTTTTCAAGGTCAGAGAGGTTCTCGAAGGCAGGGCTTACCCCGTTTCAGAAATGCCTGACTCTAATGATCTGATTGAAGGCATGATTGAACTTCGAGGTGTTTACCTGCCGGTCATTGATCTTCCCAAGTGGATGGGGTTTGAAATGACCGAAGAGGAAAAAGAGAAATCGATCATTATTGTTTCCGACTTTAGCCACAACTTCGTTGGCTTGAGAGTCTCCTATATTCATGGCGTTGAAGAAAAAAACTGGTCTGATATTCATCCTGCCGGTAACTACAACGTCAATGTAAATACCAATCAGATCGTCAATCACACCTACCTCGAAGACAGTGAAACGCTCTGTTTTATTCTTGATATTGAAAAACTGTTAATTGAGGCCATGCCGACCATGGCTGAAAAAATCTTTGCTTCTGCCAAAAATATTGAAAAAGGCAAACATGAATTTAGTCCTCAGGTAACAGAGCGAACGATTCTGTTTGCAGAGGACAGTAAATCTATTCAAAGATATATGGGCATGGTGTTTGATCAACTTAACCTTAAACACAAAGGTTTTGACAATGGCCGTTTGTTATTAGATTATTTAGCTGGACTGGATAACCTAGATGACGTTTCAATTGTATTTACCGATTTAGAAATGCCGGTCGCTTCAGGCCATACTGTTATCAAAGAGATTAGAAAAAATCAAAAGACTAAGAACCTGCCAATAATAGTACATACCTCTATGACCAGTGAAAATAACAGCCGTGAAGTTCTTGATATGGGAGCAGATTTCTTTATTGGTAAGGTCGATACTGACCTGATTGTAGATACGATTTCAATGATTGAAGAGAAATACTTTAATTAACAAGATAGGTAATTTCAAAACCTTAAAAACAAAAAAGGGGCTTGATCAGAGCCCCTTTTCTTTTAAGCCTCAAAGGCCGTCAATTAACGCTGACGAGCTTTGAATCTTGGGTTTGTTTTACAGATAACGTAAACTTTTCCGCGACGCTTAACAACCTGACAGTCTTTATGACGTGTCTTAGCTGATTTTAGTGAAGATAAAATTTTCATTAGATATATCCATTCTTCTATGCCAGATATTAAAAACCAACCTGACTTAAGTTCAAATTTGAAGTCGCGGATTATAATCGCAAAATTTGGCGATGTCTAGCCTTGTATTAGATTAAATACTCTAAAACCATATATTTTGTAGTTTTCGCTGAATTTAATGATCAGTTGCTACTGTATATAGTGCTCTATACAATATACAGTCTATTTTCTATTAATTTACTTTTGTTACGGAATTCATGACGAGAACAAAGCGCAAAATACTGTCGATTGAAGAGGTCTTAAGTGACGATGGAACCCTGTCAAAATTAGTCTCGAATTATGCTGCCAGAGAATCTCAACTGGCGATGACTAAAGAGGTTGAAGAGCTCATCAAACATGAGAGTACGCTTTTAGCTGAAGCGGGCACCGGTACCGGAAAAACTTTCGCCTATTTGGTGCCGGCACTCTTGTCAGGTAAAAAAGTTATTGTCTCGACGGCTACCAAGACTTTACAAGAGCAACTGGTAAAAAAAGATCTTCCTATTCTCTATAAGGCCTGTGGAATTGGAGGCAAAGCCCGACTCTTAAAAGGTCGAGATAACTATATCTGTCCTGAACGCCTAGAGGTAACAGAGACTGTCGAGCAGCACAGTCGAGAAGACTGGAAAAAACTCGCCTTAATTCGAGACTGGGTGGAAAATAAAACTCAGGCGGGTGATATCGCCGAGCTGGACTCAGTCGCTGAAGGTGATCACATATGGCGAAAGGTCACCTCAAGAACCGAATTTTGTCAGGCCGCTGATTGTGGTGTGGACACAGGTTGTTGCTATGCAAAAGCAAAGCACAAGGCCTCAGAAGCACAGGTTCTAGTGGTTAACCACCATCTTTTTTGCGCAGACCTCGCGCTACGTGAACAAGGTTTTGGCGAGCTTCTGCCTGAAGCCGATATCTATATCTTTGATGAAGCCCACAAACTGCCAGATATTGCCGCACAATTCCTTGGTTTTACAATTACCAGAGGGCAAATTGAAGAACTGATTCGTGATATTAAACAGGCACAAAAACAAGAGTCGCCAGAATCGAATAAGCTGGTTGATTCAGTAAACCTGCTTGAAGAGCAACTTAAGAAAATCAATGAATCGCTTGGTAAATGGGAGAAACGCTGGACTTGGGAACAACTCAATGATGAAGCTGCATTCCAAAACATTATGCAACGTTTCATAAACCAATTAGAACAGTTGATTAGCGAACTAAAACAAATTGTTGAACGCGGCAAGTTACTCTCTGCAGTTTATAAACGTTGTCAGGAGTTTCAAACCCAGTTCAAGGACTGGTTAACCAGCCAATCGGAGAATAAGATTCGTTGGATAGAATCTTCTCAAGCTCGTTTCAAATTTAATTTAACTCCGCTGAGTGTTGCAGATCCGTTTAGTCGGCAAAGAGCAGAGATTGGCGGTGCCTGGCTGTTTACCTCTGCAACCTTAAGTGTCAACAAAAACTTTGATTACTTCGCTAAAAGATTAGGCCTGGATCAAGCTGATACAGCAAACTGGCCGAGCCCATTTGATTACCAAAATCAGGCTTTAGTCTATCACCCGGTTGGCCTGCCAGAACCACGAGATCCCAATTATACAAAAGTATGTTTACGTGCCGCTTGGCCGTTATTAAAGGCTGCAGAAGGCCGTGCATTTCTGCTGTTTACCAGTCACAAGGCTTTACAGGATGCAAGAGCTATTCTTGAAGAACACTGGGATGGCACTTTATTGGTTCAAGGTGAGTTGCCTAAGTTGACGCTGCTACAAAAGTTCAAACTGATGGATAAGGCACTGTTACTTGGCACCAGCAGTTTTTGGGAAGGTGTCGATGTTAAAGGTGAAGCATTGAAACTGGTGATTATTGATAGAATTCCGTTTGCACCACCAGATGATCCAATTGTTCAAGCTCGCGAGGCTTATTTAAAAGAAAATGGTTTGAACGGCTTTGTACACTTCCAGTTACCGGAAGCGGTTATGGCAATGAAACAGGGTGCAGGGCGCTTAATTCGTGATGTTGATGACTATGGTGTGTTGATGCTCTGTGATCCTCGGCTTTCATCAAAAGGCTATGGTCAGACAATTCGCAATGCCTTGCCTGACTTTCCCTGGGTGTTTGAACCCAATTCTGCAATAGAAAAACTCGCTCAGTCATCATAATTCAAGGATCTGTTTTTTCTCTATGTTAGTATTTAACAAGTTGTTTTAAGGAATATATTTTTGTCAGAATTTACTACCGTTTTAGCCGTTGAAACCTCTACTAAGGCTTGTTCAGTTGCGCTTATTAATCAAGGCAAAGAGTTCAGCCGTCATGAAATTCTGCCTCAGAAGCATGCCCACCGGGTACTCGAGATGGTTGATGAGGTTCTGCAAGAGTCGACTGTTGCCAAGGCCGATATTGATTTGCTCGCCTATGGTGAGGGCCCAGGAGCTTTTACAGGGATAAGAATTGCCAGCGGAGTGATTCAAGGGCTAGCTTTGGGGTTGAATAAACCGGTCTCAGCAATCTCCTCTCTCAGTGCGATGGCAGAAGACTATTTTTCGAATAATTCATTTGATAACGAACAGGCTTTTGCTTGTCTATTAGATGCTCGGATGTCTGAGGTGTATCTTCTGCTTGGCAGCTTTGATAACAATGAATTTAAGCTTGAGCCTGTTGCAATGGTTTCGCCAGCAAAGGCAGAACAGTTGATTAGAGAATTTTCACAGGCCTCTAAACATGGTGTTATTGGAATTGGAGATATAGAGAAAGAATACTCTCAACTGACAGCATGTTTTGATAGCTACATTTCAAGCCTGCCGAAAGCGCTATCGATTGCAAGGCTAGCCCTTAAACAACAGGCTTTTTCGAAAAACCTGGAGCAAATGATCCCTGAGCCGGTCTATTTACGTAATCAGGTAGCCGATACGATTGAACAGAGAAAACAAAAACAACAGGCCTGATTGTCAGTCTGGAATATAAATAACTGCTTATTTTTTAAGCATTGGTGTAGCGAATTTTATAAAGGTTAAGATATTACTAGGTTTTTTGGTTTTTGCCGTTGATTACGCACAAACTTATCCACAAAAACTGTTAATAACCAGAGATAAAAACTGATGAATAATATGCAAAATACCTACCAAAAAGTTCTGGTTGCTATTGACTTTTCTTCTCACTCTGCAGAGGTAGTTGTTAAGGCCAAGCAGCTGGCAGAAATGCATAGAGCACAACTCGATATGATCCATATTGTTGAAGTCCCGGTTTATCCAGTTCTTGAAGATATCGCAGTTATGGGAATGCCTGGCTTGTGGGATCAAGAAGTTGCATCAAGGCTGACTGAAGAATCAACAAAAAGGCTAAAGCAGCTGGCTGATAGCAATGGAATTAATCACTACCATGTGGTGGTCGGTTTAGCATATACCGACATTGTTGAGTATGCCAAACAGAAACAGGTTGATTTAATCGTGATGGGAAGCCATGGTGCTTCGGGGTTAAGCCGCTTAATCGGTTCAACCACAAATGCCGTCATTAATCATGCGGAATGTGATGTTCTCTCGGTGAGACTAAAGGAAGATTGATTTGAGCAGTCGTTTTTACATTGCAGTTGTAATTGCAATCACAACGTTTATCTCTACAAGCAGCTTTGCCAGCAAGTTTAAAGTTGGTGAAACCGTGTTTGTTGCATTCCCTGCTGGGAATATTAAAGATGATGCGTTCATTGTCGGCAAGGTCACAAAAATCATGCCGAATGGTGATTATCAACTCTCGGTAATTGATTATGTTGAAGGCCATGATTATGGGGTCTCTTGTGTACCAATGATCAAAAATGATGGTACTACAGGAAAGGGTGATGACATCTGGGATATGTGGACAGATACAACCAAGCTCAAGACAGAAGAGCTTGATTATGTGGTTTCACAGAAAAATGTTCTGAAACTCGGTTATGGTAAAACTTACTTTATTGAACGAAATAACCTCTACATTGTTTTTGGCCGCTGGTTATCTGGTGCGCCTATGCTGAATATTGATCGAATCAACATGGCAATTAAAACCGCCAAACTTAACAATTTAGAAGCTATGGAACCTGCCTTTGAGCTTGCAAAAATGCAACGCAAAGGGCTTTATGGCAAAAACGGCAGGCCTTTGTATCCATTTGAAACCATAAAACCTATGCTCGAAGCGATGCAGTATGTTGAACAACTGTTTATTGATGATCCAGAGCTGGCAAAACTCTGGCGTCAAAGACCTCGCGACTGGAAAACCATAAACGCTGATACACGTATATACTTCTTGGTTCAAGCAATAGATTTCGTCTATGAAAATGCTTGGAACCAAGTTTATGAAGAGGGCATAGAACGAGCAGACCCTAAGGATGTTGAAGAGTTACTCGACTATGTAAAAAAGTTCAAACGTTAAACTGATTATTGAACTATTTTTCGTACTTGTAGTACTCTTGATTTAGATAATCAGCCAGTTCTTCTACTTCATCTTCAAACAAACCTGAATTCAAATTGTCATTGCAAAATTGCACAGTTTTGACTAGCTTTGGCCACGAAGTCGTTTTGTTTGGATCGTAAGGTTTGGCGGCATGGCATTTCATGCAGTTAGCGTCATTGTGGAGAACCTTGCCCGGATGAACCTCTGCAAAGCTATGAGTTGTAAAAAAAGAGTTGCAATAGCGGTGCCGAACAGCACCGAGCGAGTCTTGCTATAAATTTTCATGGTTTCGACCTATTAATTGTATATTTTAGTTTTTTTATCTTTTATTCTAATCAAACCAGCGGTTTTTCTATTTAAATATACAAATTACCTATTAAGCTATTTTTATAAAAGCATTTACTAATATTAGATGCTTACAGGAACAAAAGAATGAGTGAAGTCACTTATATTAAAGGCAAGGATGCCTGTCTTGAAGACTCTATTAATCGTCTACAAAACACCCTAAAAACTCTTGGCTACAGTGTGGAAGAGAGCTCTTGGCTAAACCCCGTTAAAAATGTGTACTCGCTGCATGTTACTGAATCTAGTTGTAAAGGGTTATTCACCAATGGAAAAGGAGCCAGTCGTAAGGCTACTTTAGCGAGTGCATTAGGTGAGTTTCTTGAACGACTTTCAACTAACTACTTTTTTTCGGACTATTATTTACAGCCTGGTGTAGCAGAGCATCATTGGCTCTACTATCCCAATGAAAAGCAATTTTCTGAAACAGATATTCAACACTGCCTTTCCCCTGAACTATGGTCAGTTTATACCCAAAATGGCGAGTTCGGTTTTGATGAACTTGTGAGCTTTAACGATTCTGATGACGCTGTTAGAGCAATTCCATTAATAAACCAATCAACTGGTGAAACAGTTTACTTCCCAATGAACTTGCTGAGTAATCTCTATGCAAGTAACGGTTTGTCTGCTGGTAATACCGCCTTGGAAGCAAAAGTTCAAGGTCTCTCAGAAATATTTGAGCGCTGGGTTAAAAACAAAATTCTCAGAGAAAACATCTGCTTACCAGAGATTCCTGATCAAGTAGTAGCAAAATATCCGGCGATTGTTGAAGCGATAAATTCACTTAAGGCAGCAGGAATAGAGCTCTCGATTCGAGACGCTTCTTTAGGGGGGAAGTATCCGGTAATCAATGTGACACTGTTTGAACAGAGTAGTGGCCGTTGTTTTGCATCGTTTGGTGCTCACCCCATTCTAGAAGTAGCACTAGAAAGAACCTTAACAGAGTCACTTCAAGGCCGCCATCTAAATGATCTGGATGGTTTTCAGATACCTGTATTTGATGAGATAGCGGTTGCAGAAGATGAAAATATCGAAAACCACTTTATTGATTCCAGTGGTTTGATACACGCTAAGTTTATCTCTAAAAATTATGACTACGATTTTGTTGAATGGAATTTTTCTGATACGACAGAGTCCGAGTGGCAGGCATTGCTAACAATGGTTAAAGAGCAGGGTGCGGAGGTTTATGTTGCCAATTACAACCATTGTGGTTTTGAGGCCTGTCGAATTATTGTGCCCGGTATGTCTGAGATTTATCCTCCGACTGAGCTGCTTGATAATAACCAAAACGAAGGCCGACTTTTAAGAGAAGCCTTACTCAAACTACCACAAAGCCTTGACTACATCGGTTTGGTTGATCTGATTGATGAAGTTGGCTTTAGTGCTCATCAAGGTATTGCTTCCATCATTGGTTTGATGCCGGACCCAGGCAGTTATTGGGGGCAATTAAAAGTTTGTGACCTAAGGTTTTGGGCTCTTCTAGCAGGCGGAGACCTAGAAGAAGCTTTAGAAGCGGTGCATGAAGTTGAATACTTTCTAGATCCTAAAAACAGTAGGGCTCAAAAATATCAAGCTGCTAAATTCTGTTTGCAGATGCAGTTAGAAGTTGAAGTAGATACAGATAGCAGTGAGCTGTTATTTGGTAAAACCCTAAGTGATTGGTGTTGGCAATCGATTCGAGGAGAGGTCGTATTTGATAACCAGCCATTGGGCATGGATATATTCAGCAGCAGTCGGGCGCATCAATCATTGCTCGGTATCTATAAAAACCTGCATGAAATCAAGCTTAAAGCATTTAAGTAAAAACTTAATTTTCGAGTGGGGTGATATTAATCCCTCCCACTAATTGTGAAGACTTAAAGCTTGCTAACCCTTCCTAGAAGTCATAGTTCAAGGTAATTAATGTCTGAGTGTCTTCTTCTTTGGTGCCTGCAGGAGGGCTGTCGTTATGACGATACTTGTATGTCAGTTTAAGATTGGCTTTGGCTGCTACTTTTACTTTGACACCAGTATTAGTTTCTAACTTGGCACTCTCGCTACCTGCTCTGTAGCTCAAATC
The DNA here is from genome assembly GCA_002299245.1 of Hydrogenovibrio sp. UBA650. Taxonomy (GTDB): domain Bacteria; phylum Pseudomonadota; class Gammaproteobacteria; order Thiomicrospirales; family Thiomicrospiraceae; genus Thiomicrorhabdus. The sequence continues at coordinate 19,174 of DBOI01000025.1, forward strand.
TTGAGAAAAACTAACTTGTTCATTGATTTGATGACTAAAATCAAGCTTTCCGATCACTACCGTTTGTGAATCGGTATCAGTTCCAGAACTTACATAGTCGATTGTTTGCTGACCCAACCCAATTTCGCCAGTCATTTTGCTTTGACTGTCTTTGTAAAGCGTTTTACCAACACCTCCAGAAATCGTAGTATCGAGTTCAATATCTGCAAATTGGTCTTTTTCAAAGCGCAGGCCGGCAAAAGCGTAAAGATCTTTTATATCATCAAGAAAATAATTGCCTTGCACATCCAGTAAATATCTCTCTTCAGTCTGGTCGCCATTCTCGGATTTATAGCTATTTTCGAGCAGGGATTTAAGTTGATATAGTTCCTGGTCATAATTTAGCTTGAGTGCCGCGAAAAGAGCGGTATTTTCTGTGTTTCCAGTACTGTTGCTATAACCTAGTTCGCCTGCACCAGACAATTGAGCATTTGCCAGTGAAGGTAAAACAATAAGGCCTGTTAAAACGCCAGCGTTTAGAAGTTGTTTTTTGAGTTGCATAGGATTTCCAGTTTAGCTTTCTGATCTACCATTTCAAGTCCGCGTATTTTAACGAAAAAATAACAGCGACAACAACAATCTTGGACATCTCAATAGTATGCATAGTTTATCCATTTTGTTAGAATGGCGGCATTGACAAGAAGAATCAGCCATAGTCTCTGAAAATGGCGACTTCAATCACTTTCATCAAGGCGGATAAAAATAACATGAAACTTGATTTTTTAGATTTTGAACAACCGATTGCTGAACTAGAGGCAAAAATTGACGAGTTACGTCATTTAGACGGTGGTTCTGATATGAACCTACTACAGGAAATTTCAGCTCTCGAAGAAAAGAGTAAGAGTCTCACCGAGTCAATCTATAAAAACCTGAGTGATGTTCAGATTTCTAAAGTTTCCAGGCATCCACAGCGCCCTTATGCACTCGACTATATCGATGCTATTTTTACTGACTTTAAAGAGTTGCATGGAGACCGTGCTTTTGCCGATGATCACGCTATCGTCGCCGGTGTTGCCCGCCTGGAAGGTGAGCCAGTAATGGTTATCTCTCAAGAAAAGGGGCGCGATACCAAAGAAAAGATTCGTCGCAACTTCGGAATGCCAAGACCTGAAGGTTACCGTAAAGCCCTCAGGCTAATGAAAATGGCAGAGCGTTTTGGTCTGCCAATTATTACCTTTATAGACACTCCGGGAGCCTATCCTGGAATTGATGCAGAAGAGCGTGGACAGAGTGAAGCGATTGCCAGAAACTTGATTGAAATGGCTGAACTCAAAGTGCCAATTATCTGCACTGTAATTGGTGAAGGTGGTTCCGGTGGAGCCTTAGCTATCGGTGTCGGCGATGTCACCATGATGATGGAATATAGCACCTATTCGGTAATTTCACCGGAAGGTTGTGCATCGATTCTATGGAAGAATGCCGCAAATGCCGCCGAAGCCGCCGAAGCTTTGGGGATTACTGCCGAACGACTCCACTCTCTGGGTCTGGTTGACCACATTATTACTGAACCTCAAGGTGGCGCTCACCGCAATCCTGATGCCGCTGCTTCAAGCCTAAAACAAGCCTTGATTCAACAGCTTGAAACCTTAAACTCAAAACCTCAGGATGAACTGTTATCGGCTCGTTACGACCGTTATATGGGTTACGGAAATTTTGAAACTGCCTGAGTAAGTGCTGAATACTGAGATGCAACAACCCAACCCCAAGTTTGCTGCACTTTATTCAGAAATTGATCTCTTTCTCAATCGACTACCGCCAAAACAGACGCTTTATTTAGGGTTTAGCGGTGGTTTGGACTCTACAGTACTGCTTCATCTTCTCAGAAAACGAATTCAAAATCGCCTGCTTAAAATAGATTTGCATGCAATTCATGTTAATCATGGCTTGCAGAGAGAGTCTCAAAACTGGGCTGAACACTGTCTCGGTTTTGCCAAAAACCTCTCTGTTCGATGCGATGTTATTGAGCTTGATATTTACAGCCATAGCCGAAAAGGCATCGAAGCTGTTGCACGCAATAAACGTTATCAAGCTTTTTATCAGTTTATTTCTCAGCGACAAACTGAAGCTGTTCTATTAACCGCGCACCATCTTAGAGACCAGGCAGAGACCGTTCTATTAAATCTTGCCAGAGGTGCAGGAGTGAATGGTCTATCTGCAATGCAGGCCTGTCAAAAGCTTAATCCCGCAAAATTTGAAACCAATATAGCGGCCTCCGTTACTCATTGCAGGCCGCTGCTTAACGTCAATTACAGCGAGATTCAGAGCTATGCCCAAGAGTTTAAGCTTGAGCATATTGAAGATCCAAGTAATCTGGATCTAAGCCTAAAGAGAAACTGGGTTAGACAACAGTTGCTGCCTGAGTTAACAACGCAGTGGCAAAATATTGAAAATCAGCTGGCATCAACTGCTAAAAACATGCAGGAAGCAAATCTACTACTAGATCAATATGCAGAACTCAGCTTGCAACAGATTGAAAGTGGCCCTGATTTCATCGAAGTCATTGCCAAGAATCCTGAGCAGGCTAAGAATGTCATCCGCTACTGGTTTAAAAACAACTGGCCGCATGTGGTTTTAAGTGCCAAACATTATGATTGGCTGCTGGATGCGGTTACCAACTTTGAACTCAGCTCAAACCAGGCCTTTCGTTATGCTTTGAGTAAAGGCGAACTAAGAGTTTATAAGAATCGCCTCTATTATCTTCCTATCGCTATCGCAGAAAGCTTTGCAATTCAATTTGATCATGTTGAAGACATTCAAGTTTATCTAGAAAAAGATCGAGATGCAGCAAACCTTGTAGATGCAATCGCAAACAACTTTGTCTTCGAAATTATTAACTTAGACCTTAAATCTGGATTGGTTCTGCGTTCCATAAAACCCTCAGATCAAGTTGATAAAAGAAGGTTAAAGGCTTTTTTTCAGGATAATAAAATTCCACCCTGGCAGAGAAAAGTCTGGCCCGTTTTAGAATCTTTGACCGATCAAAGCATTGCGGTTTTAGGCCTTAAAAACAGAGAGAAATTTTCATCTCAAAATCTCTGCGCAGAGAGTCGATCGATTAGTATTGATTATCAACAACGATTGTCATTATCTGGACTACTTTGATAAGTGAGTTTTTTATAAACTAATTGTCACATTCAATCATTGCCCAACAAGGCGTTATAAGCTATAATGCACATCCATTCTGATTGCCTTCGTGGGCTGTAATCTAGCCTGAAAGGATTCGCCAAAAATAGATCACCGATAAAGCTTTAAATTGACTGAAAGTTAACTGCTGTTTAATCGTGATCTAAGCAACTATTTTCAACAGCAAAAAGTGTGGGTTGATGACTAATTTTATTTTTGTGACCGGTGGTGTTGTTTCCTCTTTGGGGAAGGGTATAGCTGCGGCATCTTTGGGAGCCTTGCTTGAAGCGAGAGGCTTAAAAGTGAGCATGCTCAAAATGGATCCTTATATCAATGTTGATCCTGGAACTATGAGCCCGTTCCAACACGGCGAGGTTTTTGTAACAGATGATGGTGCTGAGACGGATCTAGATTTAGGTCACTATGAACGTTTTGTAGAACGCCACTTCACTAAACGTAATAGTTTCTCGACTGGCCAAGTTTATGAAACCGTCATTCGCAATGAGCGCCGAGGTGATTATTTAGGCGGAACTGTTCAGGTTATTCCTCACATTACCGACGAGATTAAAAACCGAATCAAAAGTGCTGCCGCTGGTGCCGATGTCGCGCTAGTAGAGGTTGGTGGTACCGTTGGTGATATTGAATCACTACCTTTCTTGGAAGCGATTCGTCAGTTGAGCCTTGAGGTAGGGCGCCAACGTTCCCTATTTATGCATCTGACTCTTCTGCCATACATCGCAGTTGCCGGTGAAGTAAAAACCAAACCAACTCAACACTCAGTAAAAGAGCTGCGTTCAATTGGTATTCAACCTGACATTCTGGTTTGTCGCTCTGAAATGCCGCTTGAAAGTAGTGAAAAACGCAAAATTGCGCTGTTTACAAATGTTGAAGAACAGGCGGTAATAAGCTCACTGGATGCGCGCACCATTTATGAAGTACCAAGAATGTTACATGAACAAGGGCTGGATGAACTGGTTGTGAACCGCCTTGGTTTGGATGTTAAACAAGCTAATTTGAGCGACTGGGATGAAGTTGTCAATGCACAGCTTAACCCGGAAAAAACCGTCGAAATTGCTATGGTCGGTAAGTATGTCGATCTGACAGAAGCCTATAAATCTCTGATTGAAGCCTTGATTCATGCCGGTATTCACACCAACACCAAAGTCAACATTGACTACATTGACTCAGAAAACTTAGAAACAGACGGCCTTGATGTTCTTAAAACTAAAGATGCTATCTTAGTACCTGGCGGATTTGGTGAGCGGGGTGTAGAAGGTAAAATTCTTGCAATTCAATACGCTCGTGAAAACAAAGTGCCTTATTTAGGTATTTGCCTGGGTATGCAGATGGCAGTTGTTGAATACGCTCGTCATGTTGCAGGCATAAAAGATGCACACAGTAGCGAATTGAACCCAGAAACACCAAACCCGGTTGTTGCCTTAATTACAGAGTGGACTGATGAGGACGGGAACAAGGTCGAGCGTGACGAGAATGCGGATCTTGGTGGAACCATGCGTCTAGGTGCGCAAAACTGTGCTTTACAGGCTGGTTCAAAAATGCGTGAAATCTATGGTGAAGATATTATCAGCGAACGTCACCGTCATCGCTACGAAGTTAATGATGGCTATGTAAACCGCCTACACTCGGCAGGTCTGGTAATTTCTGGCCGCTCCGAAGATGGTAGTTTGGTTGAAACAGTTGAGATTGAAGATCACCCGTGGTTTGTGGCCTGTCAATTCCACCCAGAATTCACGTCAACGCCTCGAAATGGGCACCCCCTGTTCACCGCTTTTGTTGAAGCAGCAAATAAACACAAACAAGGTAGTAAATAATGCAGCTATGCGGATTTGATATTGGTATTGATAAACCATTCTTTTTAATTGCCGGCCCTTGTGTCATTGAATCTGAAGAGTTGGCGATGGAAACAGCAGGCCAGTTAAAGGAAATGACGGATTCACTTGGAATTCCATTCATTTATAAGTCGTCTTATGACAAGGCTAACCGCTCATCAACTAAAAGCTTTCGTGGTTTAGGTGTCGATGAAGGCCTGCGAATTCTGCAGAAAGTTAAAGATGAAATTGGAGTACCGGTATTAACCGATGTTCATGAAGACACTCCGCTTGATGAAGTGGCTTCGGTGGTTGATGTTATGCAGACTCCAGCATTCTTGGTACGTCAGACCAACTTTATCCAAAATGTCTGTAAGCAAGGGCTTCCAGTCAATATCAAAAAAGGTCAGTTCCAGGCACCTTGGGATATGGATCAGGTTGTTGCCAAGGCGCGTGAAGTGGGTAATGAGAATATTATGGTTTGTGACCGCGGTACTTCTTTTGGTTACAACACCCTAGTTTCAGACATGCGCGGTTTGGCTTCTATGCGTTCAACAAACTGCCCGGTTGTTTTTGACGCTACTCACTCGGTTCAGCAGCCAGGTGGACAGGGGACAACATCAGGTGGTCAGCGTGAGATGGTACCCGTTCTAGCTCGTGCTGCTACTGCTGTAGGAATTTCTGGCCTATTTATGGAAACACACCCAAATCCAGAAAAAGCCCTGAGTGATGGGCCTAATATGTGGCCAATTGGCAACTTAAAGCCACTGTTAGAAACACTTAAAGCTATTGACGATACTGTGAAGTCAAAGGGCTTTATTGAAAACCAATAAACCAGATACTGCGCACCCTAGAGCATTGATTTGTAATTAAACAGTCATACTAGCCCGGTAGAATGCGCACCGATTATATAAATTTAAAGAAACGAAGTAGGAAATAGAAAATGTCATTGATTAAAGATATTAAAGCTCGTCAGGTAATTGACTCACGTGGTAACCCAACAGTTGAAGCAGATGTAATTTTAGAAGATGGCTCATTTGGCCGCGGTATTTCACCATCAGGTGCATCGACAGGTTCTCGTGAAGCGATCGAACTACGTGACGGCGATAAGTCTAAGTTTGGTGGCAAGGGTGTTCTGACTGCTGTGAACAACATCAACGCTGAAATCAAAGGCGCTCTAGTTGGTATGGATGCGACTGATCAAGCAGCGATCGATAACACAATGATTGATCTAGACGGTACTGACAATAAAGGTCGCCTAGGTGCAAATGCAATTCTAGCGGTTTCAATTGCAACGGCTCAAGCAGCAGCGCAGTCTAAAGGTGTTGCACTCTATGAATACCTAAAAACAGATGATTTCAAAATGCCTGTACCGATGATGAACATCATCAACGGTGGTGAGCACGCTGATAACTCTGTAGATTTCCAGGAGTTCATGATTATGCCTGTTGGTGCGCCAACAATGTCTGAAGCGTTGCGTTACGGTGCAGAAGTCTTCCACGCACTTAAAAAAGTACTGGGTGACAAAGGTTATAACACTGCGGTTGGTGATGAAGGTGGTTTTGCACCAGACCTTAAATCTAACGAAGAAGCACTACAGGTTATCCTAGAAGCAATTGAAGCGGCTGGCTACAAGGCCGGTGAAGACATTATGATCGCTATGGATGCTGCATCTTCTGAACTTTATAAAGATGGCGTTTATACGCTAGCTTCTGAAGGCCGTGAGTTAACGTCTGAAGGTATGGTTGACCTACTTTCTGAGTGGGTAACTAATTACCCAATTATCTCTATCGAAGATGGTCTTGATGAATCTGATTGGGATGGTTTCAAATACCAAACAGAAAAAGATGGTCACCGTTTACAGATCGTTGGTGATGACCTATTTGTTACTAACCCTAAAATCCTTGCTGAAGGGATCGAAAAGGGCGTGGGTAACTCTATCCTAATTAAAATCAACCAGATCGGTACTTTGACTGAAACATTTGCTGCAATTGCAATGGCTAAAAAAGCAGGTTATACAGCAGTGGTTTCTCACCGTTCAGGTGAAACTGAAGACACCACTATTGCTGATATCGCTGTAGCAACTGGGTGTGGCCAGATCAAAACCGGTTCTATGTCACGTACTGACCGTATCGCTAAGTACAACCAGCTGATTCGTATTGAAGAAGCACTGGGTGATGCCGCAGTTTACCCTGGTAAAGAGGCTTTCTATAACCTTAAGTAAATTACCAGGCCTGATTATTTAAGCTCTAAGGTTTATGTGACGTGAAAAAAATCTATCTCGCATTAGCCGTTATTCTAGTTTTACTGCAAGTTCGACTCTTGTCCTCTGAAGGAGGGCTAGTCGAACTTTTTGCTTTACAGGACCAGCTAGAATCCATGGAGGCCTCTCTTGAAGAGCAGCGTTTGATCAATGCCAAGCTTGCTGAAGAGGTTAAGAATTTACAGTCCAATCCTCTTGCTGTTGAAACTATCGCTCGTCAAACCTTGGGCATGGTTAAAAAAGATGAAGTCTTTATCAAAGTCATTGAACTCAAGCCGGAAGACTCCGAACTTGAGGTAAACCCTTTCAAAAACGAATTAAATTAAAGCTCATTCTAATGAGCGGAGAGTAAAATATTTACCGCCCCAACCCCACCATCTTTTTGTGGTGCGCTAGTAAAAGCGACAACTGCGGAAGACTTTCTAAGAACTTGATTTGTAAGGTTTTTTAGAATTGGAAACGGTTCGTTTGAATTGTATCCTTTGCCGTGAATAATTCTTAAATAACGTTTGTTGGCCGCATAATTTCTAGCAATAAACTCAGTAATTTGTGCTTCGGCATAATTCTCTGTCATACCGTGTAGATCAAGCAAATCTTCCAGTTCAAAGTTACTTTGTTTAAGTTGACTTAACTCCTGCAGACGCACGCCTTTCTGATTGAATAACAGGCTTTCGGATTCGGTTACTTGATGTATGCGTTCTTCGTGATCTCGTTTTGCGACAGGCTTGTCTTCGCTAGAAATACTCTGTTTACGTTTAACATTTTTTATTAGCTGCTTTGCACCTTCTGCCTGACGACTGGCACGGCCAGATGGAGCTCGGTTTTCTTTCTTTAAGGGAGTGACTCCCTCCATAGCTTGGCTAAAAAGTGAATTATCTTCTTCTGTCATTTTGGAAACTATATAATTTACGGAATTCTAAATTTACATTATTTTACAACATGAAAATTCTTCTCTCTAACGACGATGGTTACTTTGCACCTGGAATCATGAAAGCTTTTGCTGAGATCGCCGATAAGTGCAGTTTCTCACGTTTAGACATTATGGCTCCTGAGCGCAATCGCAGCGCGGCTAGCAACTCGCTGACACTGACGGAACCGTTGCGAATTAACCTTCATCCAAGCTTGAGCAATGACGAACGCTGCAATGTTTATAGTGTCAATGGCACACCAACCGATTGTGTTCACCTGGGAATGAATGGTGCGCTTGAATATGAACCGGATATCGTTGTTTCCGGTATTAATGCTGGCGCTAATATGGGTGACGACGTACTTTATTCAGGCACGGTTGCAGCAGCAACAGAAGGGCGGTTTTTAGGTAAACCCTCTATTGCAATTTCTCTATGTGGTGAGCAGAACTTTGACACAGCAGCTCAAGTATTAACAACCATTCTGCAAGATATTAATTCAATTGATCTGTCAAAGGACACCATTATCAATATCAATGTTCCAGATATTCCGTTTGCGGAGCTTAAGGGCATTAAAATTACTCGTCTTGGCCGTCGTCATGTCTCTGAGCCAGTAGTCAGTCAAAAAGACCCAAGAGGTCTGCCAATTTACTGGGTAGGCCCAGCAGGCGAAGCTGCTGATGCCGGAGAAGGCACCGACTTCTATGCAGTAGAGAATGGTTATGCTTCCATCACACCACTGAAAATAGACTTAACTCATTATGAAATGTTGCCAGGTCTGGAATCCTGGTGTCAGTCATTAGACGGCAAGTCAAAATAATATGAACAAATACCCGAATTCCGCTTTTGAAAAATACCAAGGCCTTGGTATGACATCACAACGTACCCGTTCTCGGCTGGTTAAACGGCTTAAAGATAAGGGAATTGAAAGCTCGGAAGTGCTTAGTGCCATTGATGTGGTTCCTCGTCACCTGTTTTTGGATGAGGCAATGGCCAGCCGTTCTTATGAGGATACCGCACTGCCAATTGGTTATGGGCAGACCATATCTCAGCCCTGGGTGGTTGCCAAAATGACCGAGTGGCTATTAGACTCATCAATTCCAGTCAAACGTGTTCTGGAAATCGGTACAGGCTCAGGTTATCAAACTGCCATTCTGGCACTTCTGGTTGATAAAATTTACAGCGTTGAACGCATCCCGGAACTATCGGTTAAAGCTCAAGACGTTTTGCAGGCCTTAGAACTGGAAAATATCGATTTTGCTATTAGTGATGGTCATTGGGGTTGGCCTGAAATGGCACCTTTTGATGCCATTATTTCGGCAGCATCGCCAAGCGAATTACCTGTGGAACTTGTTAATCAATTGAAAGAGGGCGGTAGGTTGATTATTCCGTTAGGAGACTCAGAACAACAACTTTATGGCTTTGAAAAAACGGCCACTAAATTGATAAAAACGTGTCTGGCGGATGTGATGTTTGTACCCATGAAACAAGGAATCGAAGCTTGAAGATTTTTAGCCCTCTATACGACTTGACTCTAGAGTGGTCTCGCCATCCACACGCGCCTAAGTATTTGAGCGGCATGAGTTTTGCCGAATCGTCTTTTTTCCCGATACCACCAGACGTAATGTTGATGCCAATGAGCCTGGCGAAACCAGAAAAGGCCTTTTATTTTGCCTGGTTAACAACATTCTTTTCAGTACTGGGTGGGGTTTTAGGCTACCTGATAGGCTACTGGGCAATGGATCTGCTTATACCGCTAATTCAAGAAATGGGTTATGAAGCCAAAGTTGAAAAGGCTCAGGGTTGGTTTACCGAATACGGAGTCTGGATTGTATTTATCGCCGGTTTTAGTCCAATTCCATATAAGTTGTTTACCATTACTGCCGGTGCCAGTGCGATGGCGTTTTTGCCTTTTGTGATCGCCTCGTTTATCGGCCGTGGCGCACGTTTCTTTTTAGTCGCTTCAATAATGAAGTATGGTGGTGCCAGATTTGAGCCGCAAATCCGTCAATGGATTGATTGGATAGGCTGGTTTCTTGTACTGTTGATAGCTGTCTATATTGGCTATAAAATGAGTTCTTGATTAACGTTTACTGGCTACTATGATAAATAAACTTGCTCGACTTTCGTTTTATCTGTTTTCAATTATCACTGTCAGCAATTTGCTGAGTTCATGTTCTTCACCTTTAAAATATGAACCTAGGGATAATTCTGTCCAGAAACCAAAGCAGACTAAGGTTTCGGGGGTATGTGGCCGCAGCTACAAAGTTAAGTCAGGGGATACCTTAAGTGGCATCGCCTATAAGTGTGATCTTGACATGATGGAGTTGGCAACCATAAACAACCTGCTTCCTCCTTATATTATTTACATAAAACAAACCCTTAAACTACCTAATAAAACCAAAATATACACTTCTAAAATAGCTAAATCGAATAAAGATCAGCAGGTAAAACCGAAAGTTATCGCTGAGAACACAAGTTCCAATGTAGAAAAAAAAGCTACAAACACAAGTAGTAAAAAGGCTGCCAATCCAAAGGTACAAAAACAACAAATTAACAAAGCAAAACCGAAACCCGTTACAAAAACTGTGACCGCCAAGGCGATTGAAAGAAAACCAACAAAACCAAGAAGCAGTAAGCCCTCCAAATGGGTATGGCCCATGCATAAAGGGATCGGATACAAATATAGACGTGATAAGGCAGGCCTGTCAGTTCTTGAAGTCTATGGAGTGCCTGGTCAAAGTATTAGTGCCGTCGCACCCGGTAAAGTGGTCTACTCTGGAAATGGGATTGCAAACTATGGCTGGATGCTGGTCATAAAACACGATCATGATTACATGTCGATATATGCCCACAATAGTGCCTTGTTAGTTTCAGAGGGTGAATACGTTGAAGCCGGGCAAGAAATCGCCAACCTTGGTGCAACAGGTAATACCAATCGACCAAAACTCTATTTAGAAGCCCGTTATCAAGGTCGCAAAATTGATATTAAGAAAAAACTGAAATATTAGTTTTATTTACTCTATCTAGGCATAATTAGGGCTAGAACAATATCCCTATCTTCAGTGGTAATGACATTGTAAGTTCTACAGGCCGCATCATTGGTCATAAACTCCAAACCAACACCTTGGCTTGTGCAGTGAGCGTAAAGAGCCATATCAGGAAACTCCTGAGTCTCGCCAGTTCCTAAAATAATCACTTCAGGCTTCTCCTCCAGTAAAAGATCCAGCATTTGCTGATCAAAATCATCAATACTATGGCAACCCCAACTGTCGTTAAAGTTGGTTTGAGTCATATAAAAGCTCGAAGTAAAAGTCATGTCATTGACTTTGACACTACCAGGTTCATAGCGTTTTACCGTGTAAATACCCGGTTCTCTGTGTTCAGTAAATTTCATAATGCAGTTCTGTTTTTATTCTTATGCCAATTATAGCTGAAATATCCTGCTGGATTATCGACTATCCAAGGAAATTTCTATTGACTTACAGGCCTGTAAAAATCACCGTTAAGGCAGTATTTCCAATTGACGAAAAATCAAGATACTGTATCATTATCTGTTTTAAGATTTTCCTCTTGGCGCGGTTCATTTTTCACTTAAATATGGCGTCAAGATTGACAGAGGTTCCTTAAGTGGCAGACGATTTTCAGAGAATTAAACGACTCCCTCCCTACGTATTCAATATCGTTGGCGAGCTAAAGGCAGATGCCCGACGTAGAGGTGAGGATATTATCGACTTTGGTATGGGTAACCCAGACCAAGATACGCCTAAGCATATTGTCGATAAACTGATTGAAGTGGTTCAACGTGAAGGCACGCACCGCTACTCGGTTTCTCAAGGTATTCCGCGTCTGCGTAAGGCGATCTGTAACTGGTATAAAACCAAATACGATGTCGATTTAGATGCCGATACCGAAGCGGTTGTAACCATCGGTTCTAAAGAAGGGCTTGCTCACCTTGCCATGGCAACGGTTGATAAGGGTGACACGGTTCTGGTACCAAACCCTGCCTATCCAATTCACCCATACGGTTTTGTCATTGCTGGTGCGGACATTCGCCATGTGCGCATGACCCCAGATGTAGACTTCTTTGAAGAGCTTGAGAAAGCGATTAAAGAGTCATGGCCTAAACCCAAAATGCTGGTTTTAAACTTCCCAGGAAATCCAACCACTCAAACTGTTGAGCTGGAGTTCTTTGAGAAAGTTATCGCCATTGCCAAAGAACATAATATCTGGGTAATTCACGATCTTGCCTATGCCGATATCGTGTTTGACGGTTATAAAGCGCCATCTATCCTTGAGGTAGAAGGAGCCAAAGATATCGCGGTTGAATTCTATACTCTGTCTAAGAGCTACAATATGCCGGGCTGGCGTGTCGGTTTCATGGTGGGTAACCCAACCCTGGTTCACGCGCTTAAACGTATGAAATCCTATCTTGACTACGGAACCTTCACGCCAATTCAGGTTGCGGCAATCGCTGCATTGGAAGGCCCTCAGGAATGTGTGCAGGAAATTTGCGATATGTACAAAGTACGTCGTGATGTTCTCTGCCAGGGCCTCAATGCGATTGGTTGGGAGGTTGAGCCTCCTAAAGCGACTATGTTCGTCTGGGCACCAATTCCAGAAGAGTACCGTGAAATGGGCTCACTCGAATTCTCTAAAAAATTGCTGACCGATGCCAAAGTCGCAGTATCGCCAGGTATCGGTTTTGGTGATTACGGTGATAACTTTGTGCGTTTCGGCCTAATCGAAAACGAGCATCGTACACGTCAGGCCATTCGCGGTATTCGCGATATGTTCAGAAAAGACGGCTTAATAAAGCAAAATTGAGAAAACAGAACTAAGCAAAAAATTTATCAAAATTTAATCAGGAAACTTAATAATGAAAACAGTCAAAGTCGGTCTACTTGGAATGGGAACAGTTGGTGGAGGAACCGTTGATATCCTTACCAATACGATTTCTGAAATTGAGAGACGATTAGGACAAACCATTGAAGTAGCAATTATTGCTGTTCGTGATCTAAACCGTCCTCGTGCTGTTGATACAACTGGTATTACCCTAACGGATAATACGGCTGACGTTGTTAACCATCCTGATGTTGATATTGTTGTTGAATTGATGGGCGGAACAGGCCTGGCAAAAGAGCTCCTAGAAACGGCTCTTAAGAATAAAAAACATGTTGTCACCGCAAACAAAGCACTGATCGCTGAACATGGTAATGAACTATTCGCTCTAGCGCGTGAAAATGGCGTGATGATCAACTACGAAGCCGCGGTTGCTGGTGGTATTCCAGTAATTAAAGCAATGCGTGAAGGCCTAGCTGGTAACGAGATTGAGTGGGTTGCAGGTATTATCAATGGTACTGGTAACTACATTCTTACTGAGATGAAAAAGCCGGGTGCTGACTTTGCTCAAGTACTTAAAGTGGCTCAAGAACTTGGTTACGCAGAAGCAGATCCAACTTTTGATGTTGAAGGTATCGATGCTGCGCACAAGCTGACGATTCTGGCTTCTATCGCGTTTGGTATTGAGCTACAGTTCAACAAAACCTACACCGAAGGAATCAGCAAAATCACAGCGGATGACATCCGTTTTGCTGACCAACTGGGTTATGAAATCAAGCACCTTGGTGTTGCGAGCCGTGCTGAAAACGGTTTCTCTTTGCGTGTTCACCCAACTATGGTGCCAAAAGATGTGCTGATCGCCAATGTAAACGGCGTAATGAACGCGGTAATGGCTAAGGGTAATCATGTTGGGCCAACTATGTATTACGGTCCAGGTGCGGGTGCTGGCCCAACTGCGAGTGCAGTTGTTGCTGATATTATCGATACTATTCGCTGGCAGGATCAGCCTCAGGAAGATCAAGTTCCAGGCCTGGGTTTCAGAGCAGATCAACTTGAATCAGCTCCAGTCGTATCAATTGAAGAGATCGAAACTGCATACTACATTCGCTGCTTTGCAAAAGATCACGCCGGTGTACTGGCTAAAGTAACAGGTATTATGGCGGATTCTGGAATTAGTATTGAGCATGTTCATCAGGAACCATGTCAGCAGAACCCGGACGATGCAACCCTGGTTATGATCACTAATACGGTCAAAGAAGCCAAAATCAATCAAGCGATTGCACAGCTTGATGGTCTCGCAGACATCGATGGCGAAATTATGCGAATTCGCATTGAATCGCTTGGCTAAGCTATTGTTAAGTAATTAAAAAACCTAAACCAGAAAGTCGGGCATGTCCCGACTTTTTTGACTGGAAAACCACATGATTAACGCTTTAACTTTATGGGCACCTGGCCTGTTAAATTCATTAAGAGTCAAAGAGGCGCAACAAGCTTTGCAGGAATTAAAACTTCCAGCACTGCAAAATTTGATTGCCAAGTCTGATCATTTTCCAGTTAAAAAACAGAACTTTTTTCAACAGGCCTCTTTTCTATTTCACCAGGCAGAAACAATGCCGGTTGCAGCAACCAATGCTGCGATTGATATTGAAGATGCCAATCTCTCTGAATTTTGGCTAAGAGTTGATCCCGTACAGATGATTCCTGATCGTGATAGCCTGGTGCTTGTAGCTGCCAAGCATCTTGGAATTGAAGAAGCCGAATCAAAAGCACTGTTACAGAGTTTTAATGAACACTTTAAACAAGACGGCGTGGAATTGATTTGGGGTGCAACTGATGCTTGGTATCTGTCTATTAAGCAGCCGGTCGATATTCAAACTACAAATCTTGAACTGGTGGACAATAATCCGGTGAATGAGTTTTACCCGCAAGGTAACGCTGCACAATACTGGCGTCAACTGATTAATGAAACTCAGATGTTGTTCTATACCCATCCAGTCAATGAGGCCAGAAGAGAGAAGGGCTGGCCTGAAATTAACAGTGTCTGGGTCTGGGGAGAAGGCCTGTTAAAACCGGAAAACATCACCCAGCGTAAAGATGCGGTTATCTGGTCTGAAAATACCTATTTACAAGGCTTGGCAAAACAAACAATGGCAGAGAGCCAAAGATCGCCCAGCAACTATGCAGAGTGGTACGGCAGCCAAACAGTAATGACAGATCACAATAAACATCTGATTATGCTTGATGATTTTTTTACAGGCCTTGAAAACCTACAACTAGAAGAGTGGATTGAACTCTTAAAACAGTTGGAAGAAAATTGGTTTATGCCCATTCTTGAGGCGCTAAAAGATAAACAGATCAACTCACTTTTAATTGACCTGGGATGCGATTATCGCTGCCATATCAAACCAGCTGATTTAAGAAGGTTCTGGCGATTCCGCAAGGGATTAGATCGGGTCTAATCGCATTTAATCAAGCAACATTAAATGCTTGAATTCTGTATAATTCCGCACATTATAAAATTGTTAACTTATTAGGTTTGTTATGAAATTTATCGAAACTCGTGGCAATGACGGTCAAAGACCTGCTTCTATCACTTTTTCTCAGGCGATTCTAAGCCCAATGTCATCATTTGGTGGAATCTACTCTCCAGAGTCTCTGCCTGGTTTTGATCAAGATTTTTTGCAAAATCACATTAACTCAAGCTACAAAACGCTGGCAAAAACGATTCTGACAAACTTTGCTATCGATATTGAAGGCGCAGTTATTGACGAAGCTTTAAGCCTTTACGATCACTTTGATGATCCAAATAACCCGGTTCCAGTCGAAAAGGTTTATGACGACCTGTTTGTCAGTGAACTTTTCCACGGTCCAACTCGTGCATTTAAAGATATGGCGCTACAACCATTTGGTTCGGTACTATCTGCGGTAGCGGATAAACGCAATGAAAAATACCTGATTCTTGCGGCTACCAGTGGAGATACTGGGCCTGCGGCGCTAGAGACATTCAAAGGCAAGAAAAACGTTCAAGTTGCCTGTATGTACCCAGATGGTGGAACCTCTGATGTTCAACGTCTGCAAATGGTAACGGAAGATGCTGCAAACCTAAAAGTTATCGGTATTCACGGTGACTTTGATGATGCACAGTCTGCACTAAAAACGCTACTGACCTCTGAAGCTTTCAATGAGTCGCTACAAGACCACAATATCTCGCTTTCTGCGGCAAATTCGGTGAACTTTGGGCGTATTATTTTCCAAATCATCTACCACATCTACAGCTACCTACAGCTGGTTCGCAACGATGAGATTACGCTTGGAGATCAAGTCTACCTTAATGTACCAAGTGGAAACTTCGGTAATGCACTGGGTGGCTACTATGCAATGAAGATGGGCCTACCGGTTAAACAGATCCATATCGCTTCCAATGCAAACAACGTCCTAACTCGCCTGATTAACACTGGTGAATATGACTTGCGTGACTCTTCAGTTATTCCAACAACCTCACCAGCAATGGATATTCTTAAGTCTTCAAATGTAGAGCGTATCCTGTTTGATATGTTCGGTGCTGAGCGCACTAAAGAACTGATGCTGCAACTTGATAGTGACAAATACTACAAGCTGACTGCTGAAGAGCTGGCTCAGATTCAAGCGATATTTGCTGCCGATTTCTGTACAGATCAAGAGGGCTTGGAATACATTAAACAGGCCTTTGAAGTCAACTATGTAATGTGCCCACACACTGCAACCTGTTTTAAATCCTACGATACTTGTCGTGAAGATAAGTCAATCAAAACCATTGCCTACGCTACGGCAGAATGGACTAAGTTCTCACCAGTTGTCGCAAATGCAATTACCGGTGAAAACTTTGAGCACGATAAAGAAGCATTACAAGTGATTGCTGAAAAAGCAAAAGTAACTATGCCAGCTCAAATTGCAGAACTATTTGATAAGCCAATAGCTCAGAAAACACTGATTGAAAAAACAGAGATTGAAAACGAGATTTTGGCGTTTCTTAAATAACGTTTAAATTAAATTTAGGGGCTGACCCAGATAACTAGTTCAGTTCTTTTTTAACCCATTGATTCAATTGTTTTATTTGAATCTTTGAGTCGCTGTTATTAAATCGCCACTCACACTCTTTCAAAAAGAGGTGAAACTGGCCTCTTGGAATCCCATTAAATTTGC
>DBOI01000032.1 GCA_002299245.1 Hydrogenovibrio sp. UBA650
TCAATGTCCCCAATCGACGTCAAAGCTTTGCATGAACGCTCCCCTCTTTATGTGCAGATGAGTGATGGAACCATACAGAATAAGTGGACCCTTAAGGTTGTAAATAAATCAGACAGGCCGATGCATGCAATTATCGATGTAACCGGAATTGAAGGATTAACATTCAGAACTGACAAACAGAAACTAATCATTCAACCTGGTAATGTTGGAGCAACAACGCTATTTGTTAAGGTGCCGCGTAAAAATCTTGAAGATGTAAGTGTTCCGGTTTATATCCATGTTCAAGATGCCGATAATGAGGCGGTTAAGGAGACTTATGAAGGCGCATTCTTAGGCCCAAGGCCAAGAAGAAAACGTTAATAGACTAATAAGTCGTTGAAATAACATTTAATGGTTTTAAAAGCTATAATAGCCCTATTCAGAAAAGTCCTGGATAGGGCTTTTTATTAAGTCAATTACTGAATGAAAATTCAGAGTTGATTATTCATTAGGAGAGTGAATATGAGTGAAGCTAAGCAAGATACTCGAAACTGGAGTGTTGCTTGGAAGAACCCGTTCGTAATTGCCTGGTTTGTTATTCTTATTATCGTCCTTGCTGTGAACTTCTTTATGGTAAGTATGGCGATAGTTACTAACCCTGGGCTTGTTGTAGATGATTTCTATGAGCAAGGAAAGAGAATGGATGTCATCTTGGCCGAGCAGCGCCGTATGGAGCAGATGGGCTGGGAATTAGATATTGATCTACCTACAATTCATGAAGGTAAGCCGGTTGATTTAAAAGTCAAGATCTTGGATGAAAATGGTAGATCGTTCAATGTAGATACAGCAATTATGTATTTTTATCGGCCATCAAACAGAGATTTGGATGGTCAAACTCAACTTGAATCTACAGGTGTGGTAGGAAATTACCAAACAGAATTCATGCTACCGCTTAAAGGTAAATGGGATCTAATTATGGAAGTGACCAAAGGTGAAGAACGTTACTTTGTTGGTCGTCCAATATGGGTGAAAGACCCAGAGTAGCTATGCCTCGCTCAAGTTGTTTTCATTGTGGTCAAGCGATACCAGACGCAGAGCTGGTTCTGAAACCTATCCAGGGCGTGGAGCAAAACTTCTGTTGTAATGGCTGTGCTTCTGTATGTGAAGTCATTCATGAAGCTGGCTTAGAGAGCTTTTATCAACGCACGCCTGACGGCGAGCTGCTCGCTCCCCCGCCTCCGCCTAACAAAGACATCGATTTCTACGATTACGACGAAGTCCAATCTCAGTATGTTGGTGATTTAAATGATCGTCGCGAAATCACATTGATGTCTGATGCTATCCACTGCGCAGCCTGTGTCTGGTTGATTGAGCATACAATGGCAAAGATGGAAGGCATTCTTCTAACTCGAGTTAATTTCACCAATAAACAGATCAAAATCCGCTGGGATAATCGTCAGATCAAGCTATCTGATGTGATTAGAAAGCTAAATTCGATTGGCTACGATGCTACGCCCTATGACCCTTCTGTTAGTGAAGAATCCTATCGCAAGGCAAACCGGGAGCTGTTATACCGATTAGGTTTTGCCGGCTTTGCGATGATGAACACCACATGGTTTTCGGTAGCGCTCTACAGTGGGGCGGCAGAAGGTGAGTTTCGCAGTTATTTCCACTGGATCGCCTTTATTATTGCGACCATTACCCTGAGTTATTCCGGTCAACCTTTCCTCAAAGGCGCTTGGACATCGATTAAATCCAGAAGTGTCGGCATGGATGTTTCTATTAGCTTGGGTATGCTGACAACCTATTTCTACTCTGTATGGGTTACGGTGCAACCAGACCATTCTGGAGAGGTCTATTTTGATACTTTGGTCAATTTTATGTTCCTCTTGCTGATCGGCCGTTATCTGGAGGCTATTGCAAAGAATAAGGCGGTTGATTCCTCGCGAAGGTTGATGGATCTGCAGCCAAAAGTTGCTCGCAAAAAAGTTGATGACGGCGATGCCATTGTGCCAGTTAGGACCTTGCTTAAAGGTGATGTGATTATTATCAAACCCGGAGAGCAGGTTCCTGTAGATGGCTTTGTTATTCAAGGCCAGAGTATGGTCAATGAATCCATGTTGAGTGGTGAAGCTCGTGAAATCAGTAAAAAGATAGATGATACCGTTGTAGCTGGAACATTAAATGTTGACGGCCATCTATTGGTTAAGGTGGACAAGATTTTACAAGATACTCAGCTCGGTAAGATTGTGCATATGGTTGAAGAAGCACAGGGCTCCAAAGCGCCGATTCAGTGTACAGCTGACAAGATCATGCCATGGTTTGTAAGTGTAACGATTAGTCTTGCTGTAGCAAGTTTTACCTTCTGGATTTTTAATCAGGGTATTGAGTTTGCCGTTATTACCGCAACAGCGGTATTAATCATTACCTGTCCTTGTGCTTTTGGGCTGGCTACACCTATGGCCATCGCGGTAGCTTCTGGTGTTTCAGCAAGAAATGGAATTTTAGTTAAAAATGGTACTGTTTTAGAGACACTACACGCCATTGATCACTTTGTATTTGATAAAACCGGCACCATCACCAAAGGGCAGATGCAAGTTGTTGGTGAGGAATTGCTGGGTATAAAACCTCGGCAGGATTTGCTACTCACGGTTGCATCTATTGAAAACCTTTCGGAACACAGCCTTGGACAAGCCATTGTTGATTCTGTTAAGAGTGAATTCAGTTATGGCAGTAAAAGTTGGCTGGATGTGAATGAATTTAAGATCAATCCGGGTAAAGGTGTTGAGGCTCTAGTTGATTCTGAACATTACCTGATTGGTACAGCAGGCTGGTTGGCGGCGGAAGGCATTGAGCTGCCTGAGCAATTGGTCGAAGCCGCTAATCAACGTGCAGAAAAAGCTCAAACGGCGGTCTGGGTCAGTGCTAACTCAGCAGTGTTGGGAGTACTGTTTTTAGAAGATGAGATCAGGCCTGAAGCTGCTGAGCTGATTAAGCGTCTAAAAAACAAGGGCAAAGAGGTTACTCTGTTGAGTGGTGATTTACAGATTGTGGCTGAAAGTGTGGCAGAGCAACTTGGTGGCATGCACGTAATTGCCGAGGTAATGCCGCAAGATAAGAATGAAGTGATTCGCCAACTACAGGCAAAAGGCCAGACGGTTGCCATGATTGGAGACGGTGTTAATGATGCCCCTGCACTGGTAAGAGCCGATGTAGGTATTGCGCTAGGCTCTGGAACCGATGTTTCAATGGAAAGCGCGGAGATTGTGCTCATGAACAATGAGCTGTTAGCGGTTGATACTGCTGTGGAGTTATCAGCAAGAACTTTGAAGACGATCAAGCAGAACATTACAAGCTCAATCACCTACAACATCATTATGGTACCATTAGCTATGGGGGGTATGTTAACGCCTCTGATTGCTGCGGTTACTATGCCTTTCAGCAGTCTAATTGTGGTGGGTAATGCCGCACGTATTCGCAGCTTTTTCAATGAAAAGTCAAAGCTCAAACGACAGGAAAATAAGGCTTAAGGAAGCAAGTTATGGATGTCATTTATGGGTTGATCCCGATGGTGCTGTTTTTTGGCCTTTTGGTCGTGATTATGTTCATCTGGATGGCGAAAAAAGGTTATTTCGATGATATGGATGGTCAAGCCAATCGTATTCTATGGGATGATGACGATCCTGCAGATTTGTACAACTCTTCAAACAAGGATACGGAAAAAAAAAGCGATTCTTCAGAAGAGGTTAACAAAGATCAGGAAGGCAATGAAAACAGATCTTAAAGCCTTGTTGATAGCGCAAAATTTTAACTGACAATAAAATTGGATTGGGTTTAATAATTCGCTGAATACTGCAAAGCTTCTGGCCCTTCAGCATCAATAATCAATTCCAAGCCGAGTTTGTTATAAAACCAATGATCTAACCCATCTGATTGAGTCTCTTTTCGATCCGGTTCACCAAAACGCATTGCAATTGCACGATCTGTAAGGTTTTTCCTAGGTACAAGTGTGGCGCTGATTATTGGATTGTTGAGAAGTTTTGCCGCATCTGCATAGTACAGCTCTACCTCACGGTCTCCAGTACGGGTGGGTACAGTCTTTTTGCCTTTGTTATAGTAACTATTCAAAGTCTCAATGTCGGCTTGTAATCTAAGGGCCAACCCAGCCTTTATAGATCCAATATAAATAACCGGAAAAAAGGCCTCTAAAGACTTATCCGAACCATCTTTTTTAGAGAAAATTTTGATCTCAACATCTTTTCCATATATTTGCATTGCATCTGCAACCGAAGATTTGTTTAAGGTCAGCCCTAAAGCGTGTAATTGGCCCGATTCATCGTAATGAGCATTCCATGGTAGCTGTTTTGGGTCGGTTGAAACTTGTTGTGAATCTGGCTTAGTAAACATTATCAATAGGGTTACTAGCACTATACTGCCAATAAAGGATATCCAGAAAACAGGTAAACGTTTTTCTTCTCTAGCTGTGTGCATTACTCTTTCTCAGTATTCTGGTTTTCACTCTTTCTTTCATCCTCAATCTCGCCTAACTCAGCGTTAGAGTTTTCATCTCTAGGCAAAAACTGTTCAATTTTTGGGTCTATGATGCCTTTTCCGGCATCATAGACCGAGATTCCTGTTTGCAGGAAGTTGTAAAGAACAGTAAAGAAAACCACCAATGCACCGAAAAACATCCCTATCTTCTCAATAATTGATGTCGATGAATTTTCATCCTCCATTGAGAGATCATTCATCATTAATCCGCCGCCAAAAAGATCCCCTAAGACTGCTGCGAGAGACATGACAACGATTGCTACTCCATAGGCGATCAGTAAGTTACGTCCTCGGCGCCATGCAAGTGTCCAGTGAGCACCCACAAACCAGGATTGAGTGGCAATCATTTTCTGGCCATGAAAATACAAGTATGCAATTACTGCTCCAGAGATTGCCGGTATCAACAAAAATCCAACAGGGCTTCCATGACCAATTTCTAGGGCCACTTGTGAGATAGCCAAGTGAGTCACAATAACATTGATGTTAAAAATGTGGTGTGGGTTCTTGGCAAGTCGTGTGTCTTGATCGGTAACTTCGTACTGCATGTTATTCCTTGGAGTCTTATTGCTTTAAAGGTTAAGCAGATTACATCTGTTGAATATAATTGTTCAAAAACAGGGTAACGGAACTGTTTTCCGTTTCGATGGAAGAAAATAAGGCATCGGCATTTGAAGATAGGTCTTGATTTTTAGCCATTTGTTCAAGACCGGCGCTGAAGCCTGAGAGTTGGTTTGCGCCTATATTTGCAGAGCTACCTTTTAGAGAGTGCGAATGTAGACGCAACTCTTCGGAGTTGCCACTTTTCAATGCATTGTCGATTTTTGAAATTAAATCGGGCGCACTGTCTAAGTAAGCCTGTAAGATCTCTTTAAGATCATCACCAATTATCTCTTTTAACATGTCAAGGTTATCAGTATCAACAGGTGCACTCATTGGAAGTTCTTCCTAGTTTAATTTAAATCATTAATATTATAGCTTTTCAGCCACTCTGAAAAGTCTTTTTCAGGCATTGGCTTGCCAAACTTAAAGCCCTGGAATAAATGGCAGTGTTTGCCTCTAAAAAAGTTAACATGCTCATCGAGTTCAATTCCTTCAGCAACAACATCAAGATCCAAACTCTCAGCCATTGCGAGTATGGTTTGAGCTATTGCTTTACCCTCTTTAGAATCTAGGTTGAGAATAAAAGAGCGGTCTATCTTGATAGCATCTATCGGAAAACTCTGAAGATAAGCCAGCGATGAATAGCCCGTTCCAAAGTCATCAATCGAAATAGACAGGCCCATCGCTTTTAATCCCTTTAAAGTCTGGATATTGGCTTCTGCATTAGACATTGCCAAGCTCTCTGTGATTTCCAGGTCAATATATTTGGGGTTGTAATCAATATTGGCAATATTAGACTGAACTTTCTCAATTAAATTGTTCTGCGAGAATTGCCGGCCTGACAAGTTAATACCCACATGAAGCTGGTAACCTGCGCGGTGCCAGTTGCCAGCGTCTTTAATTGCGGTTTCCAAAACGTAATTACCTATATCGGTGATCAATCCAGTGCTTTCAGCAATCGGGATAAATAATCCTGGAGAGACAATCCCCCTTGTTGGGTGACGCCATCTTACCAAAGCTTCAGCTCCAGTAGGTTTGAGGGTTTCTACATTGACCTGAGGCTGGTAGAAGATTTCGATCTCTTGATTTTTTAGCGCTTTACGAAGATCGTTCTCTAGGCTAAGCATTTCATGGGCATTTTCGTTCATTCCCTGCTCAAAGAATATATACTGATTGCCCCCTGATTTTTTGGCTTTGGTCCGGGCAACATTTGCATTGTTCATAAGGGTTTCTGCATCATTAGCATCATCGGGATAAACCGCTATGCCAAAGCTATAGCTGACGTATAGTTCGCGATCATTGATTATAAAAGGCGCTTTCAACTGTTGGTTGAATCGGTTAATCATAATATTGAGATCTGAAGCTGAGTCAATGTTCTGTAGTAGGGCGGCGAATTCATCACTGCCTAAACGCGCAACATGGTCGTTTTCTCTTGTAACTCTGTTGAGTCTGTTTGCCAATGCCAATAGCAAACTATCTCCGTGTTCTTGGCCAAGATTTTCATTGATCTGTTTAAAGCGATCAATATCAAAAATAATCACTGCACTCAAGCTGTTAGAGGGTTTCTCTTTGAGAGCGGTGATAAGCGTTCTAGAAAAGCTGGAACGATTTGCTAAATCAGTAAGTCTATCGTGTTCGGCTTGGTACTCAATCAGGCTTTCGGCCTTATGTAAACGGCTGATGTCCTGAGCGGTACCGGTAATTCTTATAATATTATGGTCACTATCAAAAAAGGCTTCTCCCAAACACTCTATATGTGTCAGTGAGGAGTCGGGTTGCATAACCCTGAAACTAACCTGAATACTTGCCTGACCTTGGTGTAGCTCTGCCATGGCCTGGTGAATCATGGGTTTATCTTTTGGCGTGATATTTGTCAGGAATTGTTCCAGAGATAAATCACGGTGATGGCTGGGCAGTCCAAATAATTCAAAAGCAGATTTGGAACCCGATACATGGTTACTTTGCGCATCCCATTCCCAATAGCCTAATTTTGCAAGTTTTTGAGCATAGATGAGCTGAGATTGACTGGTGCGTAATTGCTCTTCAATTTCGGAAGCTCTTAGCGAATATTTAACCTTCTGTGTCAGTAATCCCCAGTTAATTGGCTTGGTGATAAAGTCTGTTGCGCCACTGTTAAAGGCGTCATCAATTGATTCCGGATCATCAAGGGCAGTCAACATCAAGATCGGTACGGCGTGTTCAGTTTCGTAGTTGCGAATAGCTTGAATGGTTTCATAACCATCCATCCCGGGCATCATTACATCCATCAGTACTAGACTGGGGCGATGTTCAATATACTGAGATAGACCTTCACTACCATTTGTAGCGATGATGACCGGGTAGCCAGATTGGTCAAGAATTTTTTCAAGGGTAATTCGTGTGACAGGCTCATCTTCTACAACAAGAATTAGAGGTTTTTCATTTGAGTCTGCAAGCATCTATGCCTATCCACAAAGTAATATAGAATCTAGCAGCCTGTCGAATTTAAGCCAATCGGCTGCACAAACTGTCTTAAGCCAGAGTTTTTTCACTTCGACCGGTTAAATCCGACAGGTTGCTAGGCTTAGTTTAACGATTTACTCGTTTTAAAGATACTGAATTTAGCTTAGAAAACCATCAATCCTATACAAAATTAAATTTCAAGCCAGAAAGTGACAGGCCCGTCATTAATCAAAGAGACTTGCATCTCGGCTCCAAACTCACCAAAAGCCACGTTTTGATAGCGTTCGCTAATCAATTTACAGAATTGATCAAATAAGTCGGTAGCCATATCCGGTTGGGCAGCGCTCGAAAAGCTCGGCCTTAGACCACTTTTGGTATCTGCTGCTAAAGTAAATTGTGGAACCAGCAAGATACCCGCATTGACTTGTTGAACATTTAAGTTCATTCGTTGTTGATCATCGGCAAAAATTCGATAATGTAATAGTTTGTGAGCCATTTTCTCAAGAATGGAATGATCGTCATCAGGCTGAAAACCGACTAGAACAACCAGGCCAGTCTCAATACTGCCGATAATCGAGTTTTCTACTTCTACTTGGCCTTGAGTGACACGTTGAATCAGGCAGATCATTGTTTTGAGTAGTTTTCGGCAAAAAGATCTGTTTCATTGACTAATGCCTCGGTTATTTCGATTTCCATTGCAGAGTGACCTGATGATTCACAAATAGTTAATTTGGCATGAGGAGCACATTTGTGAAGTTCATAGGCCTGTTCAATTGGGCAAACCATATCGTGGCGACCATGAATAATAGAGATAGGAATATTTGCCAGCGCATTACAGTTTTTTAAGATCTGATTTTCTTCAATAAAAGAGCCGTGATAAAAGTAGTGACACTCAATTCGCGCCATGGCAAGGGCATGAAATGGATCGCCAAAGTGGGCAACAGTATCATTATTGGTGACGAGGTTTGAAGTTCTGCCTTCCCAAATAGACCAAGCCTCGGCAGCTCTCATTCGGGCGATTTCATCATCACTGGTTAAAACCTCGTGATAGGCTTCCACCATATTGTGGCGTTTGTTTTCTGCAATAGGTGCAATGTAGTCTTGCCAGAATTCTGGGTAAACCCGATCTGCGCCAGATTGATAGAACCAGTCAATATCTCTTTTACGGCATAGAAAGATGCCACGAAGAATCAAACCAAGAACTCTTTCGGGATAGGCTTGAGCATACAGCAATGAAAGCGTTGACCCCCAAGAACCACCAAACAGCAACCACTCATCTATTTCTAAGTGGCGACGTATTTTCTCAATGTCTTCAATTAAGTGTGCGGTTGTATTATTGGTTAGACAGGCGTGAGGTCTGGATTTGCCGCAGCCTCGCTGGTCAAACAGAATAATTCGGTAGCTGTCTGGATTATAGAACTGTCTATGTACTGGTTGGTAACCACCACCGGGGCCGCCATGAACAAACAAAACTGGAATACCAAAAGGGTTGCCGCACTCTTCAATGTGCAGAGTATGGATGCTGTCAACCTGCAAGCTGTGCTGTACGTAAGGCTTGGCTTCCGGGTAAAAAGAGTTTTTGATCATCACCAATCTCAGAATTTTTGCCCACCAGTTTACTTGAAAACTCGATTTTGATGAAGTTGTTTAAATTGCTTAGAAGTTCGAGTGTAATTGATTGAAATAAAAAACGGTTCATAGAGAACCGTTCTTAGGAAGGTAAAGAGCGCTTTACTTTGCTGCTCGGCTCGCTCTTTTACGCTCGTTTTCTGTAAGTAGTTTTTTACGGATACGGATATTATCCGGAGTAACTTCTACCAGTTCATCGTCATCGATAAACTCAAGCGCCTGCTCAAGTGAGAAACGAATAGGCGGGGTTAGAGTTAACGCTTCATCAGTACCTGCAGCACGCATATTTGTTAGCTGCTTACCTTTAAGTGGGTTAACGGTCAGGTCATTTGCACGGCTGTGTAGACCAATGATCATACCTTCGTAAACCTCTTCACCGTGACCAATATATAGACGACCACGATCCTGTAGGTTAAACAGAGCAAATGCCAGTGCTTTACCTTGGCCAATTGAGATCAATACACCGTTATTACGCTCACCTAATGTACCTTCAAACTTAGGTCCGTAGTGCGAGAAGCTTGAGAAGATCAAACCGTTACCTTGAGTTGCCGTCATAAACTCAGTACGGAACCCGATCAGACCACGTGAAGGGATAATGAAGTCAACGCGCACGCGACCGTGACCATCAGGAACCATATCCTGCATCTCGGCTTTACGCTCACCGAGTTTTTCCATAATGGTTCCTTGAGCATCTTCAGGAACATCAACGGTTAGGTTTTCGTAAGGCTCCTGCATTTCGCCGTCTATCTCACGGAAGATAACTTCTGGACGAGAGATTCCCATTTCAAAACCTTCACGACGCATGGTTTCGATCAGTACTGAAAGGTGAAGCTCACCACGACCCGATACACGGAATTTGTTTGCATCATCGGTATCTTCAACACGCAGAGCTACGTTGGTTAGTAGCTCTTTATCCAGGCGTTCGCGGATTTGACGAGAAGTCAGCAGCTTACCGTCCTGACCGACAAAAGGAGAGTCATTAACCTGGAAAGTCATACTTACTGTTGGCTCATCAACCGTTAGTACAGGAAGCGCTTCAGGGTGATCAGGGTCACAAAGAGTATCTGAGATGTTCAGTGGATCAAGGCCAGAGAAGGCGATGATGTCACCAGCGCTGGCTTCTTCAACGTTAATACGCTCTAGGCCGTGGTAACCAAAGATTTCACCCATCTTACCTTTACGGGTTTCACCATTAGAATCCACAATTACTAGCGGCATGCCGACTTTTGCCGTTCCACGCTTGATACGGCCAGTACCGATAACGCCTTTATAGGTATCGTAGTCTAGAGAGATACATTGCAATTGGAATGGTGCTTCAAGATCAACATCTGGTGCAGGTACTTTGTCAACGATGGTTTCGAAAACAGGCGTCATGTCACCATCGCGAACATCTTCTTCAAAACCAGAAAAACCGTTTAGCCCTGAAGCGTAAATAACTTCAAAATCCATCTGCTCATCAGTCGCACCCAGACGATCAAATAGGTCAAATGTCTGGTCTAGTACCCAGTCAGGACGCGCACCAGGGCGGTCGATTTTATTGATAACAACGATTGGGTTTAGGCCTTGTTGCAGTGCTTTTTCCGTTACAAAACGTGTTTGCGGCATTGGCCCCTCAACCGAGTCAACCAATAGCAGAACTGAGTCAACCATCGATAGAATACGCTCAACTTCACCACCAAAGTCAGCGTGTCCTGGGGTGTCTACGATATTGATGCGGTAGTCATTCCAAGTAACGGCAGTATTCTTAGAAAGGATCGTGATTCCACGCTCTTTTTCAAGATCGTTAGAGTCCATAACACGGTCGCCGAGGTCTTTACGAACGTCATCAAAGGTTCCTGACTGCTGTAATAATTGGTCAACCAGGGTAGTTTTACCGTGGTCAACGTGGGCAATAATAGCGATATTACGAATTTGATCCGTGTTCATTGATTTGCTCTCTAAATAATTTGACTCGGCTGCATTTTGCCAGGCCACTAAGAAAAAAGAGAGGCTATTATAATGAAAACCGCTTGAATTGATAGCGTAAAGGAAGAATTTATTTGCTATTTCAAGAGATTAGTAGAGTTATCAGAGATATTTTAGAGTGTATCTGTGATGCTGCCTTTATTGGCAATAAAGCTCTGTAAAACACCAAAGGCCATGGTGCCAAGTAGCAGGCCTGTTAAAGTAAAGATTGCACTGATCTTGCCTTCACCAAGCATTGCCGGGACAGTTCCTGGACATGCTGCGGTCATCCCCCAGCCAATTCCAAACAGAAAAGCTCCAGCAATCAGGCCTTGTTGGTAAGGTTTTTTTACAAAATCAACAGGCATTCCTGTTGTAACTGAATTGATCTGGTATTTTTTCAAAAGAAACACACCTATCATTGAAACTACCACTGCTGTGCCAATTACTTGCATTAATTGCAGGTTTTCAAATAAGAACATTTTGGCATGGAAATCAAAGGTTGTTGCACCAGCTCGACTCATTAAAAAGCCAAACATTACCCCCATAAACAAGCCGATGATATTGACTCGATAGGCGTGAACAAACGATATAGCTGTAAGCTTGAAGCTTTGACTGCTAGGGAGTTCGTGTTGGTTCTTGTCTGTACTCATCGTCTTCTCAAAACTAATAAATTAAGTGCCAAAAAATAGTCGGGTGGTAATGAACGCACTCATAAAGAACACCACTCCAGCCAACAGGCTTGGAGGGTTTAGCATTGCACCTCCAACCAAGGCGTGTCCGGTTGTACAAGCTCCGGCGAGTCTAGCGCCAAAACCGAGCAGCATGCCACCAAAAATCAGCCAGACGGCCTTGGCAGCATTTGATTGAGGAAGAATAGAGTCATACATGCCCATGTCAAAACTTAAATGCCATGGTTCTGGTGAACTTAGGGCACTCAATAGTCCGCCAATCGGGATTCCGATTAAAAACCAGAGCTTACTATTGTTGCGTTTTTCATATTCGCCTTCCTGATAGTAACGCATATTTTTACACAGAAAACCGCATACATTGCCGTAGCCGGTTGAACAGCCCGCAGGCTTACCTAACAGCCAAAAATGCAGAATAACGAACAGGCCGATGGCTAATCCTCCAAGCCATCCCGCCCAAATTGTGACTTCCATAGAGCTAACTCATTTATTATTATTTTTTTATTTAGGATCACCATCATAGCGGTTTTGAAAATCGAGTCAAAACAGGGTTTTTACTGGGTCAATAAGCTTATTTTATTTATGATCATAAGTAATGCTTGCAGATATTTTGAAGGTTGATAGCCAGATTTGACGGCTAAAAATTAGATTCCAGGAAAGACCCAAGATAAAAAAAACACAGTGTTAGTGCTTTTTTTTGTGAAATGGCAGCATTACTATCACCGCAATTGAACCGACAAGCATGCCGGTGAATAGTTCAGCTAATAGGCTTGGAATACCATGGAACAGATGATGAATGAATTCAATGTTATGAACGAACATACCGCCGCCAACCAGAAGCATGGCGAGAGTACCGATTATGGTAAGCATGCGTATTATTTTGGGAAGGGCTGCAATTAATAGTTGACCTGTGTTCTTCTGCAAACTGGCAATCCAGCCGATGCTGTTGCGGGATTTTTCCAAAATTGACAGGCCTGTGTCATCCATCCTTACCAATAGAGCGACCAGACCATAAACACCAATCGTTGCAATCAAAGCGATAATGCTGACTACCATCACTTGAATGCTCAAAGATTGTTCAATCACGGTTTCCAGTGCGAGAATAATGATTTCTATGGAGAGAATAAAGTCGGTACGAATAGCGGCTTTAATTTTTGAAGACTCTTGCGCCAGTAAGGTTTCTTTATCAGTTGCTGTTTTGGCGGCAGGCTCAGCCTTTTTAACAGGCCTGTTTTTGAATGAGATTATCCACTCAAGGATCTTTTCAGCTCCTTCATAACTTAGGTAAACCCCACCAATTAACAAAATTGGCACGATTAACCAGGGAGCAAAAGCGCTGAGTAAAAATGCCAGCGGTAAGATAATTAATTTGTTAACAAATGAACCCTTGGTAATTGCCCATATGACCGGCAGTTCTCTAGATGCATGAAACCCGGTAGCTTTTTCTGCATTAACCGCCAGATCATCACCCAGCAGGCCAGCAGTTTTTTTGGCTGCAACTTTGGTCATGGCAGCAGTATCGTCCATAAGCATAGCGATATCATCAAGGATGGTTAGAATGCCACTGGCCATGGGTTTTCCTTTTTAGTTAACTTCATCTGCAACAGACTGGTAGTTTGAAAACGGTAAATTCTACTCTGGTTTTTCAGCGTAGCAAACTTGGGTTGAACTCAAACCTGACTTGACTTCAATTTTTGTGAAGCCTGCTTGCTCAAGCATTTTACTCATCTCTTTATCTGAGTAAGTTCTGAGTGAATACAGCCAGCCAAATGTGATTTTCCCCAATAGGCTCTTACCCATGGTGACCATGGCAAAGCGTCCTCCAGGCTGTAAAACTCGGCTTATCTCATTGAGCACCTCTTGAGGTTGTTCAACAAAGAAAAACATATTGGCACTTGCTGCGGCTGTAAAGCTGTCGTTGTCCCAAGGCAGTTTAACTGCATCACCGGTTTTTAGATCATATCTATCCGGGTTGATTTCAATGAGTTTATTATTGGCAGTTGCAATCATGTCTGCACTGTGATCGATCGCCGCTGCGTTTGCAACAACTTGTAATGCTTTTTCCAACAAAACTCCGCCTCCACAGCCGATTTCAAGGTAACAATCGTCTTGAGTTAATTGGAGTTTATCCAGCAGAATATCAAAAGATTTATAGTGTGCCTTGGGGTCGTTATAGGTCTTTTTTGCCCAGCTTCCATGAGGCTTGCGCGCAGTGCGGTCAATGAAGTTTTGTCTTGCTTTTGCAATATTCATAGTCTCTTCCTTGGTTTGCTTGTGTTTACCTTAGACCTTCAAAAACTCAAAAGGACGCTACACTAAAACCTGATTTTGTTGGGCCTTAGTTATTCAAGTCCAAATCTTTGGCCGTTCCGAGATAAGGTGCTATGCTGAGGTTAAGGCTATAACTCGATCAATGTTTATGTCCGTGATCGTGGCCATGTTCATGGTCGTGATTGTGATCATGTTTTTCTGCTTTATGCTTTGCTTTGCGGCCTTTGTTTTTGGCAAGCATTTTCTGCATTAAGTGCCATTGCTTTTCGGTAAGAATACCGCGAAGTGTCGCTAAAGCTTCAATATGAGTCTCGGTAAGGTCAAGCTTCATCTGGCTTAGTTTTTTAATTTCTGTTTCAAGTTGGGCATAGCTTTTATGCTCACTCATAATCAATTTTTTTAGCTTGTTTTCCAGTGCAATTACCGCATCCATCTTTTTATGGATAATCGGCGGGTAAACCGCCAGCATCTCTTTTTCCAAACGCTTGGTTTGGGTTTTATCGATGCCAAACTTGTTTTTGTTTTCCAATATCAATTTAACCGGGTGCGGCAGGCTCACCACGCCTTGAGTGTGGGGTCCCTTGGCAAAAGTAGAACTGGTAAAGCCGATTGTTGCAATCAATGCAATCCCCAGAACTGAAATAAAGTGCTTCATATCAATTTCCTTATTTGGTGAGTTTTAGCTGTTTTGCCAAGCCTGATTAATGTGGCGATTTTTTGGTGCCGTCATCATTAAGCATGCCTTTGCCGTGCCCGCGATCACCCATATGTTTAATTTCGTTGAGTTTGTCGCCGGTAATTTTATAGGCCTGTGCAAAGCCACGTACGTAGGTGGCGTGTTGTGGTTTTAATCTGAACAGATGGAAATCTTTTGATTCACGCAGATTACGCATGATTTTGCCAAAGGTTTCCTGATACTCATCCATAAGAGTATCGAATTCATCACTGTCTCGAGAGATGGTTTCTGCATCGACACGGATGGTGCTGCGTTTACGTTTAAACAGGTTGGTGGCTTTGTCTTCTGGCTCAATAAACATCAAACTGGCATTGAGGTGGTTGAGAAGGTTTGGGGTGTGCACCGCCAGCTCAGAGATATAGACATAGAACTGATTGTCTTTATGTAAAACTGGAGCGTAGCTGGTATCGGCATCGCCATTTTTGTTGACTGTTCCTAAGATCACACTATGGTGAGAGTGGTTGAATTCATGAAACTCTTCAAGCACTTTATTAATATCAACAGGAGGGGTAAAGGGCATTTGGGCGCGGTTATTTTCAGACATGGTGGCTCCTATAAGTGACTGTTGGCCGATAATCGTTTCAAATATTAACAAAAATCATTTACACATCAAATCAATTCCTTGAATATCTTGGCTTACATTTAATTAATAGCAA
>DBOI01000095.1 GCA_002299245.1 Hydrogenovibrio sp. UBA650
ATAAGAATTTGGAACTAAAC
This sequence comes from Hydrogenovibrio sp. UBA650, assembly GCA_002299245.1. Taxonomy (GTDB): domain Bacteria; phylum Pseudomonadota; class Gammaproteobacteria; order Thiomicrospirales; family Thiomicrospiraceae; genus Thiomicrorhabdus. Next base: position 21 of record DBOI01000095.1, read on the forward strand.
AGGTATTACCCAAGTCAATTCTGCGATTGCTCAAATTGATAGTGCCGTTCAACAGAATGCGGCAATGGTTGAAGAGACCGCAGCCACAGCAGAGGAACTTGGTCACATGTCGAAGAGCATGGCAGACAATATAAGTCAGTTCAAACTATCTTCTTCTGCATTGGCAAATGCCAATACAATGAGGTTTGCAGGCTCTGGTGCTGAGGTTTCTAAAACCTCGGCCACCACTCCAAACCCTGCAAAAACCGAACACTTAGAAGCACCGAAAGCAAAACCAGACGAACAGATAAAAAGCCCTGTAAAAACAGCAAAAAAACCTGCGTCAGCCATGCAATCGGAAAGTGCTGATAATGAGTGGGCAGAGTTCTAAACTCTAGCTTACTCGCCTGAACGAGTTAATGAGGTTCAACAGAATCGATTAACTCGCGCAATAACATGGTGGCAAAGCTGCCTGATGGCAAAAAGAAACTAAGATCCAAAAGCAGTTCGCTATCATCTTTGCGTAAGCCCCAACTAAGCTCTGTTGGTATTACTCTTAGGGCTCTGCGATCCTGCTTAACTCTAAGTCTTTCCAGACCTGAAATCCACCTTGAATGATTCGATTTAATCTGACTTTCAATTTGCCTAGCACCATGCCTAGAAGCTAATTCACCATCCCCAAGCAAGGCTCCTGAAGGTTGTAATTCACCCGTTCTCACTCTGGTATGCAAACCTTCAATATCTTCGTCCTCTTCGACAACAAACCATTTGTTGGCGCCATTTATCAAGAGAACATCTCCAAGAATAGCTCGGCTCCAATCCCCACTATCAATTCGCTTACTTAGAATTTCATTAAACATCCAGGAACGTAGCGCGGAAAGATACATACCCTGTTTATTATCAGGGCGCCTTCTTCTTGTTTTTTGGCTATCGGCTTTATTCGCAAGCACTTGTTCCATAAGCTTGTCACCTTCAACAAGATTATTGCCATGCTTGCCAAAACGCTGACTTCCAAAATAATTTGGCAGGCCATTACTAATTATCAGATCAATACGCTTTTCAAATAGAATTTGAGCTTGATTAAAATCGAGAGAACGTCCAGAAAGGTCGGTTAAATTGCGAATAAGGATTTGAAATCGATTTCCAGTCAAGCCTCCGCGCTGCAGCTTACGACTGTGCCTTTTCATTTTCAAAATTTTTACGCCTGGCACAGATAGTTCTTCAGCTTTAGGATCAGGCTTTCCCGGCAAGTTTACACTAAACCATTGCCTTGTAACGGCATTGCGGTCTTTCTTTCCGGCATAACCTATGTTGCGCTTACTGGTTTGAGCCCATTTGGCCAATGCGCCGGCAACCCAGTCAGTATTTTGCCCACATTTCTCGACCCAACACCAAAGATGTTCTCCCTCTCCTGACAATTCATAGCTTATAACTTCTTCTACTACAAAATCTTCGGGTTTAGTTTTTAACAGGCCTCTAAAAATCGGCGTGCCATAAGCGTAAGCAAGCTTAGTAAAATCTGCAGAAGTATTCGACATTAGGGTCTCTTAAAAACAAAAAAGCCTGGAAATTCCAGGCCTGTTAAATTGCAGCAACCTATCAAAGGTTACTAAATATTTTTTCAGCCATCGGTAACTCTTTACCTTGAGGCTCTTCGTAATACATCTGCACCAGTATCTGACTGATATTTCCGGGCAAAACATAATCCTTTATTAATTGCCTGGCATCAAGCGGCGAATCCTTGTGAATATACAGGTAAACATTGCGCAGATGGCATTTGTTGTTAGGGTCAGATGCTAAAGGTCGCAACCAGCCTGCACCATCAATTTTGACGTTTTGATGAGTAACAAGCGTGATCTTGTGAAAGTAGTCTGAAGACAGCGGTTGATCAAAACAGATCTGTACCACTCGATCAAAGTTTCCTGATCCCTTGTCCAGACCACTAACGACACTGGCAGAAACTATTTTGACCGGATCTTTACTACACCCACCCAAGGCAAGTAGAAACAGTGATAATGGAACCATAAACATTAATTTAAGCCACTTCTTCATTTCAAACTCCTTTGAAACAATTAACTGCTTCTACTCTAAGCGTTTACTGCTTAGGCTAAAGCGTTGGTTTGCTGAATACCGGCAACCATCCAATTACCCTGGTCGTTTGCCAAGCGACGAATGTGCCAGACTTCATTGAAAGCATGTGCCCCATGAGCATCCTCTTCAATAAACCCGCTAAAACGGATACTGACAATAAAAAACTCACCATCAACAGCCATAGCTGCAATTTCTGCGTCTAAACTATCAACCCGAGTTTCATTATCTCCAGGCTGAACACCAACCAGCTCTCTTTCAATTGCCTGATACAGCTCCGGGGTGCAATACGATTCAATTTCAGCGAGATTAACATTATCCCAGGCTTTTTGCAGGTTTATGAAATGCTGCTTAGCGCCTTCGACAAATTGCTCCGAGTCAAACCAATCTGGAACTTCTTTAAAGAACTGGGCATCTTCACTCAACCCCTGACCAATTCCTTCTTTAAGATCAGCACCAAATATAGAACCTGACTGTGCGGTTGGATCATAACTCGGTTGTGTTGACTGGCGCTGCTGAACTGGCTCAACATGATCAGCTTGCTGCGGACTCGGCTCATAAGCTTGATGTGATGCATTAGCGTTTTGATGAGCTCCGGTCTGTCTTGCCCTTCCGGCAAACAGTTTAAACAAAATAAATGCAATCAACGCAAACAGCAGGATATCCATAATCTGAATACCTTCAAAACCATCGCCGAAGATCATCGCTGCCAACAAGCCTCCTGCCGCAAGACCTGCTAAAGGCCCCAACCATTTCGACGCCCCACTAGCTGGCTTAGCTTGACCTGCTAGCGGTTTTTGGCCCTGTTCAGGTGCTTTGCTCTGTTTAGCCTGATTGTGGTTTTTCGGCGCAACTTTCTTTTGAAAACCGAAGCTCTTACCTCCACCAAAACGCTTCGCTTCAACAGCCTGACTGACACTGAACAACCCAAAAAATAGGGTAAATACAAACACTGCGAAAGATCTAGATGTCATTGACATTAATAAACTCCATTTAAATATTAAGCTCAATTTGATAGGCATTGTAACGCGGACAATGTTTCACGCAAAGCGCTGTTGCATATGACAGGCTTCTTGACTTAAAATAAACGACAAAACCTCTAATTGAGCAAAGCTACTAAGGCACAGTTGTTTTTCGCAGTAGAAATGGTACTATTAAAAAATAGTAATTTTGCCTATGAATTATATACTAAGCAGTACTTTAAACCATCTATTATTCACAATTTAGAAAACGGTTTTTATTGCTATTAAAAACTAGGATTCGAGTCGGAATGGCTGCCAAATAAAAGAGAAAGACTGCTGTACAAAAAACAACATTTAATTCAATCAATACACTAAATAATTAATACCTATTAATTGAGTTCACTCAAAGGATGGAAAAATGAATGCCGAACAATTACTTGCCCAGTACCAAATCTCATTAGATGAAGCCCTGAACTGGATTCTTTCAAACCTTGAAGACCCTGCATTGATCTACAACACCGCCCTCTCTTATGGCATCGATAGTGATATGCTTGCTGAAATAGTTTCACCAGAATATCCTGATTTAAGCGCCCAACAAGTAGAAGACTTTTTTAGTGGTTACGGCCTCAATGGGGCCGCACTGAATCCAAGCAGCGTAAACTCTGGCGGCGTAAACTCTGGCTCTCTAGAGGAACTAAACCCTTTAACTATCCAACTTATTCAAATGATTGTTCAGCCAAATGACAACACCGGTATTCTTAGTACTGACTATTTAAAACAACAGATTGTTAGTCAGACTGGACAAGCCGCTTACGACGAGTTTTTTGCCCCTGAACTTTACGACTCCGATGGAGATGGCTATTTAAGCGAAG
>DBOI01000092.1:0-1279 GCA_002299245.1 Hydrogenovibrio sp. UBA650
AGATCAGGATCTATTTCATAGATTTTTGCACCAAACGTAATCGCTTTATTCGGACACTCCGGCTCACACATATCGCAATTAATGCAGCCTTTGACAATCTTAAGCGCCATTTTTAAACCAACTTATAACTTAACTAGAATAATTAAGCTGGCTTTTTAGCTTTAGCCACTTCGCGATTAACCGCGTCTTTGGCATCTTGCTGCTGCTTGGCTTTCTTGGCTGCGGCATCACGTTTAACATCACCACCCCAAGCTTCATTGCGCATCACTAAACAATAGAGCAAGGTTTGTTTATCGATGTCTTTAAATGGGTTTGGAATACGCACCACCCAGCCAGAACCTTTGGCGCAATCCACTACTTCATCATGATGGGTTTGCATATGATCAAGCACAATTGAGACATTGCCAGCCGGACTCATAATCTCAATCGAATCACCCACACAGAATTTGTTTTTTACATCAATTTCCAGCATAGAACGGCCATCGCGCTCTACTACATCAACCACCTCACCAACAAAACGCTGGCGCTCAGATTTAGATACACCGTATTCATAGTTTTGATACTCAGAGTGGACGTGACGACGTAGGAATCCTTCGGTATAGCCACGGCTAGCCAGACTTTCCAAGTCTTCAAGCAAACTGCGATCAAACTCTTTACCCGCTAAGGCATCATCGATTGCCTTGCGATAAACCTGAGCGGTACGCGCAACATAGTAATGAGATTTGGTTCGCCCTTCAATCTTCAGAGAGTGTACGCCCATATCGACCATCTCAGGAATCAACTCAACGGCACGCAAGTCTTTCGAGTTCATAATATAGGTACCGTGCTCATCTTCATAAGCTGGCATGTACTCGCCCGGACGTCCCTCTTCTTCCAAAAGCATCATGCGATCAGTGGTTTCACCTTCGCCCAAGGTTGGCGTATAACTACTTTCGAGCGTTAAGTTCTCGACTGGCGCTTCGCGCTCAGTAGACCCAGTAAGATCGGTAATGTTTTCGACTTTAATACCGACGACATCGCCTGTATCATCTTCTTTGGCGTCATAAGTGTTGTAGTTCCAGCGACAGGCGTTGGTACAGGTTCCCTGATTGGCATCACGTTTATTGATATAACCTGAAAGCAGGCAGCGCCCAGAATAAGCAATACAAAGTGCACCGTGAACAAAGACTTCCAACTCCATCTCAGGCACTTTTTCACGGATTTCGCGGATCTCAGCCATAGACAGCTCGCGCGACAAAACCACACGGCGAACACCGTTCTGATACCAGAATTTAACCGT
>DBOI01000092.1:1685-4817 GCA_002299245.1 Hydrogenovibrio sp. UBA650
AATCAGGCCTGGATCAGACATGATCAGCGCATCCGGCTTCATATCGATAATCGGCTTGATATCGCGCATATAGGTATTTACCTTAGCGTTATGCGCGGCGATATTACTGACAACATAGAATTTTTTGCCAAGTTCATGGGCACGCTTGATGCCTTTGGCTAAGTTCTCTTCGTCGAACTCATTATTTCTGACTCGCAAACTGTAGCGAGGTTGACCTGCATATACGGCATCTGCACCATAGGCAAACGCGTACTCCATATTTTTCATTGTACCGGCGGGCGATAACAGCTCCGATACAACTAAATTTTGACTTTCTGCTTCCAAGGCAAATCTCCAAAATTATTACCCGAATCCCCAGATAGGAGTCCGGCATATAGCACCATGCCTTTCGCCCTATGAATTTACTAAAAATACTCGCCAAACCTATGGGTGCGACTCAGACTTTTAATAAAACCTTAGAACAAAAGAGCTGGCACTCTATATCCAGATCCTATCTAAAGATTCGGGTATTAAGTTGACCAAGATAGTTTTTTGTTTTTTTGCGCTTTCTGAAAGACCAATTTTCAGTTGCGCTAAATGAAGCCGCGTATTCTACACTAAAACGCAAGTAAGTCTTGTAAGTTTTCTTGCCAAAACAAATGCTTATCTTGTTTTTTTATGGTTGCATTTGCCGGGCTGGTTGAGGGCATAACCCGATATTGCAAACTTTCTGGAATATTCTGTTTTTTTATCACCTGCTGTTTAAACAGCTGGTAAGCTTTTTGACCATTAAAAACGACCGTACTTACCCTATTATACTCCTTAAAAAATAATTCAAAATCATTAGCTTGCGGTTTTTTAATGGCGCTATCTAAACTGCCCTCTCGATCACAGGCCTGTAAAACATCCCACAAAACCATGTTCAACTTGTTAACAATCCGAATTTTGTCGTCTAGTGTTTCGGCCTCCAAACCAGAAATATTCTGCATGATTGGCCAAAACTGATTTTGAGGGTGAGCGTAGTAAAATGCTTGCTCTAAAGAAGCAACACTGGGCATAGTACCCAGAATCATCCAGCTGGGGTCATCAGCGCAAACTGGCTCAAAACCCTCGCAAAAGTGGCTTTGCGTTACTTTATTTTCCATTTATACTTATATCTCAATGAACATTTATTTTAGTTCAAAACATCCTCAGTCATTTTTCCATTCATAGGATCAACTAAAAGTATGCAAGTATTCAAAAAGATCATACTGAGCTTCATACTTATCGCAGAGCTTCTATTTGTTAGTAGTAGCCTTGCTGCTGAAAAAATAACCATTGGAATACTCGCCTTCAGACCAAAACCGATTGTTGAAGCCAAATGGCAACCGTTGATCAATTACCTGAATCAAAAAGTAGACAACACTGAATTTGAATTTAACGCCTTGAATTATACTGAGCTTGAGGAGGCAATCGCACATAAACATATCGATTTTGTGTTTACAAACTCTTCTCATTTTGTCCAGCTCGCCCATAAAACCAAACTCTCTTCCCCTCTAGCTACATTAATTAATAAAAAAGAGGGAAACCAGTTCGAAATTTTGCAGGAACAATCGTTGTTAAAAACAGTAACGCTTCTATTAAGGATTTGTCAGACCTGGCAGGTAAAACAATCGCCACGCCTTCAGTAAAATCCTTCGGAGGCTTCAAAATGCAGGCTTTTGAACTTTATCAAGCAGGTGTAATTCTGCCAAATAATGCAAAAATCATTGAAACGACAATGCCTCATGACAAAGCTGTACAAGCCCTACTTGAAGGCAAGGCAGATGCTGCATTCATTCGCAGTGGTGTTCTCGAGAGTCTTGAGAAACAGGGAGTGGTGACCCCAGACGAAATCAGAGTTCTTAACTTACAGCAACTGGAGCAATTCCCATTTCAGACTTCGACTCGACTCTACCCGGAATGGCCTTTTTCCGCAATGCCTCACGTTGGCGATTATTCTAAACCCCAAATTTGCCCTTAAATTTCTCCCTTTAAGGCCTATCAATATGGCAATGACAGGCTTAATACTAGCGATTGGTGCCGGTGTTCTTGGTTTTACTCAAGGAACTGCATTCATGCAGCATTTTGGTCAGGGGATCTTCTCAACGGTCATGTTATTTGATATTGGTGTCTTTCTTGCAGTTTGGGGTGGTTTTAACGGTTATGTACTCTCACTACTGGAAAGACCTGTAACCGAAAGCTCAAAATCAACAGGCCATCGCAGCAAAGAGTTCAAGGAGGCTAAATTATGATTATTATGCTAATCCTTGTAATCAGTATCAGCATTAGTGCAGGTTTGTTGTTACTCTTCTCCAGAGATCTTTTCCGAGTCGTGATGGGGCTATCAGTAATGAGTATGGCGGTTAACTTAATTGTATTTCTCGCTGGCAGGCCCGGATCGATTATTCCCCCGGTAATTGGCTCAGAACAGAGCTTGCTGAGTATGGATGCTGCCAACCCGCTCTCCCAAGCTCTGGTATTAACTGCCATTGTAATAGGTTTTGCGCTACTCTCTTTTTCATTAGTATTGGCTGCACTCGCATCACATCAACGCCAAACACCAGATATTACTAAACTTAAAGATAGCGAGCCACAGAACAAACAAAAACAGCGTTCTGATAAACCTCCAATTGTGGAGGGTGATTTATGAGCCTTGTATTGCCATTTTTAATTCCATTGATTGCTTCAGTATTCAGTCTGTTTATCCGCAATAAGAAAACCCTGTTTGGTTTGAATTTACTTGCCAGCTTCTTGATCGTCATTAGCTCCGGTAACTTATTGCTGCAAGTCGTTGAACAATCAGAATTAAATACGGTTTTTGGTAATTGGCCTCTGCCTTTTGGCATCGAGTTCTATGCGGACAACTTAAGTGCATTATTGGTAACCCTGATTTCAGTGGTATCTTTTGCAACCATGGTTTTCCTGGTCAACTGGCCAAAGCTAAAGAATCGATCGGCTTACTTTGCGCTAACTCAGTTACTAATCGCCTCTTCCATTGCGATTAGCCTGACAGCAGATCTGTTTAACCTCTATGTATGGTTTGAGTTAATGCTGATATCGGTGCTGGGCATACTGGTGCTCGGTAACAAAAGATGGCACACCGAAGCTGCAATTAAATAGAGCCTCCTCAAA
>DBOI01000145.1 GCA_002299245.1 Hydrogenovibrio sp. UBA650
GATATCCCTGAGGAGCCTAATTACGGTCATAAAAATTCTTCAGCAGTTCCTGAATCATTACGGATCAGATTACTTAAAAAGTCAGGTGTTTTTCGATCCCTATCCGGCAGACTTGGCATTGAGATCAAAGATCACCGCTTATCGATCATAGAATCCTGAAAAAAATACCTAATGGAGGCATACTGATGCTTGACCCATCGAAACAGATTGCGTTTAATAAGCTTATTGTCACAAATACCGAAAAACAAAGTATGAAAGACCCTAAACTGAGAAACAGTCTATTATTGCAACTTGTTGAAAATGCCCAGGACGGTGTGGTTGTCTCCGAAAAAGAAGGCGACGATACTATCTTGATCTACGTTAACCCTGCTTTTGAGAAGCTCACCGGCTACAAAGCTGATGAAATGTTTATATCAAGACTGCCGTTTTCTTCAGGGTGAGGATCGTGGACAAGAATCTGTGAAGCAGATTCGCGATGCTATTGACGGTAATAAACCGATTCGTACCGTGTTAAAAAACTACCGAAAAGACGGCTCTCTATTTTGGAATGAACTCAGCGTCACCCCATTTTACGATGAGGTTGATGAATTAGAGTATTTTATTGGGATTCAAAAGGACGTGACCGCTGAAGTCATGCTACAAGAACAGTTGGATGAGGCCCAGGAGAAGATATCCGAGTTGGAAGCTGAAATTAAAATGTTAAAGCAAAACACCTAAGCTTTTCAAAACAGTTTGTAGCTAAGACCCCAATCGAGGTTGAGAGAAGTTAATCAACCTGAAATTCAAGCTGGTTTGCTTCAAACTGTAATCCAAAGTCGTCGCATAATAGACTTCAACAGACCGATGCTGTAGCGCCCAATTTTGCCAGTAAGCAATCTCTTCCTCGACAGGCTCTGGGGCGATAAGCAACAAGGCTTCACAGTGTAACTGCCTGACAGTATCAATCAAGTTATCCATGCTCGCCGCCATATTCAACATCGGGTTGTAGCCCGATTCAATAGCAGTATTGCCCATAATTCTTTGCAGTACCGGCTGTTTGCCCTGTAACGAACCGATGTAGATATTCTTTCGACCCATTGTCTCGAGTAATCTTCTCCCCTGCAGAATTCGTGCTGAAAGAATAGGCACAACAATTGACTGCCAAAGCACCTGAACAGCAGTATCTTTTTTCAACACCAGGTCAACATTGACCAGAATCTGTTTTACCTGATTCTCTAAAAGATCAACAAACAGCTGCTCAACCAATTGTTGAGTATCAACAAAATTCAGGTTTTCACAGGCCGTTTTGATTTCAAACACATAATCTATATCAATACTCGATCTGGAGGCTTTTTGCTGAGCTTTACGCTCTTTGAGAACGGTTTTAACCTTACTGATAGGGATACCCTGTTTGGTCAGATCTACCGCTTGATTGATAAATTCAACATGTTCCTGAGTGTATAGTCTATGACCACTATCGGTTCTGACCGGTTCAATCAAATCGTAGCGCCTTTCCCATGCACGAAGTGTTATCGGGGTAACACCGGTGAGGCGAGAAATCTCTCGAATTGGGTATAAAGCTTCTGGATTAGCCATGCCTTATTTTTTCCTTAACATCTATAGGTACAATGTTATACAAAAACCTATACATAATCAATGCATAATTAATCTTAATAGCTGATTTAGAAGCACTCTCAAGCAGTTTTTAGCAGGTTTACTCTTTCTACATGGGCCTGACGGCTGTTATCTATGTCAACAATTGGTAATGGATAGTCTTCACCTAGCTTGACTCCTGCCTGCTTACAGGCCTGTAAATCCTTCCAGGGTTCGTGAATTGCCTTAGCTGACAGGCCTGTTAATTCTGGAACCCAACGTTTTATGTAGTCGCCATGAGCGTCAATTTTTTTGCTTTGGACAAGCGGATTAAACAAGCGGTAATAAGGCGCAGCATCAACCCCACATCCCGCTACCCACTGCCAACCCATTGAGTTATTGGCTGGATCGGCATCAACCAGCGTATCAGCAAACCAATCCATTCCATGTAACCAATCAATATTCAGGTTTTTACTCAATATCGATGCAACCAACATTCTTACTCTATTGTGCATAAACCCGGTTTCCCACAGTTCTCGCATTCCGGCATCAATAATCGGAATACCTGTTCTGCCTTTTTGCCAGGCCTGTAGTTTTTCAGGTAAATGATCCCAGGCTAATACAGAGTATTTGTCATTAAATGGCTGTCGTTCCTTGTCGGCAAACCAAACCAGCAGATAACGCGCAAAACTGCGCCAAAATAGCTGTCTCACCCAAGCTTGATAATTTGCAGGCTTTGCCTGTTGGCTCAGCAGTGAAAAATAGATACTGCGTGGATTAATATGTCCAAAATGCAAGTAAGGTGACAGCTTGCTGGTCGCATCTATCGCTGGATAATCTCTATCTTCATCATAGCCAGCCAAGCCGAGTTGGCTAAACGTCTCATAATGCTCCCAGGCAGCAGATTCGCCTACTTGCCAGTGTTTCATTAGCTTTTTAGCCCAAGCTTTATTCTCGATCTCGACAAGATCTTGCGGCACAACTAAATTACTATCGTCCGTCTTAATTTTGGCAGTTGCACTCAAATCAGCCTGGGTAAGCTCTAGAGGTTCTACCGCGTGAATTAACTGCATCGCGTTTTTGTAGTAAGGCGTAAAAACCTTATAAGCCTGACCGCTCTTATTAACGACTTGATCAGCCTGAAAAAAGTCCTCACTGTAGAACGACGTCAAGCCAATGCGATTTTGTTCACAAACTCTTAACGGTGTTTG
>DBOI01000081.1 GCA_002299245.1 Hydrogenovibrio sp. UBA650
CGTATCAGTGAAAATTCACTTGATGGCGTTTCTGACCGAGACTTTGCGATTGAATTTACTCATTTCGCTGCCACACTTTTAATGCATCTTTCACGCTTTTCCGAAGAGCTGGTGCTGTGGTCATCGGCACAATTTCAGTTTATTGATCTACCGGATCGCTTCTGTACTGGCTCTTCGATTATGCCTCAAAAGAAGAATCCTGATGTTCCCGAATTGGTGCGAGGCAAAACAGGGCGTGTCTATGGGCACTTAATGAGTTTGCTGACACTAATGAAGTCTCAACCTCTGGCCTATAACAAAGATAATCAGGAAGATAAAGAGCCACTCTTTGATACGGTTGATACCGTTAAAGGTTCATTACGCGCCTTTGCTGACATGGTACCAGCAATGCAAGTTAAGCGTGAAATGACCTATGAAGCAGCCAAACGAGGCTTTTCAACAGCAACTGATTTAGCCGATTATCTAGTGGGTAAAGGCCTGCCATTCCGTGATTCTCATGAAGTGGTTGGGTTGGCTGTAGCTCATGGCATTGAGAGCGGGCTAGATTTATCCGAGATGTCACTGGAAACATTGCAAGGCTTCTGCGACAAGATCACTGATGATGTGTTTGAAGTTCTCACTCTGGAAGGATCAGTTGCAGCTCGAAATCATCTTGGTGGCACGGCGCCAGCTCAAGTTAAAGCCGCTGTTGAACGTGCGAAAAGTTATTTAAAAAGCATCTAACATTTGCTTGGCATTCAATCCAGATAGAACAAAAAACCGCCGAAAGGCGGTTTATTATTCATTGTAGTTACTTAATATTGTCTCCTGCTAAAACAACTTGATTTCGACCATTTTGTTTAGCCTGATATAAAGCTTGGTCGGCTTTATCGATGAGTGCGACTTCGTCCGATACAGAGGTTTCAGGATAACCGCAAACCCCTAAACTCGCTGCCATATCAATCTGCTGCTCCCCTTCTTTGAAAACAGTATCCATGATTTTATGGCGGATTCTTTCCGCAAGATGTACGGCATCTTTTGAAGACGCGCCAGGTAGGACCATCAAAAATTCCTCACCGCCATAACGTACAACCACATCGCCCTCTCGACAACTATTTTTCATAATTGACGCCAGAATCATAATGGCTTTATCTCCGACCAAGTGGCCGTAGTTATCATTTATTTTCTTAAAATGATCGATATCAACCATAATGACACTTATAGGCGACTTTTCTCTTACTGCACGAGCAAAATCTTCCCTAAGACGAGACATACCGAATCTACGATTGTAAACATTGGTGAGAGCATCATATGCAGCCAAACGCTGAAACTTAGAATGGATTAGGGCATTATTCAACGCCAGTCCCATACTGCGAGTAAATAGGTTTAAGGTCAATTCGGTTCGATCATCTGCATACTCTGCGCCTGTTGCCGCTACCATAACACCTAAATGAGTTCCTTTGAATTCAATTGGCTGGATAAAAACTTCGGAGGGTGTGAACTGGGTTAACACGGCATCGAGTTGAATATTTTTTGGAAGCGTAATACAGCTGGTTTTACCTGATTTTATTGCCTCTTTAACCGCTTGATGATCTTCTAAACTTTCTGGTTTAAAAATACCTTGAGAGGTCTCAACTTCAACCTCTCCATTTCTGAAGATTAAAATCGCTGCAGCTTCAATTTTGGTTGAATTGATCAATAGTGAAATCGCATCCTCAGCCAGAGCCTTAGAATCCAAGTTTTCTGACATGACCTGACTAAATTGATTGAATACTTTCTCCGATTCATGAGATTCAAGCAACGCATTGAGGAGTTGATTGTAAGCATTGGCACTTACACCAATCTCATCTTCTGAAATTACATCCATTTTGCAGAGGTCTTGATTACACTTTTCAGAGTAATTAAGGAAATCTTTTTCCTGTAGACCGTTGGCAATATCGTGCATTTTGTGAGAAAGCTGTTTTAAATGAGGTCTAATCACCATCGTAATAAGCAGAAAACTTATCAGGCCTACAGTCTGTCCTGCTATCTGAGTGACTATATAGAAATCAAAGGTCAGCACATCATCTTCTGGAAACCCATAAAAAACCAGGAAGTGCGGAAATGACAACCCAATAATCACACCTACCATCTGCATATAAAGAAACTGGTCTAGAAAAATACTCTTTGTTAAGCGAGGAATTCTCATAAAAACAATCCTTAAACTTATCGATGCTTTTAGTCTTTTAGCTGGATAACTGACCGAACGACTTTTCCTTGGTATTCAAAACTGTTTAGATCGGCTAAATCAATCAGACAGGCCATCGACATGACTTCATAACCAACCTTTTCACACAACTCTGCTGCGGCACCCATTGAACCACCAGTTGCAATCAGATCATCAAAAAGAATTACTTTTTTGCCATCGCCTTTCTGCATTTCAAGTTTGTCACTACCATATTCCAAACCATATTCAATTGAAGCGCAAACATTTGGCAATTTACCCGGTTTTCTTACTTTTACAAAGCCTTTATTGTGTTTATATGCCAGTGCTGAAGCAAAAATAAATCCTCGAGATTCAATCCCGGCCAAGTAATCAACTTCCTGCCATTCTTGCTCGGTAAACAGCTCGCTCATGGCATCGATTGTTTCATTAAGGTGCGTTTTGAGAAGCGGGGAAATATCGCTAAACACAATTCCAGGCTTGGGAAAATCTGGAATAGCATCTAAGTACTGGCTAAGAGGGTGCTGAGACATGGCAAATCCTTTTAAAAACAACAGGCCTGAATTCAGGCTTTACTCAAATTGAATAACTGATTATTCTAACAAGTTGCAAGCCTTACATTAACTTGAATATGAATTGACTGAAAAAGAGCCTTAAATGCATCTTATTGAAAACAAATATGAAACAGCAGGCCTGTTAAAACTGCCGCCGAATGCTCGTGACGTCGCTGAGCATTTACTTGCAGTTGTGCCGTTGGATGAGCTGCTAAAGATGCAAAAAGATTCTGAACCCGATCAATCACTCCTGCAAAGATTTAATGCCCCAGAAGCTTTGTGGAGCCAGATTATCAGTGCAACCATTCTTGCTAAAACAACCTACTTTTATATCAATCCTATGTTTTCGAAAGACGAAACTATCTATTTAATGAAGATCGCCTGTAATAGTATTGAAAGACCTCTTAGCGTTTATTCGGTAAGAGAAGTAATCGATATGAGCGCTGAAGATTACCCGATTTTTACTCGTTGGCTAAGCAAATTAGCTACTCATTTAAAGCAGATTAAATAGTTATCAACTCTAACTCACTTTTTTGGCTTTTTCCAACAGAGCCTTAATATTATTTTTCGCATCTTTGCTGCCGGCATTAGCAGCCAGATTCAACCAAGAGCGAGCCTGAGCTAGATCTCGCTTAGTACCTTTTCCAGCCAAATACATCAAGCCAAAAGCATTTTGGGCTGCAAGGTTTCCACGATTTGCTGCATGTCGATAAAGTTTAAAGGCATAGTCTAGATTTTTTGGCATGCCCAGTCCTTTTTCAAACAGCCTGGCTAACCGATAAGCGGCATCTGGATTGCCTTTTTGAAAGGCCTGATGATACATATTAGCCGCCATTGCATAAGACTGTTTTACAGGCTTGCCTTCTTCATACATTAGTCCCAGTCTGAATTCAGCTAGGGAGTAACCACGAAATGCACCATTTTCATAAAGATTAAATGCGGTCTCAAGATCGTTGTCATCTTCACTCTGTTTTGCTTTTAGATAAATTGGGAATAACCAGTGCTCATCTGCCAGCATAGTTAAAGCGTCATCGGGATAAGACTTTTCTGCTCGCGAACTCATTCGACGTATCCAATCCGGAGTACTTAAATCGTCTATCCAAGCTCTTAATTCAACCAAACCAGGACGTTTTACAGGATCTTTTTGCGTCATCCAAAAAATGAGATAGCGCCAAAAAATCGGTAACTTATTCATTTTATGAACTGAGTGATGAGTATGCGCCCAAAACTGCTGGGCCAAGGAGTGTTTTTTCTTTAAGCGATAAATATGTTTGCCGGTTAACGCAAAATACAGAGTGCAGCCTAGAGAGTAAATATCACTTTTAATATCCTGCTCAGCATTCAGTCGCTCAGGAGCATAGTAACATGCATCATAATTTATATTCTCAGTCTCAAACGAGCTTATGGTTGGAATAGATTGAGACCAGTCAACTAAAAAAGAGTGCTTCTTACCCATAACGATATTGTCAGGACGAATATTTGCATGAACAAAGCCAACATCGTTGATTCGATCCAAAATATTCACCATATCTATCAACAAATCACGGGTTTGATTTTGAGAAAGAGGCCCTTTTCTTTTGACCTTATCGGCTAAGTTACGTTTACCAACATAATCAAAAAACTGTAAATAGTGTTGGCCAACTTTGCGAATTTCATTAAATTTTGCGAACTCTGGAAATTGATTTAAGTAATGTAATAAATCCTTCTCACGTTTGACCGCGTAGTGGTTGCTAATATTGCGTATAACTCGAACAATCTGTTTACGTTCTCCATTATCATAAATCTGGCGGACCCTAAAGGTAGAAGCGATTTCTCCTTCAGCAATCAGTTCAGATTTAGAAATATCAGGTTGCTCTTTAATGAGTTTTTTAAGGTCTTTTAACATACCTTTTCCAATTACAAGCTTTTAAGAGGGTGTTAAGACAGTTGGAGAGGCCAAATTAAGAGTCTAAACTACCAATAAGTATGGATCATTAGACGTTAGTAAACCATAAATAGTCAACGAAATCAGCTTAATTCTCTAGTTAAAGAATCAAAACTTTTCAAGCAAATAAACCAAAAAAGGCACATAAGAATGTGCCTTTTAAGGGTTTAGAACATTAATTGTTTTGATAATCAATGTTTAGATCATCAATATCCGTTTCATTCAAGGTTTCATCTTGAATAGTAACAACCGTAGTACCAGTGCCTGGATCAGATTCACCATCGTGGTCAATCGTTATCCGGGTATCATCACTACTTCCGTCACCATCAAAGTCACCCTGAGCAAAGTTCAGATATTCTGCCAAGCCATTTGAATCCACATCTCCATCAGAATCTGTGATCACCTCACTTAAATCCAATACGTCGCTTATAGTATCGAAGTTAACCAAGGTTACGTCTTCTTCCGAGTGAATTACAAACTGTTCGGCGTCATTATCATCACCATACAGGAATAGCTCATTTGAAGTCGGTGGAGAATCCAGAGAAATGTATAAATTATCGATCAAAGCACTTTCATCACTAGCCGTTGTAATACTTCTAAACGTAACCGTTACATCACCTGAACCATTGGTGGTTCCACTATACCTCAAGTTTGTTCCAGCAGAAGCATCTGAGTCTACCTGTATTCCGTTGATCCGTACCTCAAAGAAGTCTTTGGCATTACCACTGGTCTCCCAGCCATTTGTAAAGGCGAGATCAAACTCAAGAGTCACAGGCTCATTAGCTACAGCGCCGCCAAATGCAAATGTCTTACTTGTCCATTCTATTCCACCATGACCGGTCAGCTGCATTCTTCCGCCATTACCACTACTCCAGTCTGAGTTACTCCAATCAGCAACACTCGCTGCAGAATCATAGGTTTCACTGTAACCGGAGTTCACTACACTTTGGCCTGATGAGATTTTCAGGTCAAAACGTGTTTCTTTGCCATTCGCATCACTGACATCAATAGTGAATTGATCTTCAGCGAAGT
>DBOI01000010.1 GCA_002299245.1 Hydrogenovibrio sp. UBA650
AAGATGAAGACGGTGAATATGTTGTTGAGTTGCAACAAGCTGTAATTAAAACTGGAAAATACCTTGGTTTGATTCCTAATCCAACAATGAAGGTGCCAGATTATTATGCAACTAGCCAAGTTCCTGAGAATTATGAGTTTGGTAAGGCATATGAAATCGATCAATTTGATTGTGATCATCAAACAGACAATTGTAAAAAGTAACAGTTATTGTGAATAAATAATTTAATAGTTGAATTAAAACGGAGTAAAACACCATGAAAAAGACAACGTTTTTAATTTTCGGTTTAGCAAGTTCCCTTGCCCTTACGGGTTGTGAGTTGCTACCGACCGCGAGTGATAATGCTCAACCGATGGCTGCCCAGGAAGAGTCCAGACCAATTATTGTTGAATTGCCTAAGGCTGCTACCAAGAAGCCAGAGCTACTAAAAATAAGTGGGATTGGTTACGGTGCGGAAAGTAGTTATGCAGCCTATACCCCAGGCCAAAGACGCCTTATGGCGATCCGAGCTTCTAAGCTTGATGCGTATCGTGCGTTGGCGGAACAGTTGTATGGAATTAAGATTGACAGTAATACCTCTGTAGCGACTTTGACGGCCAAAAATGACAGCTTCCGTGCTCGAGTGAATGCCGTTGTTCGCGGCGCAAGAATTGTCAGTATTACTCCTATGGCTGATCACAACTATGAAACGGTCTTAGAGGTTTATGTTGATAAAAAATTCTTTGAAGAAGCCTTTATCTACTCTGGTTCAGATACCTCAAAAGCTATGGAGCCGGACGCCGTTTATAAGGTCAGTTCCTACTAATGTCAAAGCTGTGTGTCTGTGTGTGCTTAATGCAGATAAATCAATAGCATGAATAGTGAGGCATAGTATGAAACTAAAATTCATTTTAATTTCGACCTTTTTGACAATGTTTACTTGGCAGGGGATTGCAGATGCAGCCAGTATAAGTACAAGAGTCCGCATTCTTGAAAGTAAAGTTGCCAAGCATGACAAGCAGCTAAAAGAGTCTAAAAAAGTTCAAAAACAGGGTGAAGCCAACATGGAAAAAAGCCTGGCAAAGATGAAGGCTTTGGAGAAAAAAATGCGTAAGATGCTGGAAGAGGGTAACTCGAAAAAACAGCAGCAGCACGAGAGAACCGACAAACGTTACGCTTACCCATAATCTATTGACTTGCTTGTAGAATATTTCATGGTGTAAAAAAACCTGGTTAATAACCAGGTTTTTTTATGTTTGGAAAAATGTCAGATAAAACGATTTTCTGGTGAGCAGTTGTTTTGTTAGAACTTCCTAAAATTTGCATCCGCATTACGCTTCTTTTGCGCGTATTCGATCTCTTTAGATTGGACGAAATAGACTAATTTACGACGGTCATCTTCTGAAAGTGCTTGATAAAACAGTGCAACTGTATAGCCTTCGCTATCTTCTTCTGGAAGTGGTGTGATGCTGACAATGTCACAGCGAACAAGAATTGGTGACTCTTCTGGCAGTGGTTTGATTAGAAGATCAATTTTGTCTGTTATGGTAACCGGCTCTTCAATATCAATTGCAATTCCTCCTCCGCTCAAATTCACCAGTCTCTGAGGGATTGCGCGCGATAGTTGTTTTTCGTCGATAGTCTGCAAAAGAAAATTGATTTTACTGTTCATTGCCGTCAAGGCACTAGCAAGTAAAGAGCTTTTCAGGTTGATTTGAGATATGACTTCATTGATCTGGCTATCCAATTCGGCCAAATTAGTCATAAAGTATTCTTCTATGTATTTGGAGTCGGGATTATCTGGCAGAGGCGTTTTTTCTGCCTCTTCATTCGTCAGAACCCGATAGCTACAAGGCATGATCACATCAATTCGATAATATGAACGTTTGTCTCTGCGCATAGTTTCTCTCTCTATTTGATTGGTTGACGTTGAACCAAGCTATTGGTGACTAATCTTCAGATATTCTATTACAGTTACGAAAATAAAACAGTCGCTAAATAATTAGTCTGATTGACTGTTATTCAAGCAGAATCCGAGCCATTAGTCGTAAAAAATAAAAAGTGTGTGCAAAGTGTCAAATTGTTGTCGGCTAAAAATAAGATTCACGCCGATAAACTTAGGCTTTGCCTAGAGATTTTTTGCTGCTGCCAGTTTGGGTTTTTTCGCCGCTGGCTCCATAGAGGTTAACATCTCGATCACTTTTACCAGAGATCATATCCAGTGCATTCTGGTTGATGTTACTGAGAATCTGAATTGACATGCCGTTGGCCAGGTTTTTATCATGGCATTCAACAGTCAAAGCGATAAGGTGATTAACTTGAGCTTGAAGCTCTTGGCCAAATTCACTGAAAACCTGATGTTTGGGAAGGTCAATAATATTGGTGTCTAATGGCTGAAGGCTGGCTTCTAGCTTGTTGCTGGTTTCACTTAGTGAATCTGATAGTTTTTGTTTGACTTGGTTGCTTTTCGTCAGGCCGTCACTATCGTTTTTTCTTATCGTTTCAGTTTCAGTATCAAGAGCCTTGGAGAACTCGTTTAGTTGCTTCACTAACTCAGCGACAAGTGAGGAAAAATTAATAATGTCTAACTGAGTTAAAGAAGAATTCATGAATAGAGTTAACTTTTAGAAAAAAGTACTTCTGTCTGAACAAGTTTTTCAGCAATACTTTTGGCATCAACTTGATAGCTGCCTTCAGCAATCGCTGCTTTAATTTCAGCGATTTTAGCTGAGTTATCAACTTTTACACCCTGAGATTTAACTTCCAAATCTCTAACCTGCGCTAATACATCGGTCAGGGTGACACGATCGTCATTAGAATCCTGGTTGCTTACCGAATCGGTTGTTTGGTTGGCAACCTTCTCCTGAGGTTTATTAACCTCATTTGAACGCCCAGCGTTCAAACTGTTTGATAGGTTTTTAATGTCCATTTTTCCAGCCTCACTTCTGGTTAATGCTTTGGAACATTTTGCACTCTTAAAGCTGAGTCCAGCATTATTTTATCAATTTTTTTATCTATTTCAGTTTTATTAACGGCCAATTAAACAATTTCTTTAGTGTTTTTTTAGAAAAATTAAGGGATTAATACTGTGTTAGGAGCAACTACTATGCCGAATATGGTTTTCTCAGTTGAGCTGTTACGGACTGCTATTTGATCCTGAAGTACTCCACTTTGTAATGCAATTCCTTTGGTAACCACTTCAATTTCGCCAATTTGAGTAACAATGTTGACCTGTTTATTTTTAAAAACTAAAAATGGTGGTAAAAGATCTCGTACTTTAATTGGCGTATTGGGGCCAATTGCTTTTTTGGTTCTTTGCCCGATTGCCTTGTTAAGCTGTACAAGGGTTCCCCTTGGTACCTTTTTGTAGTGGATCAGCTCTTGCCTAATATCCTTAGCCTCTATAACGGCACCTTTAAGAATAGCTTGAGTAGAAACAATCACAGACTGTTTGCCATCTACGATCACGGGTACAAAAACCTGCCACTTGGGTTTTTGGCACAATACCCTGAAAGTCATTCTACCAGCCATTCTCTCAGTATTCGAATCATTTAACTCAAGACTGTTTTGACATGCTGGAAGCTCTAGATTGTGGGGCAGTTTACGAATAGTGATTACTGGTTCAATTATTTTTTGGTCAACTTTTTGCTTAACTTGGTTTTCAACAAGTTGATGTATTGCCTCAATAGACTGTTTTTTTGTGGCAGAAGACGGGATTTCGTTATTGGCATATGCTGGTTTTGCTATAGTGAATAGCATAATCAAGGCTAACATTGAAGCTGTTTTTAAGGCTTGCCAGATGAAGCAAAGGAATCGATATTCAGTTAGTTTTTTCATGGTCTCAGTCTAACATGCTGTGAAAAAGCTGATAAAAGTTAGTTTGTAAAGCAACTTATATAGAGTCTATTGGTATTATGCAGCAAAAACCAAATAAGAAATTTAAGAAAAGGTGGCGTAAGTATGTCTAGCTTCTTAAAAGGCGTCGATCAAAGAACATCTCTAGCTGGTATGAATAGGATGGAGTTACTGCTGTTCACCATCAAGGGTAAGCAGCTATTCGGTATCAATGTTTTTAAAGTTAGAGAAGTCATTCGCACACCGCCGATTTCAAACGTACCAAAATCAGATGATCGAATTGTTGGGGTTTCTGATATTCGTGGCCAGACTATGCCAATGATTGATTTGGCCAAAGCTTTAGATCTGGAGCCTATTCCACAAGAAAATTTATCTAATAGTCTGACGATTGTGACTGAGTTCAACAGTTCTGTTCAAGGCTTTCTGGTTGAAGATGTCGATCGTATTGTCCATCTTCGTTGGGAAGATATCTTGCCTCCTCCAGATACCTTGCAGAATGTTAATTATCTTACCGGTATTACCCGTGCGCAAGAGCAGATTGTGCAAATTGTCGATGTTGAAAAGGTGCTTTCCGAAGTATCTGGAACCAATAACGAAATCTCACAAGAGTTTATTGAAAATTATGGCAAAAAAACCGGTGAAGGTGACTACTTTGTTCTGGGCGCAGATGATTCAACTGTTGCCAGATCCAAGTTAAAGAATGTACTTGAAAGTCTAGGTGTTCGTCATAAGATTGTTAACAACGGTAAGCTCGCGCTAGACTTTTTGGAAGGTTGGGCAGAAGAGTTTTCCAAAGGAATTGCACCGCCGGTTCATGAAAGGGTGCTTATGGTCATCTCGGATATAGAGATGCCTGAGATGGATGGCTATACTTTGACAACGAGTATTCGTAAGGATGAGCGCCTTAAAAACCTATTTGTTGTCTTGAACTCATCGCTAAGTGGTGGTTTCAATGAGTCTTTAACTAGTAAAGTTGGCGCCAATATTTTTCTTTCTAAATGGCACTCTGATGAGTTGGCTGAGGCAATAGTCAGTCGTATTTCGGAAGTAAGTGGGGATTAGAGAGTTAATCATGAACACTATTCCGACCAGTATAAAAGCTTTAGTAAAGCAAACTCATAAATTGCTTGTAATTGTTTCTCTGGTTGTTTTTTCCTCTAGCGGTTTTGCCGCAGTAAAGACGGCAAGCAGTGAAGTTTGTGTTGAGGTCATTGGTAGTGCGCTACCATCAGAATCTAATATAAGCTTTGCCCGGCAGATGGCGATTCGCGACGGTTTGCGCCAAGCGAGCATGAAGAATAATGTAAAAGTTAAAGTTGATCAATCAGTAGAGAATTATGAGCTCAAACTGGACAGTGCTCGTTTTAGCTCACAGAGTAAGGTTAAGAGTTTTGTTGTGCTTGACGAAGGCTATGAAGATGCAGAAGACATATACGGTCAGACTAAAAAAGGCCCATTGAATTACCAGGTTACTATGAAAGTCTGCCTAACTGAGGCAATTGAGGCCTGTGAAACTATTCTTGGCAATAGTTACCAGGCTCGCTTGGCAATTGCGCCTGTGGTCATGCCACACCCTGATCAGGCGCGTGATATTTCCAATCTTTTAATTGGCTATCAGCAAGAGTTGGATCGCCGGATCAATAATAAGAATTATAAAAACTTCACCCTGGTAAATGAATTGATCGATCTGCAACCGAATCAAATGGTTTCACCTAATCTGGATTCAGAGCAATTGTCTACTTTTCGCGATAAAACTGGCGCTCAATTTCTGTTGTTAACTGTGATTCGTTCTCTCTCATCACATGCAGATAGAGGGAGCTTTAAGAATAGTGTCAAACGTTTCTACAATTTGGAAGTTAAGCCGGATAGCCGCCATATAGAAATTGATTGGTATCTGGTTGACTTAATTAATAAAAAGCAAATTCACCAGGCCAGGGCAGGGTTTGATGTGGAAGGTGATGTCTTTGTAGGGCGTGATAGGCCTTTTGGCTCGAATGGCTTTTTTTCAACTAATACCGGAAAAGTTTTCCACGCTCTATTAAATCAACAGGTCACTGATGTTATTGAATCTCTTAGATGTAAAACCTTTCAAAGTGAAATTATCGATAAAAGAGGCGGTGACTATATTATCTATTTGAATGCGGATTCGGGTGCAAAAGTCGGAGATGACCTTGCTGTTTATCATCGAACTGGAACCCCGGTTCGTCATAACGGTATTGAGCTGGGTTCTGACTACCAACCAGGTGCTTTCCTAAAAATAAAACGTATTGCTCAGCGATTTGCTGTGGCTGAGATTACCGCGAATAAAGGTACGGTTCAGGTAGGAGATATTGTACAGGCCTGGTAAATTTGATGATTTAAGCTGTGCCATAACTAGTTTATTTAACTACAGACTGCTGCAAACCAAGCAAAGCCCGCTCATAAAAGCGGGTTTTTTTATAGCTTAAGCATCGCCAAAATCTCGACAGATAGCTTGGGCGGCAAATTTTTCCTTATTTTTGACTAAAGTTTTCAGTTTTTGGCCGTTAACTGCCGTTTTGCAGAAACTTTAGGGTTTTTTTATAAAAAAATCCCTTTTTTTTAAATATTGGCATTTGCGTTGCTAAAACCCTAGACAACAATAAAAGAGTTGGTAGCAGCAGCTCAAGAAAACACATAGGGATAACATGGCAGATTCAATTTTTGGAATTCATGAAGCCGCTTTCAGAGTCAGAACCGATCGTGCTCAATTGCTTGCAAATAATCTGGCTAATTCAGATACGCCAAACTTCAAGGCGCAAGATCTTGATTTTCGCAAAGCTTTACAGCAGGCTTCTGACGAGTTTGATCATTCCTCTACCAGCCTAACAATGACTAATGCTAATCACATCTCTGGTGATAGTTTTACCTCCACCTCAAAGTTTCTGATGTATCGACAGCCAACTCAACCATCATTGGATGGTAATACTGTAGAAGCCCATATTGAAAAAGCGCAATTTATGGAAAACGCCATGCAACAACAGGCAACGCTTGAGTTTATTAATAGCAAAATCAAAGGTATTAGTAATGCCTTGCGTGGCGAGTAGTGGAGGCTAGTTGATTATGTCTATGTTTAAGATTTTAGATATTTCTGCTTCGGCAATGCATGCACAAACGGTTCGCTTAAATACCGTTGCTTCGAATATGGCCAATGCCGACAGTATTAGCTCAAATAAAGATGAAGTTTATAAATCCAAGCAGCCGGTATTTCAGACGATTTTAGAAGGTAATGAATATGAGCCAAAGTCGGGCGTAAGAGTCAAGGAAATTGTCGAATCTCAGGCGCCTGCCAAAATGGAATATAACCCCAACCATCCAATGGCTGATGACCAAGGTTATATCTATAGACCAAATGTGAATATCGTTGAGGAAATGGCAAACATGTTGTCTGCTCAAAGATCTTATGAAACCAATATCGAAGTTATGAATACTTCAAAACAGCTGTTGCTGAGAACAATTCAACTAGGCAAGTAAGGAGTGAAATATGGCGGATCAAGTAATAGATATTTTGAACAGTAACCAAGACTACTTGCAGGCTCAGCAGCTAGCTTCAGATGGTCGAGCCTTTGCGCCTGACAATTCTTTGGGTCAAGCCGAATTTTTGCGATTGCTGACGACTCAGCTGCAAAACCAAGATCCTTCAAAGCCTATGGACCCAACGACTTTTGTTACTGATTTAACACAGATGAGTCAATTAGAAGCCACAACAAAGATGAATGAGTCTATTGTGGCAATGTTAACAGGTTTTCAGAATCTTCAAACCATGCAGGCAGCTTCAATCATTGGCAAGAATGTTCAGGTCAACGGTGAGGATTTTTCTCATACTCAGGGTGAGGCTTCGCCATTTGAGCTTGCGACGGATATTGCTTTGACTGATGTCACTGTGGTGGTCTCTGATGACAGCGGTGTTGTTAAAGAAATCCTGCTGCCAGACATGTTGCCAGGCAGCAAGATCGTTGAATGGGATGGATTTGATGACCTCGACAATGAAAGCGGTTCAGGTGTTTATAAATTGACGGCTTATGGAACCGATGAAAATGGTGATTTGCAGTCGATGAATACGGTTGTGGCATCTCGAGTCAATTCGGTTGGGATCAATCAAGATGGCACAATGACCTTAACATTGGCCACTGGTGAACAAATTGAGATGGATGCTGTTCGAGAGATCAGTGGTTAACAAGTTACTAACAAAATTTTTACGTTTTAAAAAGAATATAAAAAACCTTTAAAGGTTTAGCTTTCATACACAAGGAGAAAGATCATGGGTGTATCGTATGATTTAAATGCTTTAAGCGGTATCAATGCCGCTTCAAACGGTCTTGGAGTTATCTCTAATAACCTGGCTAACTCGCAATCAATCGGTTTCAAAAGCTCTCGTGCCGAATTTGCAGACATGTTTTCGGGGCCTCAGAATACACCGGGTAATGGGGTTAGGGTTGCTGCGATTACTCAAGATTTTAGCCAGGGAACGATCAATTCAACGGGCCGTGATTTAGACATGGCAATCGATGGTGCAGGCTTTTTTATACTTGAAGATCAAACTGGAAAGTTTGGTCAGGTCTATACTCGTAATGGCTCTTTTAAGCTCGACTCTGAGGGTTACCTAACCTCGCAAGAAGGTAATCGTGTGCAAGGCTATTTATTGAATCAAGAAACCTCGACAGAGACGGTTCCTGATTTTCAATCCACCTTAGGGTCAATTGATTTGGATGCCCTTAATAAAGAGCCAAAAGCAACAGATCAGATGGCGTTCAATATTAATTTAGACGGCCAGGAAAGAAATAACCACGCTCCGGACGGAGATGAGGTTAACCAGATTATCCTCGAGGTAAACAGAACGGTTAAAGATGATTTAATCAGTCAGCTAGTTGCAGGCGGAATTACTGCAATCTCAGCAAATAATGCAGCAGCTTCTGTACTTAATGCCATCGATATATCTTCGGTTATGCATGCAACAAGTTCTTTAGCTTCTGCTGAACTTGCCGTTGCAGCCGCTTACGATGCTATTGCGTTTACAGTAGGTGGAGCCGCGGCAAGTGTTGCTTCGGCAGATGCATCTGTTTACGGTAATAATATTGTCAATAATGGTTATGACTCGATGGTTACCAGAGTTGATAACCTGCTCAAATTGATTAACCCCGAAAGCAATGGTAACTATGAAGGTTTTCCTGATTTTTCGACCAATAAAATTATTCACGATACCCTTGGTGGTGAGCATCGTCTGACAACTAACTTCTACAAACGTGATGTCGTTGAAGCGGATAATAGTGATACTGGAGAAAAATACAGTTCATGGATTGTTCAATACACTATCGAGGATTATGATCAAGAAAATGATGAGTGGGTAACCAGTGGCCATCGTTTTGACCAAACTTCACAGGCAGCGACAACTGAGGCTGGAATGATATTTGAAGTCAGATTTGATACCAACGGTGAACTTATTGATGTAAGGCAGCCTGCTAGTGCAAAAGATGGTGCCTATGATTCATCAGCTTTAACTGAGGATGTTATTGGTAGTGGCTATCCTTTGAATACAGCTACTGCTGCACCAGCACCAGGGTGGGATAGTATCAGTACTCAGCCATCTTTGAGTTTTATTATTGATTCGCCAATTACCGGTGCTAATGATCCACTAGGAAACCCAATTGATACCGTGGTTTCTATCGAGATGGATTTAGATGAAATGACTCAGTATGCAGGCACTTATAACTTAAGAGGTGTGTCTCAGAATGGTTACCAGATCGGTGATCTGGTAGGAATAACCACTGGACAAGACGGTATTATCTCGGCGCGTTATTCGAATGGTCGATCCGTTGCAGTTGCGCAGCTTGCATTGGGTAACTTTACAGACTTGAATGCGATGGAAAAACTGGGTGGACAGACTTATGCTGAAACCTTTGCATCAGGTACCGTTCAAATTGGTCAACCTCAGTCAGTTGGAATGGGGACGATTAACTCAGGATCTCTAGAGTTCTCAAACGTAGATGTTGCTGGTGAGCTGGTTAATATGATTAAAACACAGAGAACATATCAAGCCTCTGCACAGGTTATTTCTACCTCACAGCAGTTAACTCAAACAATTCTAAACCTATAATTCATAACTTTTTTCTGGTCTTGCCGGCATTTTTGCCGGCTTTTTTATTTCTATAACTATCCTATATCCGGTTAACGGCTGATTTCTTTATTCTTTAGTCTTATTTTATGGTTTTTTGGCACAGTCTCTGCTGCTAGGTAAATGAAAAATATAAACACACAAGGGAACCTTTCAAGGGCGTAAGACCCAGATAGATATCAAAGTGTTCCAAATTATATGAGTGAGGTGTCAGCCTCACTCAACTTTGACTAGAAATACAAATACTTACGAGGTATCCAGTTATGGATCGCATGCTTTATATCGCTATGAGCGGTGCCAAAGAAGTCATGTTGTCTCAGGCAAACAATGCCAATAATTTGGCAAATGCTAATACTGACGGTTTTAAACAAGACTTCAATATTTTCAGAGCTCAACATGTACAGGGACCGGGTTGGGAATCTCGTGCCTACTCCCTTGATGAGAGGCCTGCGACAGATTTTGCTCCCGGTGCCTTAAAGGTGACGGGGAGAAGCTTGGATATTGCAACCAAACAGGATGGTTATATCGGTATTCAGGCACCGGATGGCGAGGAAGCTCTGGTACGTACAGCGAGTATGCAGATT
The DNA here is from genome assembly GCA_002299245.1 of Hydrogenovibrio sp. UBA650. Lineage (GTDB taxonomy): Bacteria > Pseudomonadota > Gammaproteobacteria > Thiomicrospirales > Thiomicrospiraceae > Thiomicrorhabdus. Next base: position 10,549 of record DBOI01000010.1, read on the forward strand.
CTAGAAAATGGTGATTTGGTTGACGTTAAGGGTAATCAAATTCTCAATGAAGGCGGTGCTCCTATAAATGTTCCACCTGTCAAAAACATCACTATTGGTGATGATGGCACTATTTCGATCGTTCCAGCAGACTCGCCAAGTAATCAGCTGGTTATTCTCGACAGGATACGTTTAGTGAAAGCAGAACCATCAGATTTGCAAAAGGGTTTAGATGGATTTATCCGTTTAAAGCCAGATGCTGAAGCTTTGGAACAACAAGACGTTGTAGTAGTAAGTGGAGCCCTTGAAAGCAGTAATGTCAACACTGCTGAAGCACTCGTCAATATGATCGAGTTAACCAGAAAATATGAGCTTCAAGTGAAAATGATGAATACGACTAAGAGCCATGCTCAAAAGTCAGACTCAATATTGTCATTGAGATAAAGCCCTAAGTTAGAGGAATAAGATATGAACAGAGCATTATATGTTGCAAAAACTGGTCTGGAAGCTCAGCAGTTTAGACTCGCTGCGATTTCCAATAACCTGGCAAATGCTAATACTTACGCCTATAAGGCTGGGCGAGCAGAATTTGATGATTTGCTTTATCAGAATGTGCGTCAGCCAGGTGCTCAGGCATCTCAAGATGAAGCGAATACTTTACCTTCTGGCCTGCAGTTGGGTACAGGGGTTAAGGCGATTGGTGTTCAAAAGATCCATACTCAGGGAAATTTAATGGTTACCGATAATCAGCTTGACGTTGCTATTGAAGGCAAGGGCTTTTTTCAGGCACTCGACCAGGAAGGTAATCTGATGTATACCCGAGATGGGTCTTTTCAGGTCAATCAAAATGGTGACATGGTGACTTCATCGGGTTACTTGCTAGAACCAAATATTAATATCCCTGCCGATACAACTGAAGTGGTTATTTCTAGAGATGGTGTGGTCTATGTAACTCAGCCAGGAAATGTCGCCCAGAATCAGGTTGGGCAGATTGAGTTAGCCGTTTTCATAAATCCAGCAGGCCTTGAATCTCTTGGTCATAATTTCTATGCGGAGACCACTGCGAGCGGTGTTCCAAATCTAAATAATCCGCAGACTGCGGATGCAGGAGGATTGACTCAGGGCGCTTTGGAAGCTTCCAACGTTAATACTGTTGAAGAGTTAATTGGCATGATTGAAGCTCAACGTACTTATGAAATGAACTCAAAAGCAATATCTGCTGCTGACGGTATGATGCAGTATCTAAACAATAACATCTAAGCTTGGATATTTTAATAGCAATGTCGGCGTTTATGAATATTTAAAATAGGAGGCCAGGACGATGAATATTAAAGTTGTTTCCATTACTGGTTTGGTAGTTTTTGCCGCTCTAACTGGTTGCTCAAGTGCCCCTGAGAGGGTTCAGCATGAGAGTTATGCGCCGAGTTATCCTTTGAATATTCCCAAACAGGCTCAACCACAGAATGGTTCGCTTTATCAGTCAGGTGCCATGACTCTATTCAATGATGCTCGTGCCCACAGAGTAGGTGACATTATTACTATTTCGCTTAGTGAGAATATGTCAGCTAATAAGAAAGATGAAGCCAAGTATGACAAGTCGAATTCACAGGATTATGGTATTACCACGCCATTGAGTTTGAATACACCTAATAATCTATTTGGTAGGGCTGCTGATGGGGTAACTCAACCAATCAGAGGTTTGGGGGTTGGCTATGGTTCTGAAAGCTCTTTTTCTGGTAAAAGTGATGTTAAGCAGAATTCCAGCTTATCTGGATCAATTGCAGTGACAGTTGTTGAAGTCATTCCCAATGGAAACTTAATGATTCGCGGAGAAAAATGGATAACAATTCATGACGGTGATGAAGTCGTTCAGTTTGCCGGAATAATTCGACCAGAAGATATTCAACCTGATAACACGATCTCTTCGGAAAAAGTAGCCGATGTCCGTTTGGTATACAAAGATGTTGGTATGACAGGAGACACTGCAAGAGCCGGTGTGATCACTCAATGGTTAAACAAATACTGGCCTTTGTAGTTGTTATTTAAGAACTAATTACACTTTTAATAGAGTGGTTTTTAGTTTAAAATTAAATCAGCATCCGAAAGTAAAAAGTATTTTTACTAGGTGCAACTTAGTTATATCGGTCTGTTTTTCATATCTCCTTTTTGCAGGCCGATTTTTTCTTTTTCAATACCTGATTTTTAATCCTAATTAAACTATATCGACATCTATCTGAAAAACCTTAGCGAAATCTTAGGCTTTTTGGCATATCGTATGCTTTTCTATCTTTAGACAGGTCCTGTTAATATTCAGGCACATAATAAAAACAAAAAATAGCCAGACTGCCATTTATTGGCCAAGGGAAGAAAGATGCA
>DBOI01000020.1:0-30933 GCA_002299245.1 Hydrogenovibrio sp. UBA650
TAGATAAACAGCTCAAACTTGCCTCTGAGGTTTATCAAAGTCTTGGCGAAGGTTTAATGGTAACAGATACAGATGCTCGTATTATTTCTGTAAACCCGGCTTTTGAGAAGATACTTGAATATTCTGAGGTCGAGGTACTGGGTAAAAAACCAAGCTTTTTGAAATCTGGCCGACATGATGAAGATTTTTATAGAAAAATGTGGCATGAAATTGATACTAGAGGTTATTGGCAAGGAGAAATTTGGAATCGCAAAAAAAGCGGTGAGCTGTTTCCCGAGCTGCTTACGATTTCTGCATCTAAAAACAAATTCGGAAAACTCGAAAATTATGTTGGGGTGTTTGCTGATATTTCAAAAATTAAAAAATCGGAAGATGAACTCGAATACATTGCCAATCACGATTTACTAACAGGCCTGCCAAATCGACACAAGTTTCTTTCAGCGACCGAGTTTTCAATTAGTCACGCACAACGTAATGACCAACATCTGGCTGTGATAATGCTTGATTTAGACCTGTTTAAAAATGTTAATGATAGTTTTGGACATCAATATGGTGACGAGGTACTTATTGAAGTTTCGAGCCGCTTAAAATCATTAATACGAGATATTGATGTTCTCTCTAGGCTTGGTGGAGATGAGTTTGTTTTCCTTGTAGAAAACTATAGATTGACTGAGGATATCGCTAGGATAGTACAAAAGCTAATTGATCAAGTTACTCGGCCATTCACTCTTACAAACCAAGCTCAGGTTCAAATCAGCTGTAGTTGTGGAATTAGCTTATATCCCGAGCATGGAAAAAATACCGAAGAGTTGATGCAGCATGCTGACGCCGCTCTCTATCTGGCAAAAAAGCGAGGACGCGGTAAATACGAGTACTACAACTCTGAATTGACTGCTGAAGCACAAGATAGGCTGCGTATTGAGTCTGAACTGAGGCATGCAATCAAAAACAATGATTTAAACGTTTACTATCAGCCACAAATTGATATAGCTTCTGGAAAGGTGGAGGGAGCAGAGGCTCTTGTTAGATGGAACCACCCTGAAAGAGGACTTGTGCCACCTGTTGATTTTTTACCAATTGCAGAAGAGTCCAACTTGATTATAGAGATCGGAAACTGGGTTATGTATGAGACATGTCGCCAGGCAAAAAGATGGATTGACGCAGGCTTTAAAGACTATGTTTTTGCCGTTAATGTTAGTGTAAAACAACTTATGCACAGTGATCTATATAAACAAGTTTTTGAGGTGCTGAAAACCTTGGATCTTCCCCCTGAAAATTTGTTAATTGAAATTACGGAAACTAGTTTGATGGATCTTGAAACTGAATCTACAGTTGCACTTTTCGAGCGTTTACGCGGTATGGGAGTTAAAGTGGCGATTGATGATTTTGGCACAGGGTACTCTTCACTTCACTATTTACAGCGTTTGAACTTTGATGTGTTAAAAATTGACAAGAGTTTTGTTGATGCTATTCCGAATGATGAGAAAGGTATGCGAATAGTTAATACTATTATCTCCATGGCTAAGAGTTTGCATTTAAAAGTACTGGCTGAAGGGATTGAAGAGCAAGTTCAGCTCGATTATTTAAGTATGAGGCATTGTGATTATTATCAAGGATATCTAACAAGCAAACCACTGTCTGCTAAATTATTTGAAGAAAAGTTTTTAACTCCTTCTGAAAACAACTAATATTAAATCTTATCTTAATAAGTCGAGAAAATTATGTTTGGATTTATCGGCCGCAATGTTTTGACAGGCCTGATTACTTTACTTCCCATTGTTTTGACACTCTACCTGCTTTACTGGTTGGCAGATTCAGCAGAAGCTGTGCTCGGTGGATGGATTCGTTTATGGATGTCTGATGACTTGTACTGGCCTGGTATGGGGGTGTTGGCAGGCTTCTTGGCAATGTTTTTGGTTGGAATTCTAATGCACGCCTATCTATTTCGCCGCCTGTTTGCCAAAATCGAAAAAGCGATTTTGCACCTACCGGTTATCAAACCGATCTATCGCCTGATTCGTGACTTTTTTGATTATTTCAAACCCAAAAGTGAACAGGAGTTTGATCAGGTAGTGGCGATTACGCTGCCAGAAAATGGTCTAAAAGTCGTCGGCTTTGTTACTGAGCCTCTCTCTTCAGAATTACCAGACGGTTTTAATGATGATGACCATATTCTGGTCTATCTGCCTTTGAGTTACATGATTGGCGGCTATACGGTTTTAGTACCGAGAAACCAGGTTGAACCGGTTGATCTTACAATGGACGAAGCGATGAGATTCACTTTGACGGCAGGAGTAAGCGCGAAAGGCAACCAGGATAGCTAACAGCGCATGGCTTTACTTTAATCTGGTTACCGTTCCTATCTCACTGTTTTCAAAGGTTTTACTGCCATTAATGGTCTGCTTTATAACATAGTCCGCTACTTCATCAACTTGAGTGAGTTTTGTGGGATTTTCTCCCGGGAACAATCTGCCACGTGTCTGAGTCGCAAACGGATTTAAATCTGCAATATAGCAGTTAAGGCACTGCTCACAATGCTCGGCAGAAACCGTTTGCATAAGTTGCTTCAGGCCGGTTTTTGCTACACCGTAGGCACCGTAATAAGCGGGATTTTTATCGACGCTTTTATCAGTAATCGCTACAATCTTGCCATTTTTAATCGGTTTCATTAGTGCGATGGCTTGTTGAATCAAGTGAAAATTGGCATTTAAATTGGTTTGAATCGCCTCATACCACTGCTTGTAATCGGTGTGTTAAATCGGAGTAAAGCCTTGCAAATCAGCTGCATTGAGAAAAATGCCATCAATATGGCCGTAGTTTTCTTTTAGCTTGTCATGCATATCTAAATAATCATTCAGGTCTGCACCCAACAAATCCATCGGGTAGAGTGCTACAAGATCAGAGTTCAACTCGTCGTAAAAGGCATTCAGTACCTTGAGATTTTTATCCAGTAGTACCACCTGGTGGCCTGCTAAAACCAGGTTTCTACTCAGTTGTTGCCCCAAGCCATTGGCGGCACCGGTTACTAAATATGTTTTCATGAATTTAACTCTTTAATATATTCACTGATCTCAATAGGCGTGTGAAAGAACAGATCGGCTGGCCACGCATTCGCATCAGCTGGTTCCGGTAGGTAGCCAAACATGGCAGCACCGGTTTTCATGCCCGCGTTAATACCGGCCTCGATATCGCGCGGATGATCTCCAAGGTAAATACATTTATCGGGACTGACACCACACTGTTTGGCAGCTAAATGCATAGGTTCGGGATTGGGTTTTCTGTTTTCTAGAGTATCTCCAGAAATCACACTTAGTGGTTGCGATGGGAAGCTGATATGTTCAAGCAGCTTTTCTGTTAACCAGCCCGGTTTATTGGTAACAATGCCCCATGGAATATTAACTTTAGCTAAATGCTCAAGACCCGATTCGAGGCCGGGAAAAATTTGAGTGTGATGAGCGATATTGTCGAAATAGACTTTTAAAAAATGCTGACGCTTCTCTTCAAGTTCATCACCGGAAAGGTTGGGAAAGCCAAGTTGTGTCATTGCCAACCCGCCTTGAGAAACTACCTTGCGAATATCTTGATATCGTAACGGTGGCTGAGAGAAGTGCTTTAGAGTCTGGTTCAGTGCATAGGCAAAGTCATATGAGGTATCTAGCAGAGTACCGTCTAAATCAAAAAGTACGCATTTAACTGTCATTATCTCTAGGCCTCAGCCTTTTGAAATGCCAGTAGATAGTTAACATCTAGATCATGATTCAGACCATAGCGGTTCAGTAGTGGGTTGTACTCAATGCCAGCAGAATCTCTTAAATATAAATCGGCAGGGCGCGCCATAGCACCGAGTTCAGCAGGAGTAATAAACTTCTCGTGGGTATGAGTGCCTTTGGCGACAATGTTTAACACATGTTCCGCTGCCAGTATCGCTAGCAGGTATGATTTAAAGTTACGGTTGAGAGTGGAAAAGAATACCCAGCCACCAGGTTTAACGCACTTAGCGGCAGCTTGAACAATAGAAGCCGGGTCTGGCACGTGTTCCAGCATTTCCATACAGGTCACAATATCGTGTTCCCCCGCATGTTGTTCAGCATAGTCTTCAGCAGCAATCAGTTGATAGTCAACTTTTACACCAGAATCGAGGCCATGAAGTTTGGCAATAGTCAGCACTTCTTCAGCTAAGTCAATCCCCGTGACATTTGCTCCCTGAGCGGCTAGAGATTCAGAAAGAATACCGCCGCCGCAGCCGATATCCAGAATGTTTTGATCGGCAATAGGGTGGTGTTTTTCAATAAACTCGAGGCGGAACGGGTTGATTTTATGCAGTGCACCAAACTCACCTTCGGTATCCCACCAGGTATTGGAAAGGCGGTTAAAGTTATCGAGTTCTTTTTGATCTGAATTATTAGCGGTTTGACTGTCTACTGACATAAAATATGCTCGAGTGAAAAAATAGAACCAAAATTATACGAAATTCTTCTGTCCTGGGGTTCAAAATCGTATAAAAAAGCCAAAATTTTAAATTTAAAGCCCGTCACAGGGTTTTTTCTGATTCTCGACGGGGTGTCGAGATTTTAATTTTCTCTCAAAATTGGCCGTATCTTGGCTTTATTTGCTATATAATCAATTTTCAATTTAATTTTATAGAAAGTTGATTATCTATGTCTGAGTTTGCTCGCGAAATAATTCCGATTTCCTTAGAAGATGAAATGGAGCAGTCCTACCTCAGTTATGCGATGAGCGTAATTGTTGGGCGCGCCTTACCCGATGTTCGTGATGGTCTAAAGCCGGTTCACCGTCGTGTTTTATATGCGATGAATGAGCTGGGTAATGCCTATAACCGTCCATATAAAAAATCGGCCCGTATTGTCGGTGATGTAATTGGTAAATACCACCCGCACGGTGATACTGCTGTATATGACACCATCGTTCGTATGGCGCAGCCGTTTTCACTACGTTATATGTTGGTTGATGGACAGGGTAACTTCGGCTCGGTTGATGGTGATTCGCCGGCGGCAATGCGTTATACCGAAATCCGCATGGCAAAAATTTCTCATCAGTTGCTAGCAGACCTAGATAAAGAGACGGTTAACTTCTCTGAAAACTACGATGGTTCTGAATCTGAACCGGATGTACTGCCAACCCGTATTCCAAACCTACTTGTTAACGGCTCTTCCGGTATAGCGGTAGGGATGGCAACCAATATTCCACCACACAACCTGACTGAAACGGTGAATGCTTGTTTGGCTTACATCGATAATCCAGAAATTGATGTAGCAGGTTTGATTGAGCATATTCCTGGACCGGACTTCCCAACTTACGGTTTGATCAACGGTACCTCTGGCATCCGCGAAGCTTATGAAACCGGCCGTGGTCGTGTTCAGATGCGTGCTAAAACTTCGGTTGAAACTGATAAATCTGGTAAGTCTCAAATCATTGTTCATGAGATTCCATATCAAGTTAATAAAGCTAAGCTGATTGAAAGAATCGCCGAGCTGGTTAAAGATAAGAAGATTGAAGGTATTACTGCGCTGCGCGATGAGTCGGATAAAGACGGTATGCGGATTGTTATTGAAGTTCGCCGCGGAGAAGTGCCTGAAGTTATTATCAATAATCTTTATAAGCAGACAGCGATGCAGACCGTATTTGGTGTCAATATGGTTGCTTTGATTGATGGTCAACCAAAACTGCTTAACTTGAAACAGGTTATTGAAGCATTTGTTAAGCATCGTCGTGAAGTGGTTACACGCCGCACGATTTTCGAACTGAGAAAAGCGCGAGAGAAAGCGCATATCTTAGAAGGTCTTGCGGTTGCTCTGACTAATATTGATGAGATGATCGAGTTGATCAAGGCTTCTCCAAGTCCAGCAGTCGCTAAAGAGCGCATGCTGGAAAGAGAGTGGGCAATTGGTTCTGTAGTCGATATGCTTGAGCGCGTTGAGATGAAAGACGTTCGCCCTGAAGACCTGCCTGAAGGGTTTGGCTCAGAGGGTGTAATTTACAAGCTTTCTCCGGTTCAGGCGCAAGCAATTCTTGAGATGCGTCTACACCGTTTGACAGGCCTCGAACAAGACAAAATTATCGATGAGTACAAAGAGCTGATTGAAAAAATCGCTGAATTCCTTGAAATTCTCCGCAACCCTGATCGTTTGACTGAAGTGGTTAAAGAAGAATTGCTTGAAGTCATCGAGAACTTCGGGGATGTTCGTCGTACCGAGATCGATTACAGTTATCAAGACCTAGATGCAGAAGACCTGATTGCGGTGGAAGACCGTATCGTAACGCTTTCGCAAGATGGCTATATCAAGACTCAGCCACTGAGTGACTACCGTGCGCAAAAACGTGGTGGTCGCGGTAAGTCTGCTACCGCCATGAAGGAAGAAGATGAAGTAGGTCAACTGTTTGTTGCCAGCACGCACGATATGCTACTGTGCTTCTCGAACCGCGGTAAATTGTACTGGCAGAAGACCTGGCAGTTACCATTGGCGAGCCGCGGCAGCCGCGGTAAACCAATTGTTAATGTTTTACCTCTGGAAGAGGGTGAACACATTACTTCTGTATTGCCGGTTGATGAGTTCGATGAGCGTGTGGTGTTTATGGCTACCCGTAACTCGGTGGTCAAGCGTGTTTCATTGAAGGATTTCTCACGTCCTCGCGCTAACGGTATTATCGCGGTTGACCTATTGGATGATGATGAACTGGTTGGTACCGCGCTGACCGATGGCGAACAGGAGATTGTGCTGTTCAGTAATATCGGTAAAGCGATTCGCTTTAAAGAGTCGGATGTTCGTGTTATGGGACGTACCGCTCGTGGTGTTCGCGGTATGAAGTTGCAGGATGGCGTTAAGGTCATCAGCATGCAGGTTGCCAAACCGGATGCGCTGATTTTAACCGCTACAGAGAATGGTTTTGGTAAGTGTACGCCAGTTGATGACTACTCAACCATTAATCGTGGTGGTCAGGGTGTAATCTCGATCAAAACAACAGACCGCAATGGTGATGTGGTTTCCGCAGTATCGGTGACACCTGAACAAGAGATTGTGCTGATTACCAATAAAGCGACTCTGGTTCGTACCCGAGTATCTGAGATCTCTGTGGTTGGCCGTAATACTCAAGGTGTTAAGCTGATTAATGTCGGTAAAAACGAACAGGTTGTTGGCCTGGCAGTTGTCGATATTGAAGATGACGAAGAGTTTGAAGGTGAAAACCCAGACGCTGAAACAACTGAATCTACAGCTGAAACCAATACAGAAACAACGGATGATTCTCCAGCAGAAACTGAAGAGTAATCCCGTTGGTTTTATAAAATCTACAGGCCTGTTAATTCGGGCCTGTTTTCTTTTTGAAAAACAGTAAAGAATACAAGAAATGTCGAGAGCTTTTAATTTCAGTGCCGGTCCGGCAATGCTTCCAGAAGCCGTAATGAGAAAGGCGGATAGTGAATTTTTAGATTGGAACCAGACCGGTATGTCGGTGATGGAGATGAGTCACCGCAGCAAAGAGTACATGGCTGTAGCAACCAAGATGGAAGCTGATCTGCGTGATATCATGGCTATTCCAGATAACTATAAGGTGTTATTTATTCACGGTGGCGCCTCTATGCAGTTCGGTGCGATTCCGCTCAACCTCTGTGAGCAGGGCGATACAGTTGATTACTTTAATACCGGTGTCTGGTCAACTAAGGCAATTAAAGAGGCAGCGCGATTTGCTAATGTCAATGTCGTTGCCGGTGGGCAAGAGGCAAACCCAACTGAAATTCCAACTCAATCTGAGTGGAGCTTTTCAGAAGATGCTAAATATATTCATATCTGCTCTAACGAAACCATTACTGGTCTAGAGTTTCAGGAAGATCAGCTGGAAGCAATTTTTGCCCAAGGCAAGCCTGTAATTGCAGATATGTCTTCAAATATTATGTGTCGTGAAATTGATGTATCTAAATACGCGATGATCTATGCCGGTGCTCAAAAGAATATTGGGCCATCAGGTTTGGCGGTAGTTATTGTGCGCGATGATTTGCTTGGATCAGCTCGTGAAGCCTGTCCAACTCTTTTGAATTGGGAAACCTACGCCAATAATGAATCGATGTTTAATACACCCGCAACCTTTGCCTGGTATTTGGCAGGCCTGGTATTTGAGTGGATAAAAGAGATTGGTGGTGTCAAAGCGATTGCAGAAATTAATCAACGCAAGGCACAAAAGCTGTATGATTTTATCGATGCTTCAGACTTCTACAGCAATAAAATTAAAGACAGCGAACGTTCGTGGATGAATGTGACATTTGATTTAAAAAACAGCGAGTTAGACACAGCTTTTCTTGAAGCGTCTAAAGCTGCAGGTCTGTTGAGTCTTAAAGGCCACCGTGCATTCGGTGGAATGCGTGCCAGTATTTACAATGCGATGCCGGAAGCTGGTATTGATGCCTTGATTGAGTTTATGCAGCAATTTGCAGATCAGCACGGATAGTGAAGGGATTATGAGCGAAAAACAACAGTTAACCGAAATCCGCAATCAGATTGACTCAATTGATCAGCAGATTCAGGAGTTAATCGGTAAACGTGCAGAGTGTGCACAAAAGGTTGCGGATATTAAAACTCAGGGTGGCGACGTCAATGCTGTTTTTTACAGGCCTGAACGTGAAGCTCAAGTTTTAAGAGCGGTTAAAGAACGCAACGAAAGTTTGTTGCCTGACAATGAGATGGCAAAACTGTTCCGAGAAATCATGTCAGCCTGTTTGGCGATTGAGCAGCCAGTCACTGTTGCTTTTCTTGGGCCTGAAGGCAGCTACTCACACGCTAGCATGGTCAAACAGTTTGGCTCTTCAGCACACCCACATCCTGTTTCGACAATTGAAGATGTGTTTGAAGCGGTTGAGAAGGGTGAGGCTAACTACGGTATTGTTCCAGTTGAGAACTCCTCTGAAGGCGTGGTTAAGCAGACTCAGAATGAGTTGATTCATTCAGGTCTTAAGGTCTCTGGCGAAGTTGACATGGAAATTCACCACTGTCTATTGTCGACTAACCCTGATATTGAGCAAGTCAAAAAAGTGGTTGCTCACCCTCAGGCTCTGGGTCAGTGTGAAGAGTGGATTAAAAACAATCTGCCTTGGGCTGAGATTGAAGCAGTTGATTCCAATGCGCTGGCGGCAAAAATGGCTCGTGAAGACAGTTCATTGGCTGCAATAGCTTCAGAGCAGGCTGCACAGCTTTATCAGCTGATTGTTTTGGAAAAGCACATTGAAGATTTTAAAGACAACACCACAAAATTCTGGGTGGTTGGCCGCGAATATACCCAGCCAAGCGGTTGTGACAAAACTGCGATTATTGTCTCTATGCAAAACAAGGCTGGCGCACTGTTAGACATTCTGGCTTGCTTCAGTGAACGCGGTATCAATATGACTCGTATTATCTCCAGGCCTTCAAGTGACAAGACTTGGGACTATGTGTTTTTCATTGACGTTCTTGGCCATAAAGATGATGAAAATGTACGCAGTGCCTTAGCGAGTGTCGAGGATAAGGCGGCATTTTATAAGCTGCTCGGTTCTTTTCCAGTTTCCCCTTTATAAATACTTGTAGGTAATAGATGGCAGTAGCATTTTGTGATTTAGTTCAGCCCTATGTAAAAGGTATTCACCCGTATATTCCAGGTAAACCGGTAAGTGAACTGCAACGAGAGCTTGGTTTGGAGTCCATTACCAAGTTGGCCTCAAATGAAAATCCTTTGGGCGCTAGTTTACGTGCTATTCAGGCGATTCGAGATGAACTGGAAGATATTTCTCGTTACCCGGATGGTGAGGCCTATGCCTTAAAACAGCGTTTAGCTAGATTTGTTGGTTTGAATTCTGACCAAGTTGCAGTTGGCAATGGTTCCAATGAACTGCTGGAACTGGTTGCCAGGGTGTTTGCTGGGCCTGATGATGAGGTGATCTATTCGCAATACGGCTTTGCGGTTTATCCAATATCTACTCAGATTGTTGGGGCTACTGGAGTAGAAGTGCCCGCTGTGAATTGGGGGCATGACTTAGATGCTATGTTGGCTGCAATTACCGATAAAACCAAACTAATCTATATTGCCAACCCAAATAATCCAACCGGTACATTTTTCAGTAAGCAACAATGGGAAGCCTTTATTTCCAAAGTGCCAGAAAATATTGTTGTGGTTTTAGATGAGGCTTATTTAGAATATGCGGCCTCTTTATTAGATACAGAACAAAGTTTCAACGGTGTTGATTATTTAAAACAATACCCTAATCTACTGATTTCTCGTACCTTTTCCAAGGCCTATGGTCTCGCCTCACTACGTATAGGTTATATGCTGGGTAATTCGGAAATTATCGGATATATCAATCAAGTGCGTGAGCCATTTAATGTCAATCAGTTTGCGCAGGTCGCAGCACGTTATGCATTGGATGATCAGGCCTTTGTAATGGAGGCGGTTAAAGTTAATAAAGTTGGAATGAGACAAATAACCGATGCATTAAATGAGTTGAAGATTGAGTATATAGCATCTGTGGGCAATTTTGTCTGTGTGGATTTGGGAACAAAAGCTTTAGAGATCAATCAACAACTACTTGAAGCAGGGGTGATTGTTCGTCCACTTGCAAATTATGGTATGAGCCAATACTTGCGAGTTTCAATTGGAACTCAGGTTGAAAACGCGCATTTTCTGGATGCATTAAAGCAGATTTTAAAAGAAGAATAATATTGATTAAATTTGACAAGATTACCATTATCGGAGTTGGCCTGATTGGCGGTTCTTTTGCCAAAGGGCTAAAAAAAGCAGGCCTGGTAGAAGAGGTGGTTGGCTTTGGCAGAAGCCAAAGTAACTTGAAGAAAGCGGTGGATTTAGAGGTGATTGACCGCTTTACTGACGATATAGCTGATGCAGTTTCTGGTAGTGAGTTAGTTTTTCTTGCTGTACCGCTTGGTGTTATGGCGGACTCTTTCGAAGCTATCAAACCACACCTTGCTAAAAATGCGATCGTTACCGATGCCGGTAGCTCCAAAAGTAGTGTGGTGCTTTCTGCTCAGCAGGCGCTAGCCGAAAAGTTTTCCTGTTTTGTTCCTGGTCATCCAATTGCAGGTAAAGAACAGAGTGGTGTTGAAGCGGCTGATGAAGCTCTCTATGTCAATCACCGTGTAATTTTGACGCCAATAGAGCAAACCAATCAAACAGCATTAACAATTGTTGAAGAAATTTGGTCTCTTCTCGGTGCTAATGTTGAGCAGATGGCACCGCAGCAGCACGATGAAATTTTTGCTGCCACCAGTCATTTACCACACCTTTTGGCATTTGGTTTGGTAGAGATGCTGCATGAACACCCTGAATTGGGCAATGTATTTCATTACACCGCGGGTGGGTTTAAAGACTTTACTCGGATTGCTTCAAGTGATGCTGAGATGTGGCGTGATATTGCAGTCTATAACTCTGATGCAATTGTTAAGTGGCTTAAAAACTACGGTGTTGCTATTCAGCAGCTGGCCGAGCTAGTAGAAAACAAAGACGCAGAAGCCCTGTACAATTTGTTTAGTGAAGCTAAGCAAGCCAGAGATGAGCATATTCTGCAAATACAACAAAACTAAAATGTAACTATCCAAATCAGCTCTAAAATCACCAACTTCTTTATTGGAAAATACTTGTAAACTTACATTTTTCCGCCTTGAACTTGGATGTTTTAGAGGCAGTCTGGGAAACCACATGATTTGGTAAGTAGTTACTAATTAACGATATTAAAAATATTATTAAGTATGGCAAATATACAATTTAAAGTTCAGCCGGGAGGAACCATTAAGGGACGGATTCGAGTTCCTGGTGATAAGTCTATCTCGCACCGTAGCATTATGATGGGTGCGCTCGCAGAGGGTACTACAACGGTAACTGGCTTTCTTGAAGGTGCTGATGCGCTGGCAACGCTGCAGGCTTTCCGTGATATGGGGGTTGAAATTCAAGGCCCTGAAAATGGCAACGTCACTATTCAAGGTGTTGGTTTAAGAGGCCTGAAGAAACCGAGTAAACCAATGGATATGGGGAACTCTGGAACTTCAACTCGCTTGCTTGCTGGTATTTTGGCAGGCCAAGATTTTGAGTGTGAATTGATTGGTGATGCGTCGCTATCCAAGCGTCCAATGAAACGTGTGACGGATCCTCTAGCCTTAATGGGGGCAGAGCTGATTACCTCTGAAGGCGGAACCCTGCCAATGACGATTAAAGGTAAGGGCGGTAACTTGAAAGCGATTGATTACACCCTGCCAATGGCGAGTGCTCAGGTTAAATCCTGTGTACTTTTAGCAGGCCTGTTTGCTGATGGTAAAACCTGTGCTGAAGAGCCTGCTCCAACTCGAGATCATACCGAGCGCATGCTAAACGGTTTTGGTTATGAAGTGAGTTCTAATAAGCTGAATGGTCAGCGAATGAAAGCTTGTCTTCAAGGTGGCGGTAGATTAACTGCACGTCATATTGATGTGCCATCGGATATCTCTTCAGCTGCTTTCTTTATGGTGGCTGCGGCGGTTTCAAAAGATTCTGACCTGGTGATAGAGCATGTGGGTATGAACCCAACTCGTACTGGTATTATTGATATCCTTAAACTAATGGGTGCAGATCTTCAGTTAGAGAATTTCCACGAAGTAGGTGGGGAACCAGTCGCTGATGTGCATATTAAGTATGCGCCGCTAAAAGGAATTCATATTCCAGAAGAGTTGGTTGCCTTGGCAATTGATGAATTTCCTGTACTGTTTGTCGCTGCAGCCGCTGCTGAAGGACAGACTGTTTTGACAGGGGCTGAAGAGTTGCGTGTTAAAGAGTCAGATCGCATTCAGGTTATGGCGGATGGCCTTAATGCTGTGGGTGTTGACGCTCAGCCTACACCAGACGGCATGATTATAAATGGTGGGGCTCAATCACAGCAGAGTGGTGAAATTCAGAGTCATCATGATCACCGTATCTCTATGGCAATGACCGTTGCCGGTATCAATGCAACCGATGAGATTGTGATTGACGATTGCGCCAATGTGAACACTTCTTTCCCGATATTTCTCGATTTGATTAATGAAGTTGGTATGTCTGTAAAAGCAGTTGAGGCTGAATAAAATGAACAATGTTGCTGTAGTAACTATCGATGGTCCTAGTGGAGTAGGTAAGGGTACACTGGCTCAGTACCTGACCTGTAAAACTGGTTTTCATTTGTTGGATAGTGGCGCTATTTATAGAGCCTTGGCTTATGGTGCGGTCGCTAATCAACTGGCTCTTGATGATGTTGCATCACTGGAAAAACTCGCGACAGAGTTGCCGGTTGAGTTTAAAGCGACCAGCATTATTTATCAGGATGCAGATGTGACCTCTAAAGTCAGAACGGAAGAGGTGGCTGCAGTCGCTTCTACTGTGGCTGCAATCCCTGAAGTTAGGGCTGCGCTGCTAGAGAGACAAAAGGCATTTGCAGAATCTCCAGGCTTGATTGCTGATGGCCGCGATATGGGAACCGTGGTTTTTCCAGCTGCGCCAGTAAAAATCTATTTAACCGCTTCCGCTGAAGTTCGTGCAGAAAGACGTGTTAAGCAGTTGAAAACGCAAGGAATTGATGCTAATATTGCGCAGATAACTCAAGACATCAGAGAGCGAGATGAGCGAGATGCTAATCGAAAGGCCGCTCCATTGAGGCCTGCAGAGGATGCAGTTGTTATAGATACGTCTGATTTGAATATACAGGATGTCTGTCAGAAAGCCGAGTCACTATTGTGGGAAAAAGGTTTGATGAAATAAGTCTTACAGTTATTAAAATTTAATTGGTTTTTATGTAACTAATTGAATTAAAAATATTTCTAAGTCCCTGGTATTTTTTAAAGATCGGGGATTTGTTTTTCTATCGACCTTTGGGAAGTCGGTATTTATTAATTGACCCGGTTGTTTGCCAAGAACCCATTAGCGGTAAAGAAACGGTTTGAAAATTTTGGTAATTAAATCCATGAGTGAATTATCTTTCGCTGAATTATTTGAAGAGTCTTTACAACAAGACAAATTTAACACTGGTTCTCTAATCATCGGTACTGTTGTTGGTATTGATAAAGAAACTGTTCTAGTTGATGCAGGTATGAAATCTGAGTCAGCTATTCCTAAATTCCAATTCCTTGATGCTAACGGTGAACTTGAAGTTGCTGTTGGTGACGAAGTTGAAGTTTTCCTAGAAACTCTAGAAGATGGTCTTGGTGAGACTCGCCTATCTCGCGAGAAAGCTAAGCGTGCTAAGACTTGGGATAAACTTGAAACTTCATTGGAAGAAGGTGAAGTGGTTACTGGTCTTGTTACAGGCAAGGTTAAAGGCGGTCTTACTGTTGATGTTGATGGTGTTCGCGGTTTCCTACCTGGTTCACTTGTGGATGTACGTCCTATCCGTGACTTTGGTTTCCTTGAAGGTAAAGAAGTTGAGCTTAAGCTAGTTAAGCTGGATCGTAAGCGCAACAACGTGGTTGTGTCGCGTCGTGCAGTTATTGAGCAAGAGAGCTCTGCTGAACGCGAAGCTATTCTTGCGAATATGGAAGAAGGTTCAACCCTTAAAGGTATCGTTAAGAACCTTACTGACTACGGAGCGTTTATCGATCTTGGTGGTGTTGACGGTCTTCTACACATTACAGACATGGCATGGCGTCGTGTTAACCACCCATCTGAAATTGTTCAGGTTGGTGACGAAATCGAAGTTAAGGTTCTTAAGTTCGATAAAGAGCGTAACCGTGTATCTCTTGGTCTTAAGCAGCTTGAAGAAGATCCTTGGGCGGATATGGTTTCTCGTTACCCAATCGGTGCTGAAGTGGCTGGTAAAGTTGCAAACATCACTGATTACGGTGCTTTCATCCAGATTGAAGATGGTATTGAAGGTCTAGTTCACACTTCTGAGCTTGATTGGACTAATCGTAACATCCACCCATCTAAAGTGGTTCACCTTGGTGAAGAGCTACGCGTTAAGATCCTTGATGTTGATCAAGAGCGTCGTCGTATCTCTCTATCTATCAAACAGTGTACTGTTAATCCTTGGGAAGGTTTCTCAGCAACTCACGCTAAAGGAGACAAGATCTCTGGAAGCATCAAGTCTATCACTGACTTCGGTATTTTCATCGGTCTAGATGGTGGTATCGACGGACTTGTTCACCTAACTGATATCTCTTGGAACCAGCCTGGTGAAGAAGCGATTCGTGACTTCAAGAAAGGTGATGAACTAGAGACTGTTATCCTATCTATCGATCCAGATCGTGAGCGTATCTCGCTTGGTCTTAAGCAGCTTGAACAAGACCCATTCGGTCAGTTTGTTGCTGACAACGGTAAGGGTTCAATCGTAACAGGTACTGTTAAGTCTGTAGACGATAAAGGTGCTGTTATTGATGTTGCTCCTGAAGTTGAAGGTTACCTTCGCGCTTCTGAGTTGTTAGAAGACACTCGTGATGCTTCTAGCGTCCTTAAAGAAGGTGATGAAGTTTCAGCTAAGATCACAAACATTGATCGTAAGAATCGTTCACTGTCTCTTTCTGTTAAAGCGAAAGAAGCAGCTGAAGAAGCTGAAGCGATCAAAGGCTACACAGAGCAGCAAGCTAGCGCTGGTAGCACTCTAGGTGATCTATTCAAAGACAAAATGTAATCTCTGAGATTCATTTTTTACTAGGGTAGCCCTATCTCGATAAGGGCTACACCTTGGTCACACTATGCGTAAGCATCAATTTATTGACATTCTCGCTGCGAGATAAATAAAGGCAAGAACTAATGACCAAGTCTGAATTAATCGAACTCATTGCAAGAAAACAGACTCAATTTTCTCAAAAGGATGTTGAACTTGCAGTGAATCAAATTCTAGATGCAATGATAGACACTCTTTCTGAGGGTGAACGGATTGAAATTCGCGGTTTCGGCAGTTTCAGTCTTCACCACCGTAAAGCTCGTGTTGGCCGTAACCCCAAAACAGGGGAAACGGTAGAGCTTGATGATAAGCGTGTTCCTCACTTTAAGCCTGGAAAGTCTTTAAGAGCGCGCGTTGACGAATCGAAAGAACATACAGATATTTTGCTTTAGAAACTAAAAAGGGGCCTTTTGGCTCCTTTTTTATTTTTACACCTCTAGTCATCAAAATCGGATTGGCAATAATTTCCGTTTATGTTCTGTTAATCCTGTGCCAATCATCTATAATTTGTCTTGTTTCTACTCGAGTTATTATCATCAAGATGTTTATACTGTTTTCAATTGTTGCAATTGTCACCTTTTTGCTACTGGGCATTGTTATAGGTCTGTTAAATCCTGTTGCAGTTGATCTTAATTTGTTTTTTACCAGTGCTACTTTGCCTTTAAGTGTGGTCATGTCTGTACTCTTGGTGATTGGTATGGCAATTGGTGGTTTTATTGTCTTTCTCCAGTTACTCAAAGTGAAATGGCTGGTAGTCAGTAAAAATCGAGAGATTCATAAGTTATCTGACCAGGTGATTCAGCTTAAAAAAACCAATATTGAGATCAAAGAACAGTTGGGTAAAGAGCAAGGCGAGGCTAATCAAGACAATAACCTGGTTGCAATTGACAAATAAGGCATCTAAAAAACAATGAATTCAGATTTAACAAATGATCCTAAGGTATTGATCGCATTAGATTTTGCAGAGACAAATGCCGTCACTAATTTTGTAGCTAAACTGAACCCGGCGGAGTGCCGTTTAAAGGTTGGTAAAGAGCTGTTTGCAATTGGTGGTCCTGAGTTTGTAAAAGATCTTATCAGCAACGGCTTTGATGTTTTTCTCGATCTTAAATATCACGATATTCCCAATACGGTTGCCAAAGCGGTTCAAGCTGCTGCACGCATGGGTGTATGGATGGTTAATGTGCATGCTCTGGGTGGTCGAAAAATGATGCAGGCCGCAAAACAGGCGATTGAAGAGTGCGAACACCAGCCTCTATTGATTGCTGTGACAGTATTGACCAGTATGGAGCAGACTGACCTTGAAGAACTTGGCTTGCCAGGTTCACCAAGAGATAACGTTTTGCGTTTAGCCAAGCTGGCAAAAGATTCCGGGTTGGATGGCGTTGTCTGCTCAGCTCAAGAGGCGGCTGATATTCGATCTCAGGTTGGGGCTGATTTTTGTTTGGTAACACCGGGAATTCGTCCAGCGGGTAGTGCGGTAAATGATCAAAAGCGCATTATGACTCCTGCAGATGCAATTAAGGCGGGGTCAAGCTATCTGGTTGTTGGTCGTCCAATCACTCAGGCGGATAATCCAGTAGCGGCATTAAATGAAATCAATCGCAGCCTTTAATAACCGTTTTTAACAGGCCTGTTAAATGATGATTACAGGCCTGCAATTTCTGTTTACATCCTTTCTGTAATTTTCTTTTATAAACAGCCTTTTAGTAAACAATTCCATTGTCTACTTTTTGTTTGAATCCATTGGCAAAATCATTTATAATTCGCGCCTTTCAGGCTGTTTAATCTATTTTCAGCGTGAAATTATCCTTGTCTCACTGCATGAAATTCGTGTCAGGAGACTGTTTTATCATCCATAAGGAGAAAATTAATGCGTCATTATGAAGTCGTATTTCTAGTGCACCCTGATCAATCTGAACAGGTTCCTGCAATGCTAGATCGTTATAAAGGCCTTATCGAACAGTCTGGTGGTCAAATTCACCGTCTGGAAGATTGGGGTCGCCGTCAACTTGCTTACCTTATCGACAAAGTTCACAAAGCTCACTATATTCTAATGAATATCGAATGTGATCAAGCTACTCTTGATGAACTCGATAACTCTTTCTACTACAACGATGCCGTTCTACGCAGCATGTTTGTTAAGCAGAAAGAAGCGATCACTCAGCCATCAGTCATGATGGGTAAAAAAGACGAAAGAAACGACAATCGTCGTGATAATAAGGGGTAAGGCATGGCTAGAAGTTTTGGAAGAAAAAAATTCTGTCGTTTTACTGCTGACGGCGTAAAACAAATTGATTACAAAGATCTAGATACTTTGAAAGCTTACATTACCGAAACTGGTAAGATCGTTCCAAGTCGTATCACTGGAACAAGCGCTAAGTATCAGCGTCAATTAGCATCGGCAATCAAACGCGCTCGTTATATTGCGTTGTTGCCATATACTGATCAACACAAGTAATTTGTTGTTAATCAAGAAATAACAGAGGCACTATGCTAGGAATAGCGAATTATGCCATGAAAGGTCCTACACAGGCCTTGATTGCAACTGCTGGATTTGCAGCTTTAAGTGTCTTTTTAGCACCTTTCGGAATTCTGGTTGGTGCAATAATCGCCTTAGTTACCTTGAGAGTCTCGGTAGCTGAAGGTTTGAAAACCCTGATTTGGGGTGTAGTAAGCCACACTGCTGTAACGCTGCTGTTAACTGGAAACTATTTTCCAGCGGTTGTTTCAGTGATTGAGTATATGCTGCCAATATTTTTAATGGCAGTGATATTGAAAAATACTCAGTCGATGGCTTCTGCGCTTCAGTTTGCAATGATCATAGTGGGAAGCGGTTTGATTGCTTTTCATCTGTTGGTTGCAGACCCGGCGCAATGGTGGATCGCTCAGTTTAATGAGTTTGTCGTTCCGCTGCTAAAAGAGTCGCAAATCGACTATAACCTTGAAACCATTTCTGAAATGGCTGGAATGGTTAGTCTGCTGATAGCGATTTTTATAATCATCTTATGGTACTCAATTTTGTTGGTAGCAAGATGGTGGCAGAGTGAACTTTATAATCCGGGAGCATTTAAAGCTGATTTTTACGATCTAGCTTTACCGCGTTCAGTCGCTTATATGGCAATACTACTTGCCATTATAGGCCTGATAAATGGTGCTGAACCTGGATTGGCCTATGATTTGTCTGGTGTATTAATCGCCGGTTTGATGTTTCAAGGCTTAGCCATTGCGCATAAGACTGTAGCAGTTAATGAACTTCATGCTGCTTGGTTGGCAGGTTTATATGTTCTGTTATTTTTTGTACCACAAACAATGTTGATTTTAGCAACCATCGGCATGGTCGATTCTTGGATCGATTTTAGAAGTCGATTGGAAAATGAAGAACAATAGAGGTTTAAGCCATGAATGTTATTCTGCTTGAAAAAGTACAAAATCTAGGATCTTTAGGTGATCAAGTTTCTGTTAAATCAGGTTACGCTCGTAACTTTTTGATCCCTCAAGGTAAAGCGAAAGCAGCAACTAAAGATAACGTTGCTGAATTTGAAAAAATGCGCGCTGAATTAGAAAAAGCTGCCGCTGCAGAACTTGCAGTAGCTCAAGGTGTTTACGAGAACCTAAATGGTCAGGTCGTAACGATTGAGTCAGTTGCTGGTGATGAAGGTAAGCTATTTGGTTCAGTGGGAACTCAAGATATCTCTGATGCTCTTAAAGCTTCTGGTTTTGATATTGAGCGTCGTGACATTCGTATGCCTGAAGGTGCTCTGCGCCACACTGGTACTTACGAAATCGATATCCAGCTACACACTGATGTAGTTGCTTCAATCACAGTTAACGTTACTGCGACTGAAGAAGCTTAATTGGTTTTTTAGGGACAAAGGTTCCTTTTTAAACAAGCCAATTATTGATAAGAACGGAACTGCTTATATGAGCAGTTCCGTTTTTTTATGTCTGTATTATTAATACACTGCACAACCTAAACAGCTATAATAATTTCCCTGTCTAATATATTTTGTAACTCCTGAAAATCATAAACTATATGGCCGCTGTAGACCCATCCATTAGCATGAACGCACAAAAAGCAGAAGAACTATTTAAGGTTCCACCACACTCGATAGATGCTGAACAGTCCGTTTTGGGTGGTTTGATGTTGGATGATGAAGTTTTGGACGATGTCTCTGGTGTTGTCAATGACTCTGACTTCTATACTAAGCAGCATCAAGTTCTATTCGATACGATTTATGAGTTGAGTAGAAATAACAAACCATATGATTTAGTTTCAGTCATCGCACGTCTAGAAAACACCGGCCAGCTTGAAGCCGCTGGTGACAAAGCTTATCTGACAGACCTGGTAAAAAATACACCGGGCGCAGCCAATATTCTTTATTACGCCCAATTAGTTCGTGAGAAATCGATTTTACGCAAGCTGATTCAGGCCAGCAATGATGTCTCTGAAGCCGCTTATTTTCCGCAAGGAAAAGATATTCGAGAAATACTCGATATAGCTGAATCAAAGATCATGAGCATCGCTGAGCATGGAGAGGGTAAAGAACGCCAGTATAAAACCATGGACTTCCTTCTGGAAGCGGCGATCAATAAGATTGATGAGCTCTTTAATACTGAGGGCACCATTACTGGTGAAGAGACTCACCTAACAGAGTTTGACGAGCTGACAGCAGGCCTGCAAAAAGGCGATTTGATTATTGTTGCTGGGCGACCATCGATGGGTAAAACCACCTTCACGATGAATATGGCTGAAAACATTGCGACTAAAAATAATACGCCGGTAGCAGTATTTAGTATGGAGATGCCAGGTGAATCGCTCGCCATGCGTATGATCAGTTCAATAGGCCGAATTGATGCTGGCCGAATGCGAACCGGAAAGCTCGCTCAAGATGATTGGCCAAAACTCAATAAAGCGATTAATGTTCTATCTCATGCAAGTGTTTACATTGACGATACTCCTGCGTTGATGATTAATGAGCTGCGAGCCAGAGCCAGACGAATTGATAAAGATATTCGTGACGAACAACGCAAACAAGCGGTTGAAAGAGGTGATGAGAATCCTGATAAAGCTGTGCGAGGTTTAGGGCTGGTAGTGGTTGATTACCTACAGCTAATGCGCGGTTCCGCTGGAGCTGAAAACCGGGTTAATGAGATCTCTGAAATTTCACGCGGACTCAAAGCTCTGGCAAAAGAGCTTAATATCCCAGTGATTGCTCTTTCACAGCTTAACCGCAGCCTTGAACAACGCCCGAATAAGCGTCCGGTTATGTCTGATTTGCGTGAATCTGGAGCTATTGAACAGGATGCTGATTTAATTATCTTTATCTACCGTGATGAAGTTTATAACCCTGATTCTGAAGATAAGGGCACAGCCGAAATTATCATTGGTAAACACCGTAATGGTTCACTTGGAACGGTTCGCTTGACCTTTATTGGCGAATATACTCGTTTTGAAAATCACGCTGGTTTTGAAGTACCGGACGAGCACTATTAATAATTGTTTCTATGATTTACCGACCGACAAAAGCCCTGATTAACCTTCCTGCTCTCAAAAATAACCTTGAGAAGGTAAAAGAATACGCGCCTGATAGTAAAGTGCTGGCTGTCATTAAAGCAAACGGTTATGGACACGGGATTGAACGAGTTGCTCAACATTTGAGCGGAGCAGATGCTTTTGGCGTGGCTTCAATTGATGAAGCTATGATTTTGAGGCAGAAGGGGTTTTTACATCGAATTTTGCTTTTAGAAGGCCTGTTTAGTGAAGCTGAAATACCAATTGTTATTCAAAACCGACTGGATTTAGTGATTCATTCAGATTATCAACTAGACTGGCTTCTGAATAATCACATTGACGGTTATCTCAGTGTTTGGATTAAAGTTGATACTGGAATGCACCGCCTAGGCTTTGATCTCCAGCAGTTACAGGCCGTTATTAGTAAGCTGGAGAATTCAGAAAATGAGTTTGTTATCCATCTTATGTCTCATTTTGCTTCTGCAGATGAATCAAATAGTCAGCTTGTCGACTTTACCATGCAGCAGCTAGATAAATTCAACCAAAGCACCAGTCATTATGAATACCCTAAGAGTTTTGCAAACTCCGCCGCTATGGTTAGGTATCCGCAGTCTCATTATCAGTGGGTACGCCCTGGTATATTTCTCTATGGAGCGGGTGTTAGTGGCAATGAAAAACCTAAAGCTGTTATGCAGTTAGAGTCGGAAGTAATCGCCATTAAAACCGTTCAAATAGGCGAGAGTGTTGGTTACGGAAATATATGGTCAGCAGAGCGAAAAAGTCGAATTGCAATTGTCGCAATAGGCTATGGGGATGGGTATCCACGCCATGCGCAAACGGGTACACCTGTTCTTATCAATGGAGAAAAGCTTCCGCTTGTGGGTAGGGTTTCAATGGATATGATCAGTGTTGATATTACCGATAGTAAATCTTCGGTTGATATTGGTGATGTGGTTATTCTATGGGGTGATGAACTTCCAGTAGATGAAGTTGCCAAACATGCTGGTACCATTGGTTATGAGTTGTTGTGTGCAGTTACATCTCGTGTGCCTATGGTTGAGGTTCAGTAAATGCAGTCTAAATCGATCAAACTTCATCACAGCAAGCTACTTTTTAAAGGTTTTTTTGAGTTTACTGAGTTAAAGGTATCTCACTCAGTTTATCGTGGTGGTGAATCTGAGGTTCTTCGCCGAGAGGTTTTCAATCGTAATCAAGCAGTAGTGGTTTTACTCTATGATAAGGTCAATAGCAAAGTCGTATTGGTGGAGCAGTTTCGGGCTGGAGCAGCTCGCAATGCGCTTGCTTCCGGTGACCACTCGGAGGCCTGGTTGCTTGAACCTGTAGCGGGAATGATTGATTCAGGTGAAAGCCCTCTTAAAGCTGGAATCCGTGAAACTGAAGAGGAAACAGGGATCCATATTGATAACCTAGAATATGTCTGTCAGTTTTATCCAAGTCCCGGCGCTTGCGATGAAATTCTTCATCTTTATGCGGCTGAAGTCAATACTATTGATGTTGCCAGGCATGCCGGTAAGTCTGATGAAAATGAGGATATTAAAGTTGTGGTTATGGATTTTTCTGAAGCCCGAAGAGGCCTGTTAAATTCAAAATTTAATGTAGCCAGCACCTATATTGGATTGCAATGGTTATTCAATCAAAAGTTGGTTTAGACTGAGATCAAATATGCTCTGTTTGTTTCGTAACTCAAGAATTCACCCTAGATTAGACCGCTATGCCATTCTTGCTAGTTTGATTTCGGTATTTGCATGGTTGTATTTTGCTTTTATTGAGAAATCTCTTCTTACCAAACTGCTTGAAGGCAAAGCCTTAATCGTCGATTTGGTCTTTGGCGTGCCACTTGTTCTGGCCTTGGCTATTGTTGTCTATGCATTGGTATATTGGACTCTAAAGCTCATCGTGATACTTCTGCTTCCACAGGCCATCATTCACATAGAACCCGAAACAACCGAATCTCAGCTTGATGAGCAGGTTGCAGAACTTGAAGAACAACACGGCAAAGAGTATTGGAATCGAGACGACTCTATAGAAGAGGGTGACCATTCCAATAAGCACTCGAATAAAGACAGATAAAGCCCGCTTTTATGATTCCTAAGGCTTTTCTGTTCAGCGCTTCATTTAAACAAGAAACCAATAAACTTTTTAAATTAGCTCTTCCAATATTGCTTGCTCAACTAGCGCTTACAGGGCTGGGTGTTGCCGATACAATCATGTCTGGTCGCTTAGGGACAAATGATCTGGCTGCTATCGGTCTTGGTAGTAATATACTGCTGCCTGTTTTCATGTTGGCAACCGGAATTCTTCTGGCTATAACTCCTCTTGTCTCAAAAGCCAACGGGAGCGGTGATCAGAAAACCGTTTCACTTTACGTGATTCAAGGCCTTTGGTTGGCTGTTCCTCTTGGTGTTTTATCGCTGCTTATTTTGATAAATATCAGCTGGCTTCTTGATTTGTTAAGCCTGAATTCAAAAGTTTACCAACTGACTGAAGATTACCTTTTTTATATCGCTTTTGGCATGCCGGGTATTGCGCTTTATCAGGCCTTACGTTTTTTTTGGGAGGGCCTCGAAAATACCTTGCCAACAATGTGGATTAGCTTTTTTGCCCTAGCGATTAATATTCCGCTTAATGCTATTTTTATTTATGGGCTTGGACCTGTTGAGCCAATGGGAGCTGCAGGCTGTGGTGTAGCAAGTGCGATTGTAATGTGGAGTATGTTATTGATCGCTTTGTTTTATGTTTTAAAAAACAAAGGGCTGTTTATTTTTTTTAAAGCGGCTGCAAATGTTTCACCAAGTTGGCAAAAAGGGTTGGCATCAATACTTGCTCTAGGGGTTCCAAATGCATTTGCACTGCTTTTTGAGATTAGTCTGTTTAGCTTTATTGCTCTTTTTATTACGGTTTTAGGTGCGACGGTTATTGCAGCTCATCAAATCGCGATCAGTTTTACCTCGGTTGCCTTTATGTTGCCCTTAAGTTTTGCTATGGCGCTAACCGTTCGTGTTGGTAAGGGGTTTGGAGAAGATGATTTACCAAAGGTCGTCAACACGCTCTATACTGGGTTTTTCTGGGCCTTGTTGATTGGATTTACTCTAGCATTAGTTAGTTTCTATTTAAGAGATTTTATTGTTTCACTCTACAGTTTTGATTTTGAAGTCATTGCGATTGCCTCTTCATTGCTTGTGTTTGCGGCTATGTATCAAGTTTTTGATGCAATCCAAGTCACTGCCGCAGGGGCTTTAAGAGGCTTTCATGATACTAAAGTTACTATGTGGGTGACTCTGTTGTGTTACTGGGGAGTAGGCTTGGGGTTAGGTTACGTGCTTAGTTTTTCTTCTTTCTTCTTACCAGCGATGGGTGTGGCTGGATTCTGGCTTGGAATTGTTTTAGGTCTTTTTATCGCGGCGATTTTATTGAGTTTACGATTGAGGTTTGTGTTTAATGCTCATTTCAAATGACCAAAATTGTTTGTGTGGTTTAGAAGAGCCTTATAGAGATTGCTGCCAGCCTTTTCACCGCGGTGAAAAAATTCCGCTTACGGCAGAAAAATTGATGCGTTCAAGGTTTGTGGCTTATGAATATCGGTTAACCGATTACTTACTTAAAACTTGGCATAATGAGACCAGGCCAGAAACTATTGAATACACTGATAATATGCACTGGACGCAACTCTCTGTTAACGGAAGGAAAAAAGGTCGTAAAAAAGACAGTGAAGGTTGGGTAACATTTGTGGCCCACTATTCAATCGGCAAGCAAGCGGGGTTTTTACATGAGAAAAGTTATTTCAAAAAGAACTCTGAAGGCTATTGGCAGTATGTTGATGGAGAGTTCAAGAATTGAGTTTATAAATATTAATCGCGGTTTTCATCCTTGTTTTTAAAAAACTTATACAGCATCCACATAAACAAAGTGACAACACTTATGCTTACGACCAGAAACCCTAACATTATCAGTAGGGCGGAGCCCACCTCTTCCATACCCGGCATTTTTTGTATCTCCAATGAACTCTTGGTATCTTTTTTATGCGAAGCATTTTACAATATTTTTAATCGGCAAACGAATAAACCAACTCTTACTACTTTGTATTTTGGATAGTTTATGGCAAACAATCAATCAGAGATCGAGCAGCAGCGGGCTAAGATTTTAGAAGAAATCGAGTCTAGAGCCTCTAAGCTTTCAGTTCAGCAGCAAGATGGCGGGCAGCCCAATCTAAATAATTGGTTAAATGCTGCTGAACAGATCATGCCTGAAACTCAAAATACAAGTAGTGATAATATTTCTTTATCTCACCCAGAAAACTACAGTAGCAAAGTTATGACAAGTAAAAGCAGTTCCAGCGTACCGTTTTTTAGCATCATTATTTTTTTAACACTATTTTTAACCATTATTGGGGTTAGCTACATTGTTTATTCAACTCTCAACAGTGAAATTGAAAAGGTTTCAGAGTACAAGCAGCAAAGCACTCAGCAGATCAATGATTTAAAAGAGAGCATTACGGCATTAGAACAGTCAATTGCAACCGGTGGTAAATCTGAGCTTTTTACAGGCCTTGAAAATGAAGTTGTCGATTTAATGTCTCAGTTAGCGAGTTTGAAATCGAGAGTTGAAGAGATAGAATCTAGTTCATCTCAAAATATGTCAAATGGTTCTAGCTCTGGAGCTGTATCCTCTAATGATGGTGTCACTGAACAGATAAAGCAGGCGAGTCTTGAGCTGGAGTCAAAACTAAATCAGAAGTTAAAACAAATTACTGGCTTAATTGAAAACAACAACTCTCAAATGCAGAGTGATAACAAGGTGGCTTCAAGTAAATTTATGGCTTCTGAGAGCCCAGAAGTTAAAACTGTTGCTGTTGCAGAAGTGAATCAGCCTACAATTGCTACGGTTTCTTCCCCAGAAACACCTGTTGTGCCAGTTTTGCCAGCGGTAGACAGTAAAGCCGTTAGTAGTGATGTGAATTGGTTAAAAGCTGAACCTGGTTCAAATTATATACTTCAGTTGGCCAGTATGCCTGAGCTTGATGGAGCTGAAAAAGTTAAGTCCAAGAAGAAATTGGAGAAGGCAAAAATTATTCCGCAGAACCGCAAAGGTTCATTGACTTATATTCTTGTCACTGGCAGTTTTAAAGATAGATCAGATGCTGAAAAGTTGGCTAAAGGCATTAAATCGACCTTAGGTATTAGTCCTTGGATTCGTCAGGTAGAAGATTTAACTAGACGAATTCCTTGATTTGAACATATCGTTTTAAGTTGTTTTGTTTGCAAGCGGGAGCTCGATTGTGAACTTAACACCTTTAAAAGCGATGCCTTTATAAGAGCGAACGTTTTCTGCGTAAGCCTTGCCTTGGTGGTATTCAGCGATCAATTTAACTATATATAATCCGAGCCCCAAGTGAGTTTGTTCATCCTGGTTCAAGCTTCTGATTGATGTCATTCCATCAAATATCTGTTTCTCATAGCCTGCCGGTAACAGTTCACCGGAGTTCAATACCTTAATCAAGGCTATATTATCTGCCTGCGAACAACTTATCGTTACCGGAACTTTATTATCGGTAAAGTCAATTGCATTGCTTAAAAGCTTATCCATCATTTGTTCAATCATAAAACCATCACCCATTATCATTGAGCTGTCAGGCAGTGAACAGTTGTATTCCAGATTCCAGTCAGGATGTAGGGTTTTGGTATTGGCCAGATAGTGCTTCATCATCTGTGAAATCGGAAAAGGTTCCGGGTTCTGGCTTTGCAGGCTATCTTCAATGCTAGTTGCTTCTGATAAAGAACTGATGATTTGTTTTAACTGAGCCAGGGCATGTTTGGCATGAATCAGTTTTGGGTTATCAGACTCTTTTTCTAGAAGTGATAATGACATTGAGAGGCGATTCAATGGATTGTGTATTTCATGTCTTAGAGTTTTCGGTAACTGTTTTAAATAGCGTTCATAGGCTCCAATTCTTTGTAACATTTCATAGATATGATGACGCAGATCAGATAGTTCGTCGTGGTATATCTTAGATACACGATCGGCAAAAACCAGGTCAGTTATTCTGCCCTGGATGTCAAATGTTTGTTTTACATCATTGTCTAAGCGTATGATTCTATTAGATAAAGAGGCTGTGTGTATTAATGCGCCAATAATAACAATTAAAAAGATACTCGCACCAATACCAATTAGCCTATAGAAGTAGTTTAGGTTGTCACTGAACAGGTTTTCCATGCGTTGCTCAAGAACAATAGCACCGATAATTTTGTCTTTGAATACTAGTGGTGTTGCAGACATCAAAGATACTGGCTGCTTATTATCCATGCGATATTGTTGGTAAGTTTTCCCTTGTAATGCTTGATTTATCAAGCTTTTTTCAGGATTTTTATCTTGAGGATAAGGGTAGGGTAGAGAGTAAGGTAAAAATGCTGCCAGTGTCTTTATGAGGAGTTTTCCGGTAGCGGTAAATAGGTCGGTTTCACTATTGATTTGGCTTTTAGGTAACTGTCCTACTACATAGGTTGTCTGTTGTTTGGCATTAACAAACCATAAAACAGAATTGTTTATATTTAGATGACCTAGATCAGTTAACCTTCCTGATTGAATTTGAAGTGCCCATAGATCAGTTCTGTTCTGTAGAATTAAGGCGAGGTTTTCTACCGTTTGCTCTTGCACAATGGTTTGGTTGTTAAGCATTATTCGGTGCAAGTCAATCGCAAAACGGTAGGCGATAAATGGCAGTATTGTCAACAATAACAATAAGATAAAGAATCTAGTTCTAATCGAAAGTCGAATTGGATACTGACTAAGCTGCATTAATTAAACAATTTCTCGCTAAAGTTTAACTAGTCCTTTTTAGACCAGCTGTAGCCACGCCCATACTCATTATGGATAAGGTCGAATTCAGGCGTTACTTTTTTAAAGGCGTTGCGAATCCTGCAAATATGAGTGTTGATTGTATTTCGTTCTACAACGCCTTGAGTTGATGATTGCAGTGCATCATAGGAGATCACGCTATTTTCTCCGGCAGTAGCAAACTGTTTAAGCATTTCAAATTCAGTCGCAGTCAGATCCAGCGCTTTACCAAACCAATAAGCTCTAAATTGATCGAGTGCGAGTTCAAGATTTGGGATTTTAGATTCATCGCTTTCATCATTTTCAGATTTAGGCGCACCAGTGATTCGAAGCAGGTTTTTAACTTTTACTATGAGTACATTCAAACTAATTGGTTTTGGCAGGTAGTCGATAGCTCCAAGTGCATGACCTGTATAGATATCAAATTCTGATTGCCGTTCTGATAGAAAGATAATTGGAATAGGTTGGTTATAACTTAAAAGATGCTTGGCTAAGTCGAAGCCTCCATCCATTTCTGAACCTAGAATAATATCTGAAATAACCAGATTCGGAAGGGTATTGGAAAAGTATTCTTCGGCGTCTTCTCGATTTGTAAAGGCCTCGATATTAAAGCCCTGCTGTTCAAGAGCCTCAACAAGGCTGTTAAGTTGAAATTCGTCGTCTTCAATTACAGCAATTGTGTATTCGTTGTTCTGCATTATGTTCCCCTAATTAGGTTTCTTAATCAATCACTGATATATAAAACTCGATTATGAGTTGTTTTGGAATAGCAGAGTGTGCATTATTCACAGTTCATCAAGAGTTTTGTCATTATCACAAGCATCATTGAGAAATTATAAACAAGCAAGCGAAAAAGAACAGCTATAAGCAAAGTTAGCCGTTGATTTAGTTAGAGCTTAAATTGATTTAATTTCTTCCGTTCGCTGGATGACGGGATTTTTAAAGCTTCACGGTATTTAGCAATTGTGCGACGAGCAACAACAATTTCTTTTTCTTCAAGCAGGGACATTAATTTATTATCACTCAGCGGCTTTTTGGGGTCTTCAGATTCAATTAATTCTTTAATATGAGCCTTAATCGCAATCGCTGACTGATCAGCGCTGCCGTATTGACTGACTCCTGTAGAGAAAAAGTATTTGAGCTCGTAGGTGCCGCGAGGGGTTTGTATGTACTTCTTGTTAGTTGCCCTTGAAATGGTTGATTCATGCAGCTCAAGATGCTCGGCAACGTCTCGAAGTACTAATGGTTGCATAGCGTATTCACCTTGTTCAAAGAACTCACGCTGTTTCTCAACAATGAATTTACCAACTCTGAGTAAGGTTTCACCACGGCTTTGTATACTTTTAATCAAGCCTTTAGCTTCAATGACCTGCTCTTTGATTTTTTTGGATTGCTCATCATTTCCAAGTGATGAAGTCAGATCAACATAGGCGGCGTTAATTTGTAAACGAGGAAAAGCGTTGGTATTAAGTTCAACTAGCCATTTATCACTACTTCGACGTAAGCGAAGATCTGGAATAATGATCTCTGATTCAGAGGAAGAGAACTCGCGTCCGGGGCGAGGATTTAAAGACTGGATAAGTCGTAAAACCTGATGTAAATCATCATCGTCTAAACCGTAGACTTTTTTAATACGCTTTGTGTCATGATAAGAGAGCCAGTCAAAATGATCTTCTATTAACTTGGTTGCCGTCACAACAAAAGGGTTCTGTGCTTTTGAATCCAATTGCAAGATCAGGCTTTCCTGGACGTTCCTGGCGCCGACACCTGTAGGTTCAAATTGCTGTATTATTCCGAGGACTCGTTCCAAATCAGAAGTATCAATGCTCAAGCCGGATTCGTTGTCGGTAACGGAAATCAGAATGTCTTCAAGGCTACTTTCTAGATAGCCTTCATCATTGATATCATCAATAATATAGGCTGCGAGAACCGAATCGTTTCTATCCCAGGGGTAAATGTCAGATTGCCATGAGAGGCGGTCAAATAAACTTTCTTCAGCCGATGTATAGGTTTCTGCAGAAACATAATCTTCAGAAGATGACTTGGCAACAGAAGAATTATGGTCACCGAAGACTTCATTCCAATCCATATCGATGCCGATATCGTCTTTTATCGTCTCGGAGTGTTCAATGTCAACAGGGGCTTCTTCAGAAACCGTGGTTTCATTAGCCATCTCATTTAAAGATGCTAGAGACTCTTCCTCGGATTCCTCGAGCAAATCATCACCGACTTCAAGCATGTAATTTGCTTCAAGTGTCTGTTCTATGGTCTGCTGAACCTCAAGTGCAGAGTACTGCAATATCTTGATTGATTGCTGTAGTTGAGGTGTCAGTTTTAACTGCTGACCAATATTTATTTGTAGGCCTGGCATTAGGGCCATGGACAGGACTCCAGTTTACTCGTTACTAATTTGAAAATAATATCACTGATATTGAGTGTCAGTGAATAATTGGCACTAAGTTGATTAGACCAGTTTTTGTCATTTTATAAAATGTATCTATTTCGTTCTAAGTTGCCATTATAGATATAATAATGCAAATTATCTGAAAACGTATGTTAAAAACAAGTAAAAGACTTATGAATAGGGCTTCCCAATTAAATTAGCGTACAAACTTGTTTCCGGTCAATTCTTTAGCAAGAACTTATGCGTAGCTTATTTTTAAAGCATAAAATACATCGAATTCGAATTTCTTTTGGGGGTAAAAATATCGATTAAACAGACAGCACATGAAATTATTGATCAGCTAGATGATCAGGCTACTTGGAACGATTTAGTAAAAGAGCTTTATCTGCAGAAAAAGATTACTCTGGGTATGACTGATCTTGAGGTTGTGAAGAAAGAGATCGGTGAGTCTGATGTTAATGGAATCATTGCAAGACTTGAATCGGCAAGTAAACAGCCAAGTGATATGCG
>DBOI01000020.1:31264-37657 GCA_002299245.1 Hydrogenovibrio sp. UBA650
GCCAAGTGATATGCGAAACACAAGAACATATCAGCCAGGAAACTATTCAACAATGGGAATGATTGCCGGTGTGGTTGCGGTTTTATTTGCATTTGTGTTTCCGCCAATCTCATGGGTTGCAGCACCAATTGCGTTTATTTCTGGAGTTATTGGTCTGACCAGACAAGAAGAGAAGTCTTGGGTGCCAATTCTATTGGCGATTGTTTCAACTGCGCCAGTTCTAATGCTGCTTATTGATTAATTCGTAATCGAAAAGCATAAATATAAAAAACCAGCTTAGTGCTGGTTTTTTATTAACTAAATTTTAGTAAGGTTTGTTGTCTTATGTTATTGAAATAGTTAAATAATATATCTATGTTGAACTGTTTGATTAGCTTCACACGCCAAGTGATATTGTTCGTATAATATATATTATGTTAAATTGAATATTTGATAAATATCGCTGTTAAACAGCTTTGCCCTCTTTTTAAAAATTAGTCTTTTTTGAGTTTGGTTTTTTAGGAGTGAAAATATTTTTATTCTTAAATGATTTTTAAGATATTTTCTGGCGGCCTGCCAATTACAGCTTTATTACCTATTTGAACTATTGGGCGTTCAATCAGTTTTGGATTGTCTACAAGAATTGTAAGCCATTCATCATCTGTTCTATCATCTTTAATATTTAAACCAAGATCTTTAAATAACGATTCACCTGATCTGATTATTTCTACAGGCCTTACATTCATCAATTTACAGAGCTCTTCAAGTTTTTCTTTTGTTGGCGGTGTTTCCAAGTAGCGTATTTCTGTAATATCAAAGGTGTTCTCTTCTAGAATGGCCTTTGTATTTCGGCTTTTGGAGCATCGAGGATTATGGTAGATAATTGCAGTAGTTTTACTGGTCATCAGTTTTTTCCATCTCGGTTTCAAGGCGCATGTTAAGTGCGGTTTCGACAGCTTCTATTCTAGATTTACAAAGCTGGTAAGACTTGGTTGCCTCGTCAACCATCGGTACCAGTTCATCTATATCGACTTCACCGCTGTTAGCTAGTTTTTGTGCGATTTCCTGCAAACGTTGGTAATTCTCTTTAAAGCTTTCTGCTTTCTTATCCATTTTGTTTCCTTTGCTAGGTTTTAAAATATTAATCTATTTTTGAATATCAGCCCTAATTGAACCATCTGTAAATTCAATTTCTACAGTCTTTTGTTTAGCCGCATCTTTAGCTGTGGTTATTGGTTTTCCATCACTGTCTTTGGTAATGCTAAAACCTCGATTTAACTGAGACTTAGGTCCTGAGCTTAAAATAAACGAAATCGATTGAATAATCTGTTGGCGCTGCATCTCAATGGTTCGAAATGTTCTTTCGTTAATTGTTGAATTTAGCTGTTCCAGTTCAATTTGAGCAACTTCCATTTTCTGTTTAACGCTGGCATTGATTTTCTGCTTGGTTACATCAAGCTCTTGATTTATCCGATTAACCCTTGTTTGGGCAAGCCGGCTTATCTCACTATTTATAGGCTCAAGACGTTTCTGCCATTTGTAGGTCAAAGCCTGACTGTTGTTGATAACACTACTTTGTAATTGATTGATTTTATTTGATATTCCTTGAATCAGTATTTGGCTTGATTTTTCAATTGTGCTCCAGTTTTGTTGCGCTGCTCTCGCTTGGCTTACTATTTGTGATTGAATATAGCCGATAACCTTACTTGGAGTGTCAAAGCGGGTATTGGCTACTTCATCCAAAATGGTGTTATCACGCTCATGCCCTATTCCCGTCATAACCGGCAACGGAAGATTACAGAGAGCCTCTGATATAGATTCAATATTAAGGTGACTTAAATCGAGCTTAGCGCCGCCACCGCGAATAATCACCAGTACATCATAAGGCATGGTTTGGTGCAGCGACATTACTGCATCGAGTGCAGCCTTGAGTTCAGGCTCTGTTGCTTCTCCTTGAAAAGTACTATAGAAGTATTTGAATTCACAGAGATTATTCTTCTGTAACAAGTCGGCATCAGCCCTGAAATCGCCAAGTCCGGCGGCTTCAGGAGGGGCAATTACCGCAATACGAAAAAAGTCTGCAGGTAACGTTAGTTGTTTATTATTTTGGTATATGCCCTTCTTAACAAGTTTCTGGCGGATTTCATTGAGTTTTTGCTCGAGTTCACCAAGTGTGTAGCTTGGGTCCAGGTCTTGAATAACAAGTGAAAATCCATACTGGGCGTGAAAGTTAACTTCAGCTAAAAGAAGCACCTTTTGACCACTGTTTAACTCACTACCGGTTTCAGTCGCAAAGCGTGTCAATAGTCTTTCAGCCTGGCTTTGCCAGATCATTGCTCTACAGCTGGCAATCACCTGCCCTTGTTCATTCGTCTCTGAAAGTTCTAAATAGACATGGCCTCGTCGAGTATTTAAGTTGGTGACTTCTGCAATAACCCATACAGCACCTGGAAAAGATTGTCTAAGGCTGTTTTGAACACTAAAAAGAACCTCTGAGAGTTTTCGGCCTTTGTCGGGATCTGTTTGCTGGGTTTCAGAATCTAAACCAAAACTGATCTGGTCTGTAGAGCTTGCTGCTGAGTTTTTTTTTGTATTGCTAATCCATCTAGAAAAGACATCTTGATCGCCATCAAAATTATCGGGGATATACCAGCGTTTGCTCACAGCATCCCAGCGTGCGCCAAGAGATTTCGCATGATCTTTTTCTACAAAAGGAACGTCCAGAAGTACCATTTTAAGCTTGCTCTAGTTTTTCTTGCATGCGTTGAATCTCATTAGCAACCAGTGAATATGCATGCTCCACCGTTTCAACCCCTGCAGATTCCTTGAATGCATTTTCTGAAAGGTAGCGACGCCACATTCGACCTCCCGGCATGTCATGAAATAATCCTAGCATATGTCTGGTAACTTGAATTAACTTACCGCCGTCTTGAAGATGTTGTTCAATATAAGGCAGCATGTTTTCAATGACCTGTTCACGGCTGACTACAGGAGAGCTTTGTTGATAATATGTTTGATCAACTTTGCTTAATATATAGGGTTGCTCGTAGGCTGTCCTGCCCAGCATTACCCCGTCTAAAGGAGGAGTTTCCTGAAATTCTCTTAAGTGAATACTTGCCTGTTCATGGGTTTTCAAACCTCCATTGATAGCAATACTTAATTCCGGATATTCAGCCTTTATTCTGTGAACCCATTCATATTTCAATGGTGGAATTTCACGGTTGTCTTTAGGCGACAGGCCTTCTAACCAGGCTTTGCGAGCATGAATAATCACTCCATCCACCCCTTCCCGTTTTATACCATCAACAAATTCAGCTAGAGTCTCAAAATCCTCCTGGTCATCAATCCCAATTCGGCATTTAACGGTTACCGGAATGTTGACAGCTTGCTTCATTGCAGCAACGTTTTCAGCTACCAGTTTAGGATGCCCCATAAGGCAGGCCCCAATCATATTGTTTTGAACCCGGTCACTTGGACAGCCAACGTTAATATTAATTTCACTAAATCCCCATTCCTGTCCAAGCACAGCACATTTAGCCATATCATCAGGGCTGCTACCTCCAAGCTGCAATACCACTGGAGCTTCTTCAGGGTTATGGCCAAGGAATCGGGTTGGATTATTGCCAAAAATCAAGGCGCCAGTGGTAACCATTTCACTGTAAAGCCAAGCTTTTTTGGTTAATTGACGGTGAAAAAAACGACAGTGTTTATCAGTCCAGTCCAGCATGGGCGCAACGGAAAAGCCTTCGGCGCTATTGGTATTTAGCATATTAATTTTTGGGTTTATCAATGTAGAGTAATCCAGTTGAATAATCTTAAAAAGGTATCTAAATAAAGCTGTTAAGCCTTGGTTTTATCAAGAAAATTTTCCTGTTTTTAGAAGTCATATACTTTAAATTGTGCATTAATAAAATATAAAGATAACCTGCGGTTTGGGTATTATACCGTCCAACAGAATTTCAATTGAAACACCTTTAAAAATCAATAGATTTCTTGGTTTTTATTTTTGAGTTTGGGAAGGTAAATAAAAGCTCTAAATACAAAAAGAATAAAATCAACGTTATTTTTAACTAGAATATGCAAAATTGATTTATGACTTTTAACTTTTACTTATTTAGGCATTTTAGAAAACCACCCAATTATGATCAGTCCTGAAGATCTATATCTTGAAATTTTCAAATCGGATGACATTGATTCCGATAAAAAAACCAAAGCAATGCTGGCTTGTGAAATGGCGATTGAAGCTGAAAGCCTTCCTGAACTCAGTGTCGTAAGAAGTTATGATGTTGCAAGAATTCTTGCCGATTTGAAATTAGATGCAGATACTTTAATAGCCACTCTTTTGAGCGATAACAATCTCGAGCCAATATACCCTCTCGAGAAAATTATCACTCGTTTTGGAGAAAATACCGCTCAGCTGGTTTTGGGGATTCGAAAACTAAATCAGTTTAAAGAGTTTGATATTGAGCGAAAATCTAACGATGTTCAGAATGAACGGCTGCGTCAGATGTTGTTGGCGATGACCTCTGATATTCGCATTATGATTGTCAAACTGGCTTATCGAGTTGCAAGACTAAGGGTGTTAAAGCATGAATCGCAAGATGTTAGATACCAAGTCACCACTGAAACTGAATTGATATTCTCTCCTCTGGCCAACCGCCTTGGTTTAGCCCAGCTCAAGTGGGAGCTGGAAGACTTGTCGTTTCGCTATTCTCATGGCGAAGAGTACAAAAATATAGCCAGTCAATTGCAGTCAAAACGTTCAGAGCGTGAAGATTACATTCAGACCGTTTTGCAAACCCTAGAAGCCATGCTTAACAATGCTGATATTGAGGCAAGAATTACAGGCCGCCCCAAGCATATCTATAGTATTTGGAAAAAAATGCAACGCAAGCAGCTGCCTATTGATGAGCTTTATGACTTGCGTGCAGTTCGTATCTATGTTGGCTCCATTCAGCTTTGCTATGAAGTCTTAGGCTTGATC
This sequence comes from Hydrogenovibrio sp. UBA650, assembly GCA_002299245.1. GTDB lineage: Bacteria > Pseudomonadota > Gammaproteobacteria > Thiomicrospirales > Thiomicrospiraceae > Thiomicrorhabdus. Next base: position 36,228 of record DBOI01000020.1, read on the forward strand.
CACAGCCGCTGGAACTACATTAAAGAAGAGTTTGATGACTACATTGCCACTCCTAAAGAGAACGGATATCAATCGATTCATACGGTTATTATTGGGCCGGAAGGTAAAACCGTTGAGATTCAGATTCGCACTCAAGATATGCATCATAATGCCGAATACGGGGTTGCTGCGCACTGGCTATATAAAGAAGGTAGTCAAAGTGGCTTCGATCTAAATCTAGAGCGAAGTATTGCTAATATTAGGCAGATTCTAGAGAATTCGACAGGCCCTGAGGTATTCAAAGAAGTCAGTACCGAGTTACAAAGTAATCATATCTATGTCATGACGCCTGAAAATGAAGTTATTACGCTTCGCCAAGGTGCCACACCACTCGATTTTGCCTATCAAATTCATACTGAGTTAGGCCATCGCTGTCGAGGCGCAAAAGTTAATGGCCGTATTCAGCCATTGAGTTACGTATTGCGTACTGGTGATAAGGTTGAGGTTCTAACAATAAAAAATGGCCAACCAAGCCGTAACTGGCTTAATCCTAACTTGGGGTACTTAACCAGCAATAGCGCAAGAAATAAAGTTCGCAGCTGGTTTAATAAGCAAAACAAAGCTGAGAATATCATTGCTGGTGAATCTCTGTATCAGAAAGAGTTAAAAAGACTTCATGCTGATTCAGTGAGTATAGAAAAAATAATAACCAGGTTCAAAATAGATCAAGCAGAGCTGTTTTTTGAAGATATTGGTAAAGGCCGCATAAATGAAAGGCAGCTAACCGCTGCGATTCAAGCGGAATTAAAGCCAGAAAAAAATACCGCAGATTTACAGCGCAGCTTGAATTTCAACAGGTCTTCGGCTGAAGCAGGAGACGTAAAAGCCCAAGCTTATGTTGTTGGTGCTGTACATATTTCAACGACACTTGCGCCATGCTGTGATCCAAAGCCGGGCGATGAGATTACCGGTTTTGTGACTCGTGGCCGAGGGGTCACTGTACACCGAAGAGATTGCCCAAATATACTCAACCTATCCTATGAAGACAAACAGCGATTAATTGAAGTGTCGTGGGATAAAAAACAGGCCGAGACCCCAAGTTTTAAAGCAATTTTGTATGTGGTGGCATTTGACAGAAAAGGACTGCTTAGAGATGTTATGGCCTGTTTGACGTCTATGGATATTAACCTCATAGGGTCAAACACCGAGACAAACGAGCAAGATAACAGTGTTTCCATGCAGCTCCAGGTAAAACTCGATTATTCCACTGATTTAGGCCAGTTACTTGATAGTCTAGAGGTAATCGCCAATGTTGAATCTGTTTCTGTGCAAACCGTTTCATAAGCTTTGATGGTTCCCCTTCTCCGCTTTGGAAGGATTTTTAGACAATAAAAAACCCGCTTTGATTACTCAATAGCGGGTTTTGTATATGTGGCGTCCCGTAGGGGAGT
>DBOI01000011.1 GCA_002299245.1 Hydrogenovibrio sp. UBA650
TCTGACTGAAGCGGTTCGCCGCAAACCATATTCCGTGGTTCTGTTAGACGAAGTAGAAAAAGCGCATCCTGATGTCTTCAATATTCTGTTGCAGGTATTGGATGACGGGCGCTTGACTGATGGTCAAGGACGCACTGTCGACTTCAAAAATACCGTGATTGTGATGACCTCGAATTTAGGGTCGCAGATCATCCAAGAGAAAGCCGGGCAAGCCTCTTATGATGAGATGAAATCTGATGTACTGGAAGTTGTTGGCGGTTACTTCCGCCCAGAATTTATCAACCGTATTGATGATATTGTGGTGTTCCATCCATTGGCGAAAGAGCAGATTCGAGCCATCGCCAATATTCAGTTACAGCACTTGCGTGCGCGTTTGGCTGATTCAGAAATAGGCCTGAATATTTCTGACGATGTTCTCGATGCCATTGGTGAGGCTGGGTTTGATCCGGTATTTGGCGCGCGTCCATTAAAACGTGTTATTCAACAACAGATTGAAAACCCTCTAGCGCAAAAAATTCTTAAAGGAGACTATGTGCCGGGTTCGATCGTTGAAGTCAATATGATTGATGCTGAGATCGTGTTCCAGTAGTTTTAGTTTTTAATAATAAGTGAACAAAACAAGCCCTGTTAATTATCTTTAGCAGGGTTTTTTTGTAAGTAAAGAATCTTGATAAAGGTTTGAGTATCTAACACTGATAGGTAAAATTAGCAGCCTGTTCAATTGTACAATTTTACTGTTTAGATTTAGATTCAGTCTTAATGGAAGTAAATGAGTAATTCCATCGCCCTTTTTGTAGCAGTGATTTTAATGCTGCCTGTTAAAGCTTTTGCTGAACAAATCAGCAAGGGTGAGGTTTTGGCGGTGACCTGCTTTATTTGTCATGGTTCTAAAGGTAAATATACCAATGGAACTTTACCGCCGTTGGCAGGCTACCCAGAAGATATTATGGCTAAACGACTTAAGGCATATAAAACCGGTGAGCTCTATGCAACTATGATGCAGAGACAGATTTCTGGCTACAGCGATGAAGAGATTGATGCCCTTGCAAAATACTTCAGCTCGCTGGAACCCTCCTAATATTGATTTTCAGGATTTTAGATTATTAAAAACTTCAACCGTAGAACACTGTTTGGTTCACTGTTTAAAACAGCTACACTGGTCTGTTTAACGTCTCCTTTATCGGCTTTTTCTCAAGCAAACAGAAATCATGTAGTTGTTATTGGCGGTGGTTTTGGCGGAGCCAGTGCAGCCAAGTATCTGAAGTATTTCGATCCCAATCTCGATGTCACCTTGATTGAGCCCAAAAAGACCTACATGACCTGCCCGGCGAGCAACTGGTATCTGGCTGGATTTATCGATATTGAAACCATCACTCATAATTATGAAAGCCTGAGAAAAAGAGGTGTAAGTGTCATTCAAAAGATGGTTACAGAGGTTGATGCTAAGTCTAAGAGTATTATTCTCCAAGATGGCACTCGAATTGACTATGATCGACTGGTGGTTTCAACAGGGATTGATTTTAAATATGATGAGATTGAAGGCTACTCCGAAGAGGTAGCAAATACCATCCTTCATGCCTGGAAAGCAGGGCCTCAAACAAAAAAACTCTACCAGCAAATTCGAGACATGAAACAGGGCGGAACTTTTGTTATTGCGCCTCCTAGAAATCCATTTCGCTGCCCTCCCGGTCCTTACGAGCGAATTAGTTTAATTGCATCCTATTTCAAAGAGCATAATCCAACCGCGAAAATCGTGGTTTTGGATGCTAAAGATTCATTCTCAAAAATGGCCTTGTTCCGAGATGGCTGGGCTGATCTATATGGTGATATGATTCAGTTTATACCTTCTGGTGAAGGCGGGCGAGTGACGAAAATAGATGTGAATACCATGACAGTTTATAGTGACAGGAAGGCAGTGAGGGCTGATGTGATAAACTTGATTCCGCCTCAAAAAGCCAGCAAACTTGCTTTTAAAGCAGGATTGACTGATGGCTCCGGATGGTGCCCTGTTAATCAAAAGACTTTTGAGTCTTCAATTCTCCCCCATATTCATGTTATCGGAGATGCATGTATTGCCGGTGTTATGCCAAAATCAGGGCATTCCGCGGCTTCGCAGGGCAGAATCTGTGCCGCAGCGATAGTCTCAGACTTGAATAATTTAGAAATGCCACCGCCAAAGAACACAAGTACCTGTTACAGTTTAGTAGCCAAGGACTATGGCATTTCAGTGGTTAACGTATATGAAGTTAAGCAAGGTAAGATTGCCAAAGTAGATGGAGCAGGAGGCATGAGTCCAATGGGCTTCGACTTTGAATACTACAAGTACGAGGCCGACTATGCGAGAGGTTGGTATAACAGCATTACTTCTGATCTATGGAAAGGTTAATGCCTGAAATTAGCGATTAATCAGCTTGATGGGCTTCCTCTTCCGACATCTTCATGCGGGCTTCTTCAGAAGCGAGTACTTTCTTATACGCTTTTCTTACTGCTTTGCGAACCGTTTTCTCAACCAAGATGTGCTCACTGACAGACATATAAAATGACATATCAATATCGTAGCGAATATAGCGTGGTGAGATTCTATTTAGGGCAATGCATGCCATATCTGCAAGCACATCATGATCCTCAAACTTATCAGCATAATTCTCGTTTATCTCGTTGAATACTAAGCGTTCATAATAGTTGTGTACGCTATCCATCGGCATAATACCCCCCTTGCGGGCTTTTGTTCCTGGAATATACATTACGGCTAATTCCCTTAATTGCAAAAAAGCAGGTCGCTGGTTTCAATTTACCTAGCCAAACTATAGCGGTCAAGTTAATACTAGGCGATTTGTGTACTCTCTGTGTGTACAGCAATTTCAATACCAATTGTAATGCCATGACAGAGGTCGGGATAAAATCATATGCCTATCAGAATGGGACACTCAAATTAGTTTAGG
>DBOI01000108.1 GCA_002299245.1 Hydrogenovibrio sp. UBA650
CGTAGTGCAGACACCTTTTTAGGGGTGCCATTTAACATTGCCAGTTACGCTCTTTTGGTTCATATGCTGGCGCAGCAAACCGGCTATGAAGTAGGTGATTTTGTTTGGACTGGCGGAGATGTGCACCTCTACAATAACACTATGGAGCAGGCCAAAGAGCAGGTAAGCCGCAAGCCTTACCCTCTGCCCAAACTGCTAATAAAGCGTAAGCCGGAATCAATCTTCGATTATAAGTTTGAAGACTTTGAGATTGTTGGTTATGAATCTCATCCACATATTAAGGCTACGGTGTCAGTATGAAAATCGCCATGATTGCCGCCATGACAAAAAACCGAACCATCGGCTTTGAAAATGACATGCCGTGGCACTTACCTGATGACTTAAAGTTTTTTAAGTCAGTTACAACCGGTAAACCGGTGATTATGGGCAGAAGAACTTTTGAATCAATTGGCAATAGACCATTGCCCAACCGGCAAAATCTAGTCATTAGTCGGCAAGCTGACTATAAACCGGAAGGTGTTGAAGTTTTTAATTCTGTCGATGCGGCACTATCCAATTTGTCGAATGTAGAAGAAGTTTTCATTATGGGGGGTGGGCAACTCTATAACATGATGCTCCCGGAAGCCGATAAACTCTATTTAACCCTGATTAACGCTACCATTAACGGTGATACATATTTTCCTGATTGGACAAAACTGGCCTGGAATGAGCTTGAAAGAGTTCATCATCCAAAAGATGAGCGACATGCCTACGAGTTCGACTTTGTCACTTTAGAGCGGAAATAACCTACTTAAATCCTAGCTCAATTAATCTCTAGACTACTCGTTGATCTTTACAGCCACAAGGTTGTGGCGAGCTACTCGAAGAGGTTATGTGTATGTCTATTAAGTTAAAAATGGCGCTTAGTATCATTGGCGCACTCTTAATACTCCTATTTTCTAATTCGGTTTCCTTCTGGTTAATTAACGAAACTAACAAAACCATTTCACTTGTTATAAATGAAAATGGCAAAAAGCTCGAACTTTTGAGTGGTCTTAAAACTGCGGGTTCCCAACGTGAAGTATATCTGCTTGATTTAGTGATTCTCGACCCTGATGGCGATGGTTATGAAGAGCAACTTGTTGCACTGAAAAAAAAGCTCAAGGGTACGGCCGAAGATATCTCTGGTAAATTCAATCAGCTCAACAAAATGAAGTTTGAAGAGAAAGAGTTGGCTCTTTATGAAGAAGTGAAAGATAGCATGAACAGTGCTAATAACTCATTTGCTAGCTTTATGACCGCTATTGATGAAGGTTTTAACGACGAAGCTTTGATCATCATGAATGAAGAGTTTCGGCCTGAATTTAAAGCATTTTCTGAACTTGTTATACAGATTCAAAAGCATGAAAAAGAGATGAATGATCATGCAATTGAAGTTCTCTTCAAAGAAGCTGAGATTGGTACGAAACTTTTGATAGCTTCCCTTGTTATTTCAGTTATTGTTTTCGTGATCGGAGGGATTATTGCTTCCAGAAACCTTATGAAGCCAATAAACGCAATGCAGGAAACAATGGCGAAAATATCTGAAACCGGTGAGTTGAAACATCGTATACCAATTTTTGCAAATGATGAGTTGGGTCGTACTTCCGATTCTGTAAATGGGCTTTTAAGTGACATCAGTAGCGCGGTGGATGGCGTGAATGCAGTCTTAAAAGATATTTCCAAAGGGCATTTCGAAAATGAAGTCAAAGTTGAGCTACGCGGTGACTTTTTAAGCATGAAAAATGAAGTCAATCATTCAGTTAGTCAAATTCGCTCTGTTATCGATATGCTACAGGCTACGGCAACTAATTTCCGGGCTGGAAAACTCTCTGTTGAAAAGAATGAATCAGTTGATTTACAAGGTAAGTTTTCAGATGTTGTTTACGACTTGGATCGTTCAGCACTCAGAATGAAGCAGACTGTTGATTCGATTTCAAATACTCTTAAATATTTGGCAGATGGTGATTTTTCTGTTCGCTCAGAAACAGATGCCAGGGGAGATTTTATTCCTCTTAAAGAGTCCTTAAATGTGACTCTTGCTGATTTAGAGAACTTTGTGGATGAGGTTGCAAAAGTACAGGCCTCTATATCTGAAGGCGATCTTACCCAACAGGTTGAGGGTGTTTATGCTGGGAAAATGGCAGTATTAAAAGATTCCTTAAATAGTTCTGTGCATAATACCGCTGTTATGGTTGCTAAAGTAGAAACGATTGCAAACTCGGTCGTTTCAGGCGTTCAGAATATGGCGCAAGGCAACAGTGATATCACGGCACGTATTCAACAACAGGCAGCAGCTCTTGAAGAGACTTCATCTTCCATGGAGGAAATGACTGTTACAGTCCGTCAAAATGCTGGAAATGCTCATTTGGCAAAAGACAAAACTGAAGAAGCCGCGGGGCAAATTGAATCCAGCAGACAGACTATGGAAAAAGCCCTTGATTCTATGGATCAGATGTCTGATGCAAGTCAGAAGATAAATGAAATCACCACATTGATTGATGGAATTGCATTTCAGACAAACCTCTTGGCTTTGAATGCAGCTGTTGAAGCTGCTAGGGCGGGTGAGCATGGACGTGGTTTTGCTGTGGTTGCAGGAGAGGTTAGATCTTTGGCACAAAAATCAGCTGAGGCTGCGGGTGAAATAAAAAGCTTAATTGAAAACAGTGTTCAGATTAGTGAACAGAGTGGCCAATTTGTAAGGCAGATGAGTGATGCGCTTAATCAAATAAATGAGTCTATGGTTGATGTGAATAAGATGGTAAGTGAAATCTCTTCTACCAGTGCGGAACAAGCGAATGGTGTTGAACAAGTCAACTCTGCGGTTTCTTCAATGGATCAGTTAACTCAGAGAAATGCTGAAATTGTCGCTGATGTTTCCAAGTCTAATGATAAGTTGCTTGATGAGTCTGACATTTTAAAACAACAGGTTAAGGCATTCACTGTTGACATCAACCCAAAAGATTAAAGTCTGTTGGTTTATAAAAAACACTATTGCTAGTGGTGGATTTTTTTTAACACTAATCGATTATCAATATGGCTGAATTATAGCCTCGTTGCTGCGCTGGAGTTTTAATTATATTCAGTCAGTTAAGAATCTTGATAAATAGTCAATAGCCACGATTCATCACGGCGTTTGTTTGATTTACCTATCTGCTTGTCTATGTAGGCAATGTAGATCAATACCTTTTAAATCCTTTCAATCTATATTTTTTGCGTAGATCTATATATCTTCAATTTGATTAATCAATTTAGTTTTAGGGTAGTTTGATTAATCTTTTTATTTGAGTCCTCTTGAAGTCTTTGCCAAGATCTATTTTCAATATAAAGTTCAGCCAAGGTTTTGTTAAGTGCTGTGTTATGATGTTGCGCCTTTGAAAAGCTAAGTTATTTAATGGATGTAAAAATTGTCCGTATTAACTGTCAGCGGTGTTGTGAAAGCCTTGATGACTGAGTTAATAGATAGTTAGTATTGCGAAGAATACTCACGGCTTGGTTTTAGACAAAATATAGAGCGTTTAGCTAAAAAATGACGGCACTTAATCAGCACAGTATTATTTTGACAGGCCTGCCAGGTTCGGGTAAGAGCAGAGTCCTTGAATCATTGAAGCGGCATTACAGTTGTGAAATAGTTAGTTGCGATTCATCTCTGCAAAAGTCAGTTATTCCAGGATGTTGTGAGTGGAATGACATTTCCTCTCTACCTGAAAAAAAACCGGGTCAACAGCAATGGTGTGTGATAGACATTCGTTCTGAGTTAACAGAACCAAGCGAGTGGGTGTCCGACTTGCTGCGGTTGATGGTGAGCCGGGCTGATGGAATTGTATATAGCTTTGCAGAGAGTGCTGCGCTTAATCAACAGAGTTGGTGGAATAGTTGGATTAATAAACAGGCTAAAGAGTTTGGTTTTGACAGGCCGCCGATTGTGCGCTGGTTCTATCAGCAGTTTCCCGAGGACTTCGGCGGCTTTGATTTAGTCGATATAGCCGAAAAACCAGTTGTTACTGGCTTGCAGCCAAATAGCTTTCGCTTTGAAGTCGGCCAAGTAATGTTGGACCACCTCTTAATGGGACTGGATAATTCTATGCGGACTTTAGGGATGAAAATCACCCGCGTTCGGGCTGTTGTTGATACCTTTGAATTCGATAATCGTATCGTTCTAGAAGGAACTCCTTATCGGCTTGACACTTATGCCGCTAATCAGCATGGACAAAAAAACCTCTATCAGCTAGTTGCTAATAAAATAGTTCTGCCAGAAGAGGAAAAGCTGCCTTGTGGGGTTGTTGAAATATCAGGTGTAGATTTGCAGCAAGAGTGGCTTGAACAGTTGATTCAGGCCTGCAAAATATAGCAAATATCTCTGTGTTTTAGAGCAACAAAGCCGGTCTATATCATCTTTTACTTATGGACATTTTAGTAATAACCTACTAAAATTGTCAGAAATTTAGATTAGGCATAAATAAATATTAGATTAGGCATAAATAAATAATGGTCGAAGCAGCAAAAATTACCGATTTAACGCATGATGCGCCCTTTGAATCTCAGTACGAAGAGATTGATGAACTGCTGTCAAAAAAGCAATTCTATAAGGAAGGGTTTATCACTAATACTAACGTTGAAACCTTTGCTAAAGGTATCAATGAAGATGTAGTGCGTGCGATTTCAGAAAAGAAGAACGAACCGCAATGGATGTTGGATTTCCGACTTAAAGCTCTCAAAGTATGGCAGTCAATGGAAGAACCTCATTGGGCAAAAGCAGAATACGAGCCGTTGGACTATCAGGACTATAGTTACTATTCAGCCCCTGAATGCGGGTCTTGTGCCGGAGAATGCAATACTGATGAAGCAGGTGAACCGGAAATTGATCCTGAAGTAGCCAAGGCATTTGCCGAATTAGGGGTGCCGATTGAAGGCAATTCAGAAGTAGCTGTTGACGCAATTTTTGATTCGATTTCTGTCTCTACCACCAAGCGTGAAGAACTGGCTAAGCTCGGTATAATTTTCTGTTCATTCTCAGAGGCTGTACAGGACTATCCTGATTTAGTTCAAAAGTACATTGCGACAGTTGTTCCGGTTGGCGATAACTATTTTGCGGCACTCAATTCGGCGGTGGCTTCCGATGGGACCTTTGTTTATGTACCTGAAGGTGTTCACTGCCCGATTGAGTTGTCTACTTACTTCCGTATCAATGAAGCCAAAACCGGTCAGTTTGAAAGAACGATTCTGATTGCGGAAAAAGGCAGCTATGTTAGCTATCTTGAAGGCTGTTCTGCTCCGGTTCGTGATACCTATCAGTTACATGCCGCAGTAGTAGAAGTGATTGTTCACGAAGATGCTGAAGTTAAATACTCTACCGTTCAGAATTGGTATCCAGGTGATGAGGATTGCCATGGCGGTATTTTGAACTTTGTAACTAAGCGCGGAATTTGTGAGGGTGATAACTCTAAACTGTCCTGGACTCAAGCAGAAACCGGTTCGGCGATTACTTGGAAATACCCAAGTTGTATTTTGAAGGGCGATAATTCTATCGGTGAGTTCTATTCAGTAGCACTGACTAACCGTCACCAGCAAGCCGATACTGGAACCAAAATGATTCATATCGGAAAAAATACCAAGAGTACGATTATCTCCAAAGGACTGTCAGCTGGATTTAGTGACAACACATACCGTGGCCTGGTAAAAATTCTACCGTCTGCAGAAGGAGCTCGAAACTTTACCCAGTGCGATTCCATGCTAATTGGCGATAAATGTGGTGCTCATACTTTCCCATATATTGAAGTGGGTAATTCAAGTGCTCAGATGGAACACGAAGCAACTACTTCCCGAATTGGTGAAGATCAGCTGTTCTATTGCCAGCAACGTGGAATCAGCGAGCAGGATGCGATCTCCATGATAGTAAATGGTTTCTGTAAAGATGTATTTAGTGAGCTGCCACTAGAGTTTGCACAAGAAGCCGAAGAGCTACTAGCAATTAGTCTAGAAGGATCTGTAGGCTAAGGCTAATCTTTCCGAATTATTAAATTTCAAACTAAAGAACAAATCAAATGCTATTAAAAGTTGAAAACTTACATGCTGAAATTGATGACAAAGAGATCATCAAGGGCTTAAATCTGGAAATTAAACCGGGCGAAATTCACGCTATTATGGGGCCAAATGGTGCCGGTAAAAGTACTTTGGCAAATGTACTTGTTGGCCGTGATGAATATGAAGTGACTGATGGTTCAATCGAATTTGATGGCGAGGATCTGGATGAGCTTGATCCTGAAGAGCGTGCTCACAAAGGCATGTTTCTGGCATTTCAATATCCGGTAGAAATCCCCGGCGTAAGTAATAAATTCTTTATGCAGACGGCGGTGAATGCGGTTCGCAATGAACGTGGTCAACCCGAACTGGATATGTTTGAATTTGATGAGTTTGCCAAAGAGAAAATAGAGCTGTTGGATATGCGTTCAGATCTATTGGATCGCTCTGTAAATGTCGGTTTCTCAGGTGGAGAGAAGAAGCGTAACGATATTTTCCAGATGGCGTTGCTGGAACCAAAGCTTTGTATTATGGATGAGACCGATTCAGGTCTGGATATCGATGCTCTAAAACTGGTTGCCAACGGAGTCAATTCACTGCGTTCACCTGATCGCAGCTTTATTGTTGTCACCCACTACCAGCGTTTACTTGATTACATTAAACCTGACTATGTTCACGTGCTTTATGATGGCAAGATTGTTAAATCTGGTGGTTTTGAGCTTGGACAACAGCTCGAAGAGCAGGGGTATGATGAAATCATTCGCCACTATCACAATGGTTAAGGCGAAAGGACATTAGACGCTATGGAGCCAAGAAAAATTTCACCTGTGGTGCAACAGGCAGTTGATCACTATATCGATCAAAGCCAAACTCTAAACCAGCATACAGAAAACCAAAGCTTGCAGTCATTGCGCGCTAAGGCGCAGATGCTGTTTGCCGATCGTGCATTTCCGACTCAAAAGGATGAAGATTGGCAGTACACCAAGCTTAGAAGCTTTACTCAGAATCATTTCAAAAGTCAGCCTGCCAAACATTTGACTTTGGAACAGGTTAATCAATTTTTACCTGATTTCCCGGTTACCAAAGTTGTATTTGTTGATGGCTGGTTTAATGAAGCGCTTTCTGATGATTTGGGTGCTCTTCCGAAACAGGCTAGTTTTGAAAGTTATGCTGATGTCACCGAGCAGACTGGCGACTTTCATAAGTTATACGAACATGAAGACGACGTTGCAAAAGAGCCATTTGGGTTATTGAATTCGTGCCTCGCAGCTGACGGTTTTTTCTTTGAACTAGAAGCCAATGCCACTCTGGAAACCCCACTGTTTATTTTGCATATTCAGACCAATGCTTTGCAATCAGTGCAGGTAAGAAACCGAATTGATGTCGATGAAAATGCTGAAATGACAATCGTTGAGCGTTATGTCTCGCTAGATCCAAATCAGTCTGAAGCAGCATTTACTAATGTGGTGACTCAGATTGATGTGGCTAAGTATGCAAGGGTCAGGCAGATCATCATGCAAGAGCAGCACGAAAATGCGTTCTACTTCAATAATCAGTATGTTTTCCAGCAAGATCATAGTAATTTTATAACTTTCTTTGGTTCGACAGGGAGTCTGATCTCTCGCCATCAGAACCACTTGTGGATGAACGGCGAGCACATTGAAACTGAACAGAATAGCGCCTGCTTAGCAAGAAATAATCAGACCGTTGATTCGAGAACTGACACCCAACACAACGATGTATGGGGGCTTAGCCAGCAGTTACACAAGTATGTGCTAGCAGACTCTTCAACCGGTGTTTTCAACGGAATGATTCGTGTAGACCAGAAAGCTCAGAAAACCGATGGCCAGATGGATAATGGTAATTTGATACTATCCAATAAAGCTCGAATGGATACTAAACCTCAGCTAGAAATATACGCGGATGACGTTAAGTGTTCACATGGTTCGGCGACAGGGCAGATTGATGATAAACAGATTTTTTACATGCAGGCACGTGGAATTAACAAATCTGACGCTATCAGAATCATAACCCATGCTTTTTTATTAGAACCAACCGAATCGATCAGTAATGATGGTATTCGTGCTTGGGTCGTTTCAAGACTTTCTAATGGACTGGAAAAAATTAATCATTAACTTTTATGTCGGCTCCTGATTATTCTCAAATTCGTCAGCAGTTTCCTATTCTCCAGTTAAATGAGAATGGGCAAACTCTGGTATATCTTGATAGTGGCGCAACTTCGCAAAAGCCTCAGTCGGTAATTGATGCGGTGCAAAACTATTACAGCGCTGAAAATGCTAATGTTCACCGTGGTGTTTATGGGCTGAGTGAACGTGCCACGGAGAAGTATGAAGGTGCTAGAGACAAGGTTAAGCAGTTCCTAAATGCTCAAGCCTCTGAAGAGATTGTTTTTGTTCGTGGTACTACTGAAGCGGTAAATTTAGTTGCTCAAAGTTGGGGACGAGATAACCTTAAACCAGGCGACGAGATCATTATCTCTGAGATGGAGCACCACTCAAACATCGTTCCTTGGCAGATGCTTCGTGACCAGATTGGTATCAAGCTTTCAGTACTGCCAATCAATGATCAAGGTGAAATCTCGCTTGAGACATTTAAGGAGATGGTTTCGGAACAGACCAAACTGGTGTCGATAGTGCATATGTCAAATGCTCTTGGAACAATTAATCCTGTAAAACAGATGACTGAAATAGCTCATAATGCAGGCGCAATTGTAATGGTGGATGGTGCCCAGGCAACTTCGCATATGCAGGTTGATGTTCAAGAAATAGGATGTGACTTCTACGCGACTTCAGGTCATAAAATGTATGGGCCGACTGGCATAGGTGTACTTTACGGTAGACAAGAGTTGTTACAGGCAATGCCTCCCTATCAAGGCGGTGGTGACATGATCTATTCGGTTACCTTTGAGAAAACTGAATACAATGTGTTGCCGTACAAGTTTGAAGCTGGTACCCCACATATTTCAGGGGCGATTGGTTTGGCCGCGGCGATCGATTTTCTCGAGTCTATAGGTTTGGATAATATTGCCGAGCGCGAAGCGGAGCTATTGCAATACGCCACAGAAAAACTCTCTGGAATTGAAGGCCTGCAAATTATTGGTCAAGCTGCCAATAAAGGTGCGGTAGTTGGATTTGTAATTGAAGGTGTTCATCCTCACGATATGGCAACCCTGCTCGACCAAGATGGTGTTGCAGTTAGGGCAGGGCATCACTGTGCCATGCCGGTTATGCAGCACTTTAAAGTGCCGGCTACAATTCGTGCCTCTTTCGGTATTTACAATAATCTTGAAGATATTGACCGTCTAGTTAATTCTATTGAAGAAGCTAAGATGATGCTGCTTTAATTGATTTCAGAACCCTTCCTAAATAAAAACTTCTAAAGACTAAATAGATAGATTTGATTGTTTCTCACTCACCTTATTGTGAGGAGTTGTTAAACTTTACTCATAAATATAGATAGTAGTTATTTTTTATGGGAAATCGAACTTGCCAACCCTGTACGGCGTGCTGCGACGGTTGGGTTAGAATTGAAGTCAAAGGCTGTGAATCCTATCCGGGAAAACCTTGTCCACACAGTACAGGCCAGGGATGTAATGACTATCAAAACCGCCCAAAAAATCCCTGTCAGATATTTGAATGCGCCTGGGTAAAACCAAACTCTTATCTTCCTGATCATTTCCGGCCTAATGAATGTGGTGCACTGGTTCAGGATGCCGCATTAACCTGGCAAGGTCTCGTGGTTGATGTGGTTGTTCCGGTTGGCAAAAAGATTCCAGATGAAACTCTGGATTGGTTAAAGGCTTTTGCAGAACAAAATATGCGGCCTTTTATTTATCAAGAGCAAAAACCTAATCGTAGAAAGCTCGAAAAAATCCTCCTACTTATGCTTATGGCCCGCCGGCTTTTCAAAACTGGGTTATGTCTATGGTTGATAGCGGTAAAAAACTTTGGTAGTTTTTAAGTAATGATTTGAGTATGGAATTGCTACATGAGTACTCCTACCAACAAACCGCTGGATTGGATTCAGCTTGAGCTGTTACCGCTTGATCAAACAGCTCAGCGTGAAAAAATCATCCTATGGTGGAATCCGCAAACAGCCGAATTACTAGGTGAGGATGCTGATCAGATCCTTGCTATAGTTGAAGAACACCTCAAAACCGGTTTTATTGAGACCAGTCTTGGAACTATAGAGCTTACCGAGCCTCTCAGAAAATCAACAGAACTAGCCGCTTTACTCGGGCAGTATTTCTGGGTTATTCCAATGCCAGTAGAACATGCATACCAGTTGGCGAATTCCCCTGGTGAAGATTCCTCTCACGACGAATCTGTAGTTCTTCAATAGTTTGATTTCAGCTTTGGATCAAGCAGATTTTGAGCTCTGAAACCTTAATACTGATGTATCATATGCGCTATTGTTATTTATATATGTTGGTTGAATGAAAGAACAGGTTAAACAGATTCATTTTGTAGGTATTGGTGGGGTAGGAATGGCTGGTATCGCCGAAGTCTGCCTTAACCAGGGTTTTAAGGTTAGCGGTTCTGATTTACGGGCTAATCCAACCGTAAAACGTTTACAGCAGCTCGGCGCTGAAGTCCAAATTGGTCACGAAGCAGAACATGTAAAAAATACCGATGTGGTCGTGGTTTCGACTGCCATCGGTGCTGATAACCCGGAAGTAAATTGGGCTAAAGAAGCTCGGGTTCCGGTTATTCCTCGTGCCGAAATGTTAGCTGAGCTGATGCGGATGCGTTTTGGCATTGCCATTGCAGGAACTCATGGCAAAACTACCACCACCAGTCTGGCAGCGGCAATCCTCACTCAAGGGGAGCTTGATCCAACTTATGTGATCGGCGGCAAACTCAATCAAATTGGTGCTAATGCCCGCTTAGGTTCAAGTAAATATCTGGTTGCTGAAGCAGATGAGTCGGATGCTTCGTTCCTGCACCTTTCTCCTATGATGTCGGTAATTACCAATATTGATGAAGATCACATGCAGACATATCAAGGTGATTATCAGGTTTTAGAAAACACTTTCTTGGAGTTTATTCATCGTCTGCCATTTTATGGCAAAGCGATTCTCTGTATTGATGATGAAAATGTCCGCAATATCCTGCCAAAACTGAGTCGTAAAATTATTACATACGGTTTTGATAGAGACGCTGATATTCGTGCTTTCAATGTCAAGGCCAAGGGGTTAAAAATGAATTTTGAAGTTAAGGTCGCTGATCAACCAAGCTTTGAGATTGAATTGAATACCCCGGGAGAGCACAATGTTCTAAACTCGCTTGCTGCTATCGCAATTGGTTTAGAGCTTGGAGTTCCTGTTAATTCTATTCAAACTGCGCTTCGAAATTTTGCTGGTGTGGGCAGGCGGTTTGAAGTTTATGAAAGCACAAAAATAGCAGGCCATAGTGTAACGATGGTTGATGACTATGGTCATCACCCAACAGAGCTTGAGGCAACCATTGCAACCGCAAAGGCAGCTTACCCTGATAAACGTTTGGTATTGGTTTTTCAGCCTCACCGATATACCCGTACCAGAGACTTGTTTGATGAGTTTGTTCAGGCACTTACAGGCCCCGACTTGGCAATTCTTCTTGATGTTTATGCTGCTGGAGAGAGCCATCTGCCAAACTTTGACTCCAAAGCCCTATTACAGGCTTTAAGGCTTCGCGGTGGTAACGGTTTCTATGCCGAAGATCAAGTTCAATTAGACAGCTTGGTCACCGATGTTCTTCAAGATGATGATGTGGTTTTGGTCATGGGAGCTGGGGATGTCGGTCAGGTAGCTAAAAACTGGAGTTAGCAAGATTTGGTTTCGTATAATGGCGTAGTTTGGTTTGTTTAGAAGGTATTTTGAGTAATGGATGATTTTGGAAAAGTAGCTGTTCTAATGGGGGGAACTGCGGCAGAAAGAGAAGTCTCTCTGCGCAGTGGGCAAGCGGTTACGCAAGCGTTGATCGATGCTGGAATTGACGCTCACTCTGAAGATGTAACTCAGCTTAATGATCTCCAGAGAGTGGCTTCTGAGTATGACCGTGCTTTCATAGCTCTACATGGTCGCTGGGGTGAAGACGGGGTTGTCCAAGCGGTTTTGGATGATCTGAAATTGCCATACACCGGAAGTGGTATGCAAGCCTCAGCAATAGCGATGGATAAACTTCGAACCAAGTGGCTATGGATGGGTGCAGGCCTGCCAACTCCAGCATTTGTTTGGGTATCAGAGTATATGCCTTTGGATTTAGATAATTTTGACTTGCCGTTTCCTGTGATTGTTAAGCCATGCCATGAAGGTTCAAGCATTGGGATGCGCAAGGTTGCAAATCTCGAAGAGCTTGCGGAGGCAGTAGACTATGCCCAGCGATATGATTCTGAAGTTCTAATTGAGCAATGGATAACAGGAAAGGAGTACACTGGTGCGGTTTTGAATAATCATGCTTTACCTCTTATCGAGTTAAAAACAGAGCATGACTTTTATGATTTTGAAGCCAAGTACCAATCTAATGATACCCAGTATATTTGCCCATGTGCTTTATCAGCAGGGCTTGAATCCGAATTACATGAACTGATTTTACAGGCCTTTAATGTGGTCGGAGCCAAAGGCTGGGGGCGGGTCGATTTAATGCTTGATGACGACGACCAGCCTTGGCTGATTGAGTTGAACTCGGTACCGGGGATGACCGATCACAGCCTAGTACCTATGGCAGCCAAAGCAGAAGGAATAACATTTCAAGAGTTGGTTGTGAAAATACTGAAAACGACTCTTGAGCAATCCTAAGGCCTGCTGAATTGACCGCTAAACGTTTTTTTCAGTTCTTTTTATTGTTTTTGGCGATTGCTTCAATCGCTTTCCTTTTGTGGTTGCTTCCGCAAAAAAACTCGCCTTTTTTTCAGCCGATAGAAAACTATGAATTACTAACTCAGTTACAGCAACAGGAACTGAAGGAGATTGATGCTGTGATTAAGCCCTATATCGGCAAATCGTTTTGGGATATAGATCTACCAAAAATTCAAGCTGATTTGACTCGACTCGACTGGATTCGCTCTGCAGAAGTTAAGCGTAAATGGCCAAACTTGCTCTATGTTTCATTAAAGGAACAGCAGGCGGTAGCTAGATGGGGGGAAGATGGTCTGATTAACGGTGAAGGTTTTGTTTTTTTTCCTACAGATTTAAAAGATCAAGCTTCTCTGGTTCGCCTTTATGGCCCGCTAGAGGAGTCTGTTTCTGTACTTCATAGATTCGTAAAACTTCAAGATCAGCTCAGTGCTGTTGACATGTTGATTGAACAGTTTGAATATAAAAATGAGATTTGGAGTGCCAAAATATTTAAGGGACCAGAAATCATCATTGATTCAACAGATTATGAAGACAAGGTAAATCGTTTTATCAGAGCTTATCCTAAAATAGAAAAACCGCTGAGAAATTCAGCAAGAGTTTATGATTTACGCTATAGTAATGGCTTTATTATTGGACAAAACCAGTAAACTACGACACTTTATTAAAGCGTGAAATTTAGAAGAAGGTAACACTGCAAATGGCGCGAAGACAACCACCTGCAAAAACCATTGTTGGGCTTGATATTGGTACTTCAAAAATCGCAGCAATAATTGGCAAAATTAAGGCTGACGGTGAGATTGAAATTGTTGGGATGGGAACTTATCCATCGAGAGGTCTTAAAAAAGGTGTGGTGGTTAATATTGATGCGACTGTTGAGTCTATCCAGCGAGCAATTGATGAAGCTGAGAGGATGTCAGGATTTCAAGCAGAGGCAGTCTACGTTGGTATCGCCGGTAGCCACATCAAAAGCTTTAACTCAAATGGTATGGTCGCAATTCGTAATCAAGATGTTCAAGCCGATGATATTGAGAGGGTAATGGAGGCTGCACAAACAATCGCCATTCCTGGAGATCAGCGAGTTTTACACATTCTTTCTCAAGAGTACATTATCGATAATCAGGGTGGAATCCGTGAGCCTGTAGGTATGTCTGGAGTTCGCCTTGAAGCAAAAGTCCATATGGTAACCGGTTCTGTCAGTGCTGCACAGAATGTTAGTAAGTGTGTTGAACGCTGCAATTTAGAGGTTGCCGATATTATTCTTGAACAGTTGGCCTCAAGTGAAGCCGTGCTATCTGAAGATGAGAAAGAACTGGGTGTTTGTCTGGTTGATATTGGTGGTGGCACAACCGATATCGCGGTATTTCATAATGGTGCGATTCGTCATACTGCTGTTATCTCAGTGGCAGGTGATCAGGTTACTAATGATATAGCGGTCGCTCTGCGCACACCGACCCAGTCGGCGGAACAGATTAAACGTCAATACGCCTGCGCACTACCGCAGCTGATTGATAAGGACGAAGAGATTGAAGTTGCCAGTGTTGGAGATCGTCCGGCTCGCTGCCTATCCCGCCGCACTTTGGTTGAGGTAATTGAACCTCGCTATGAAGAGCTGTTTCAGTTAATCCAAGCAGAATTAAGAAGCGCAGGCTTTGAAGATGTATTGGCTGCAGGCGTTGTATTGACTGGCGGGAGTTCGCTGGTCGAAGGAGCTGTTGAGTTGGCCGAAGAGGTTTTCCATATGCCGGTTAGACTAGGTTATCCTCAAGGGGTTCAAGGACTTAAGGACGAAGTTAATAGTCCGGCCTATGCGACTACCGTAGGACTGTTAATGCATGCTAGAGAACATATGGGTACACCGATAGGTGACTATAATGAACGTACCAACTTTTCTGATGCTGATTCGGTATTCACTCGCATGAAGAACTGGTTTAGCAACAGCTTCTAGATTGAGACTTAAACTCCTTTTAGCCACACTGTTTTTTTTGTTTCTATGCTAAAATTACAGCACTGCAATGAGTTGGCTGTTTTAGCTTAGCTCTTGCTCGAATTATTATTTTAAGAGTCTTCCCTTGAATCAAAGAACATTAGCCAACCCAATTAAAGCCAAGGGCATCGGGCTGCATACAGGTCACGAGTCTGTGATGACTCTTAGTCCAGCTCCAGCCAATGCCGGAATCGTTTTTCGAAGAATTGACTGCGATCCAGTCGTTGAGTTTAAGGTCTCACCTGAAATTGTCGGTGAAACTACTCTCTGTACCACTATTGTTAACGAACAAGCTGGTAAAAAGATCAAAATTGCCACAATAGAACACCTTATGTCAGCTCTTGCAGGTGTCGGTATCGATAACATCTATATTGATATTACTTCCGATGAAGTTCCAATAATGGACGGCAGCTCCTCTCATTTTATTTTCCTACTGCAATCGGCTGGTATTCATATACAAGATGAGCCAAAACAGTTTGCAAGAATTCTCCAAACAGTGAGAGTGGAAAATGATAAAGGTGGATGGGCAGAATTCGCGCCTTTTGATGGTTATCGCTTGAACTTCTCGATTGACTTTGAACACCCTGCGTTCAAAGAGACGGCCGAGAAAATGACTCTGGACTTCTCTTCAACCTCATATTTTAAAGAAGTTAGTCGTGCCAGAACCTTCGGTTTTATGAAGGATATGGAGTATTTGCGAGCTAAAAACTTGGGTTTGGGTGCTAGCCTTAAGAATGCCATTGGGCTTGATGATGAAGGGGTGATGAATGAAGAGGGGCTGCGTAATAAGGATGAGTTTGTAAGACATAAGATTCTTGATGCTGTTGGAGACCTTTATATGCTTGGAAACCCAATCGTTGGAGAGTTCACAGCCCATAAGTCAGGCCATGCTTTGAACAACCAGCTTCTAAGAGCGCTGATTAATCAGGTTGGAGCTTACGAGTTGACAACCTATGAAAAGGATAAGCCGCCAGTTCGCTATGGAAGCAGCAAGGTTGTGGCTTAGCATTACAGCTTTTATTATCCGATGATCAAAACGCCCTTAATTGGGCGTTTTTTGTGCCCGCTTGCTCAAAGATCGAAGTGCCTTTTTAAGACCTTCTGATTCAACATGTTCACTGATTTCAAGCATTACCTTGGCATCGGTTTCAGAGGGGGGAATCATCTCTCTGGTCTGTTTCGGAGCTTCAACTGGTTTCGGTAGGATGTTTACCTTGACTCTATTCAGCTCAAGATGTGGAAAGTGTTCCTGAAATACAGACAGCAGGTTGGCTTCATAAAATCTGAGTTGTGTGGCCCAGATGGATTCATCAAGCTGTAAAATCATCGTCTGTTGATCAAAGCTGACCCCTATCAGATGGTTGCGTAATTCATCCGGAAGGTTCTCTTGGGCAACCGTCAGCAGAGCTTGAAAAAGCTGCGCATCTTCCATCAGGTTTTTCAGAGCGCCTTTGGCTTGATTTAACAATGGCTTCATAGAGTTATTTAGCATAAATATGGTAGAATGCTTATCATTTTATCGCAATCGAAAACTGCTAAGCAGGATTAGCAAATAATTATAGAAAGAACACAATAAATGGCCTTCAATATTTTCCAAAAAATATTCGGTAGTCGAAATGACCGAATGCTCAAACAATACCGTAAAAGAGTTGAACAGATTAATGCCTTGGAAGAGGCTTATAACCAGCTGAGTGATGATGAACTAAAAGCGAAAACCGCTGAGTTTAAAACCCGAGTTGCCGAAGGTTCAACCAGCATTGAAGATATCCTGCCTGAGGCTTTTGCAACAGTTCGAGAAGCTGGGAAGCGTGTGTTTGGTATGCGCCATTACGACGTACAGTTGATCGGTGGTATGGCGCTTAATGATGGTCGGATTTCAGAGATGCGTACTGGTGAAGGGAAAACTCTAGTTGCAACGCTTCCTGCTTATTTAAATGCTCTAACTGGAAAAGGTGTTCACGTTGTCACTGTGAATGATTATCTGGCAAAGCGTGATGCTGAGTGGATGGGTCAGCTTTATGAGTTTTTGGGACTTTCGACTGGCGTAATTATTAGCGGTCAGTCTCAACAGCAGAAACAGGAAGCTTATGCCAAAGATATCACCTATGGAACCAATAACGAATACGGCTTTGACTATCTTCGTGACAACATGGCAATTTTCGCAAATGAAAAGGTCATGCGTGGTCAGAACTATGCCATTGTTGATGAGGTTGACTCTATCCTGATTGATGAGGCGAGAACACCGTTGATTATTTCTGGACCTGCTGAAGATAAGTCTGAGCTTTACCAGATGATCAATCCAATGGTTCAGCATCTTGAACAAGGTGAAGAGGATCTAGAAACCAAAACGGCTTCTGGTGATTTTACGATTGATGAGAAATCGAAACAGGTCTATTTAACCGATGATGGCCATGCTAAAGTTGAGGAGATGCTAACTGAGCAGGGCGTAATTGGTGAAGATGAAAGTCTATATGATGCAGCTCATATTGGACTTATGATCCATATTAACGCGGCTCTTCGTGCACACCTGCTATATGAAAAGAACCGCGATTACATCGTGGAAAACAATCAGGTTGTAATCATCGATGAATTCACAGGCCGTAAGATGGAAGGTCGTCGCTGGAGTGAAGGTCTACACCAGGCAGTAGAGGCTAAAGAGGGCGTTACAATTCAACAGGAAAGTCAGACATTTGCATCGATTACTTTCCAGAACTATTTCCGTCAGTATGAAAAACTATCTGGAATGACAGGTACGGCTGATACTGAGGCAGGTGAATTTTTAGCGACATACGATCTCGAAGTTGTCGTGATTCCACCAAATAAAACTCCGGAGCGTAATGATTTAGCGGATTTGGTTTTTCTTGATATTCAGGGAAAATTCCGAGCAATTGAACGCGACATCCAAGAGACTCATAAGACGGGTCAGCCAATCCTTGTAGGTACTGCCTCAATTGAGATGTCTGAACAACTATCAATGTTCTTGAAAAAGTCCAAAATTAAACACAATGTTCTTAACGCTAAGAATCATGAAAGGGAAGCTGAAATCATTGCTAATGCCGGCTTGCCTGGCGCGGTTACGATTGCTACAAATATGGCAGGGCGTGGTACCGATATTGTATTGGGTGGAAATCTTGAAAAAGAAATATCTGACCTAAAGAATCCAAGTGAAGACAAAATTGCTCAAGTCACTAAAGAGTGGCAAGAGCGTCATCAGCAGGTATTGGATGCTGGAGGGTTAAAAGTAATTGGTTCTGAGCGTCACGAATCTCGTCGTATCGATAATCAGTTGCGTGGTCGATCAGGTCGCCAGGGTGATGTGGGAACGACTCGTTTTTATATCTCTTTAGATGACGATTTGATGCGTCGTTTTGCTTCTGAAAAAGTTAAGAATATGATGAAGCGTTTGGGAATGAAGTCGGATGAAGCCATTGAAAATAATATGGTGACAAAGTCGATTGAGCGTGCACAGAAACAAGTTGAACGTCTCCACCAAGATGAACGTGCCAACTTGTTGAAGTTTGATGATATTGCTAACCAGCAGCGTATGGTGGTCTACTCCCAACGTAATGAGCTGATGGAAGCTGAAGATGTAACTGATGTAGTTGATGGCCTTCGTGAACAAATTGTAGAACAGTTGGTAGGTACCTACGTACCGCAAGGTTCATTAGAAGAGCAGTGGGATATTCCTGGCCTTGAAAAAGCCATTGAAGAAGAACTTGGTGCTAAGTTCTCAATTCAGCAGTGGTTGGATGAAGACAAAAACCTTTACGAAGAGAAGTTAATTGAGAAGATCGTCGATGAACTTAAAGCCATTTATGATGACAAGCTAGCGGTGCTGGATGCTCAGACTCGCAGCCATTTCGAGAAGGAAGTGCTTCTGCGTACTATAGACCGTCAGTGGCGTGAACACCTGTCTGAAATGGACTATTTGCGTCGTGGTATTCATTTGCGTGGTTACGCTCAGAAAGACCCCTTCCAGGAATATCGCCGTGAATCCGGCGATATGTTCCAGAACTTCCTTGGTGAAGTAACTATGGAAACGGTGAAAATTCTCTCTTTGATTCAGATCCAGGGATCACAAGATGTTGATGAATTTGAAGAACAGGCTGTGAAAGACCGTCCTCAGCAATTAGATGCCAGGCATCCAGCAGCTAAGAGCATTGCTCAAGCTGCGGGTGTACCTTCTGAGGATGAAGCGTCTCAAGAAGGTACTTTCCGCCGTGAAACCCCGAAAGTTGGACGAAATGATCCATGTCCATGTGGTTCGGGAAAAAAATATAAACAGTGTTGTGGAAAACTTTCATAAATAGAAGTATCCTTAAAACAGCGTTTTAGAAAAACCCGCCATTAGGTGGGTTTTTCATTTTTAGAGTTGAGATAAAAATGATGGAAAACAATAAATTACACCCTATTGTAGGTATCTATTTAGGAGCCTGTGCTGCCAATATTAAAAAGAGTGGCAAAACCGATTTGGTTGTTTTAGAACTTACTGAAGGCTCAAGAACAGCGGCTACTTTTACCAAGAACGCGTTTTGTGCGGCGCCAGTGACCGTCGCAAAGAACAATTTGCAATCTGCTTCTCCACGCGCCTTGATTATCAACAGTGGGAATGCCAATGCGGGAACCGGTGAACAGGGAATGGCAGATGCACTACAAAGCTGCGAATGGGTCGCCAAAGAATTAGGTTGCGATTCTAATCAGGTATTGCCATTCTCAACCGGTGTTATTGGTGAAAACTTACCAATGGATAAGCTTCAGCAAGGAATTCCGCTTGCTCTTTCTAACTTAAGCATCACTAATTGGGAAGTTGCCAGCCAGGGGATTATGACCACTGACCTGGTTCCAAAAACCGTTAGCAAGGTTGTTAGTATTGATGGCAGTGAAATAACCATGACAGGCATGTCAAAAGGTTCGGGGATGATTCATCCAAATATGGCCACTATGCTTGGGTTTGCGGCCACTGATGCCAAAATTTCACAGGCCTGTCTTGATAAATGCCTGTTAGATGCGGTTAACAAGTCATTTAACAGAATTACGGTTGACGGTGATACATCGACTAATGATGCCTGCACATTGACTGCCACTCAGCAGGCAGATATGCCAGAGATAACAGATGTAAACACTACTGCTTACCAGCAGTTTGCAGATGCTGTAGATGAAATGATGACCGAACTGGCACAGATGATCGTCCGCGATGGTGAGGGTGCAACTAAATTTGTCAGTGTGATTGTTGAGGGTGGTAAAGACAGTGCAGAATGTTTGCAGGTTGCGAATACAGTTGCGTTGTCCCCATTGGTTAAAACGGCGTTGTTTGCTTCAGATCCAAATTGGGGACGAATCCTTGCAGCAGTCGGTCGTGCCGGACTAGAAGAATTGGATATTGATGCCCTGAAAATCTATCTTGGCGATGTCTGTATCGTTGAAAATGGAGGTCGTGCAGCTTCTTATACTGAAGAGTCTGGGCAAGTGGTTATGGATCAAACGGATATTGATATTTTGATCCAGTTGAATCGTGGCGAGGCCCGTGAAACTGTTTGGACAACAGATTTCTCCTATGACTATGTCAAGATTAATGCGGAGTATCGAACTTAATTT
>DBOI01000159.1 GCA_002299245.1 Hydrogenovibrio sp. UBA650
GTTATTAGTTGAATTCAAGTATCATTTTTTTGTAAGCATACAGGATTAAGAATAACAGGCCTACTTAGTCGAGACTAATTAGTACATTTCTTGTGGATCTACGTCCAGACTCCAGCGCACTTTTCTGGATAGTGGGCTGTTATAGATATGAGGCAGCATTTCGATGAGCAGTTGATGCAGTGACTTTCGATTATCTGACTGAACCATAAGCTGATAACGATAGCGTCCCTGACGACGCAGCATTGGTGCAGAAACAGGCCCCCAGAATTGCACCTCAGGGTGATTCGCATGATCTACTTGTAGCAAACAGTTTTCAAGACCTGATTTTAAGGAAGCTAAAAAATTCATGGCATCTTCAGGTTTCACCGCTTCAGCTCTAGCCAGTACTTGATATCTGAACGGAGGTAAATTGGCCTCAGTTCGTTCATTAAGAGCCTTATTGGCAAACTCTGAATAACCCTTGGCAACTAATGTAGTCAATAGAGAGTGGTCAGGGTGATGGGTCTGAATCAAGACTTCACCCGGTTTCTCTGCGCGACCCGCTCGGCCTGCTACCTGCATCACCAACTGCGCCATACGCTCTGCAGCCCGGTAATCTGCGCTGAATAGCCCCTGATCAATATCCAACAAACCAACTAAGGTAACATTTGGAAAATGATGACCCTTTGCCAGCATCTGTGTGCCGATTAGAATATCCGCTTCACCTCTCTCTGCCTTAGCGGTCAGTTCTGTCATTGAGCCTTTAAGCCTGGTGGTATCACGGTCAATTCGGAGTATGGTTTTATCTGTGAACCACTCATTAATTGTCTGCTCCAGTCGCTCGGTTCCCTGACCAACTTTTACAAACTCATCACTTTGGCAGCTAGGACAAACCTTTGGTTTTGCCATCTGTTCTCCACAGTGGTGACAAGCCAAATAACCTTCTTCACTGTCAGGATTGGGGTTGTTCGGGTCATAGCGGCGATGAAAGGTCATATTGGCATCGCAACTTGGACAGGCCGCCTGCCAACCACACTCATGGCACATCAGAACCGGAGAAAATCCACGCCGATTAAGAAACAGTAGAACCTGATTACCCTGTTGCAGATGTTGTTTCATTTGAGTTTTCAGAGGTGTTGAAACCCCTTCCTGGATTCTTTCACCGCGGATATCGAGTAATTTTATTGATGGAGGTTTTGCGTTGGCGGCACGTCGATTTAAAACTAAGTGCTGATAACGCCCTGCTTGAGCATTATGTAGACTTTCCAAACTTGGCGTCGCTGAACCAAGCACCACTGGTATTTTTTCTAAATGGGCGCGGCGCACAATCAAGTCTCGAGCAGAGTATCGGAAGCCATCTTGTTGTTTATAAGAGAGATCATGCTCTTCATCAATAATACAAAGGCCCAAATCTTGGAAAGCGGTAAACAGAGCTGAACGAGTGCCTAAAAGAACTTTGATCTGCCCGGTTCGAACAAGATGCCAGGCACAGTGTCTTTCTGAATCATTCAAGCCGGAATGCAACACAGCTACCCTAGTTTGCAGGTAAGCTTCAAAGCGATTAATCATTTGTGGTGTTAAACCTATTTCCGGGACTAGAACCAGAACTTGTTTGCCCTCTTTTATTGCGGCTTCAATTATGCCTAAATAGACCTCCGTTTTGCCGCTACCTGTAACCCCTTCAAGTAGAAAAGCGGCAAATTGATTACCAGCCCGCTGAGATGCTACAACCTGATCTACCGCAGTTTTTTGCTCTGAATTGAGTTGATGATTGGGAGAAGGTGCAAACTCATGTTGCATAAGGCATGGGCCGTAAGAGCTATCCAGAACGCCCTGTTCCGAGAGAGATTTTGCAGCTGATCGCCAGTTTTCTAAAGCACCATTTAACTGAGATTCAGATTGCCAGTCATGGCTTTTCATATGAGCAAACAGCTCACGTTGACGTTTGGCTCGTTTCGAAATATCGTCCAGCGTTTTTATTTTTCCGTCATCAGTTAAGCGCCAATACTGCATTCCTTTAATCTCGGCATTTTCGCCAGATCGCAAGCGTTTAGGCAGAGCGCTCATGACGACTTCACCAATCGGCTGGTGATAATACTGAGCAGACCAATTCAAGAAAACGAGTTCTGTTTTTGAAAACAGAGGCGTGTCATCAACGACCTTACTAATCGCTTTGATTTTATTTAGCTCGTAATCAGGCGAGTCAACAATCTCCATGACCAGGCCTGTTATTTTTTTATTGCGAAACGGAACCTCAACGCGACCACCAACAACAGGAGCAGAGCCGTCCTTTTCATCTTCAAAAAGATAATCTAACGGGAATAGAAAAGGGCCAGGAACGGCGACTTTGACAATGATCAATGGGGCCAAAATTAAACTCTAAATAATCAACTCTAATGGGACTTTATTCTACCGACATTTATTGGTTAATAGGCTCCAGAAAACTCAGAAACTGTCAATTCAGACTTAAAGCCGTTAAAATACAAACCAATATTAACCATACTCAAATCTTTTAATGTCATTACACGCCCTGCTAGCCAATTTTGTTCGACGTCAAAATCAGTTTCAAAACCAATTTGGCCATTTAGTAGCCTGGGGCAGCCTGACACTGGTATTTGTCACTGCATTGGTGGTTATTTTACGCTATGGCTTCAATACCGGTTCCATCGCTCTGCAAGAGAGCATCATGTATAACCATGCAATTCTATTTATGCTTGGAATTGCCTATACCTACACTCAGGATCAGCATGTACGCGTCGATGTCATCTATAACCAGTTGAGTGACATCAATAAAGCCTGGGTAAACCTGCTTGGAACTCTGTTTTTCACCCTGCCGGTCATGGCCTATATTATCTGGTCGGGCTGGGACTACGTCGCCACCAGTTGGCAAATCCAGGAGGCTTCTGCGGAAGCCGGCGGTATCGAATATCTTTACCTGCTGAAAAGCTTGATTATTATCATGGCGGTGCTGATGATATTTCAAGGCCTGTCAATTTTAGCAAATTCATATTTAACCTTGTTTAGCCCTCCATCTGAACAGTCTGACTCTGATGTAAACGGAGGCAAACTCTAATGGAATGGTTAGCATTAGTTCTCTTTGCACTGGTTTTCATTGCACTGTTATCCGGTTTTCCTGTGGCCTTTACTCTGGCTGGCGTTTCTCTATTATTTGCGCTGTTTGCTAACTTGATAGGCGCCTTTGATATGGCGTTTTTACAAAGCATCCCCAACCGAATCTTTGGCATTATGAGCAATGAAACCCTGATTGCAGTGCCGCTTTTTGTATTTATGGGTATTATGCTCGAACAATCAAAAATTGCCGAGAACCTTTTGCAAACCATGGAAGAAGTGATGCGCGGCATCAAAGGCGGCCTGGGAATTGCAGTCATAATTGTTGGCGCACTATTGGCAGCTAGTACCGGAATTGTTGGTGCGACGGTTGTCACCATGGGCTTGCTTGCGCTACCAACAATGCTAAAGCAAGGCTATTGTCCTAAAGTTGCCAGCGGAACCATTTGTGCTTCAGGGACGCTTGGGCAGATTATTCCACCCTCAATAGTACTGATTCTTTTGGGTGATGTGCTTTCGTCTTCGTATCAACAAGCTCAGCTTAATCAGGGTATATTCTCTCCAGAAACCCTATCTGTAGGAGATCTATTTGTTGGAGCCTTACTTCCCGGAATCATGCTGGTGGTGGCTTACATGGCCTACATTTTCATCAAGGCAATAATGAAACCGGAACAGATACCAAACCATGTGGGTGAACCAGTTGCACCCGGCCTGGCTAAACGCGTAGTTCATAGTTTGTTGCCACCATTACTACTAATATTACTGGTACTTGGCTCTATTTTAGCTGGCTTTGCTACACCTACAGAAGCAGCTTCATTGGGAGCTTTGGGCGCTTTTATTCTTGCCATTATTAACCGCAAACTCAGTTTGGCGGTATTGCAGAAAGTCATGAGAAACACCCTAACAGTTACCAGCATGATCTTTATGATTTTTATCGGTGCCGCCTTTTTCTCTCTGGTTTTTAGAGGTCTCGGCGGTGATGACTTGATTACAGACTTGCTTACAGGACTTCCTGGCGGCGTCTTCACCGCCATGCTAATCGTAATGGCTTTAATGTTTATTCTTGGCTTCTTCCTCGACTTTATTGAAATCACCTATGTGGTGGTGCCTGTGGTCGCACCAATCTTACTAATGATGGGAGTTGATCCAATCTGGCTAGGTATTATGATCGCGGTCAATTTGCAAACCGCTTTTTTAACGCCTCCATTTGGCTTTGCACTATTCTACCTACGCGGAGTAGCTCCCCCAGAGCTCTCAACGCCAGACTTATATCGAGGCGTAATTCCTTTTATCTTCATTCAACTCAGCATGCTGGTAGTGTTAGCTATCTGGCCAGAGCTTGTAACCTGGTTGCCTAACTTAATTTATTAAAAACTAAGTCCTTTAAATAGTTGGCAAAATCACAAAAAACTCCTAATTAAGTATAAATTGGTAATGCCAAGCCTATAGAATTCCGCTAGAATCAAAGGAATTAAGTACATGATATAGTTAGGTACCCCATTGTTGATGGATGATCCCAACAAAGATAGTAGATTAGAAAAAACTAATCAACGGCTACTAGAAGAGACAAAGAATAAACTTGAGATATTCGAGGCAATTCACGACGGTATCATCGTATTTAGTCCTCGCCTTAATATCCAACATATTAATAGCCATGCCAAAAAACTGCTCCCATTAGATGAGTCATTTCATCCTGCGAGCCAGCAAATTAGACTGTTTAAAAACCGCAAGGCAACAATCAGTTTCAAATTCTTTAACTGGCTAAATAGCATTCTTGAAAAAAGAATTAGCAAGCCTAAAGAGATCATGGTTTGGTACAGCGACCCCCGCACTTTAAAGGCGACTCCATTGCTATTCAGTGGCAAGGTCCTGCTCTCTAAAAAAGGCAGAGTAAAACAACTACTCCTTGTTGTTTACGATCGCTCGATATATAGCAAAGCAACAGAGCAGAAGCGCTTAATGCAAGCAGCATTCAATAGCTTTAGTGGTCAGGTAATTGCCAATGAAAAAGGATTTATTATTGAAGCCAATGACAGCTTCATAAGTATGTCCGGGCTCTCTAAAAACTCTCTTAAAGAGATGACCATAATGAGTTGGCTCGAAAAATACGTTAAGTGGGATAAGGACACCCAGGGCTTACTGAAAACCATATTAGAAAATCGCTACTGGAATGGGGATGTTGAAATCTATTCTGCATCAAGCCATTCATTTAATGCCGCCATGAGTATTTCCATGGTTCTAGATAGCGATCACAATGTTGAATTCTTCATTATCAACATTCAGGACATAAGTGAAATCAAAGAGGCACACAGCCAAATTGAACATATGGCCTACTATGATGGATTGACAGGCCTGGCAAACCGAAAGCTAGCAATCAAAAAACTCTCAAAACTCATCGAAGAAAATATCAAAAACAGACAATATAACGCTCTGCTTCAAATCAACCTGGATCGTTTTAAAGCAATTAATGACAGTCTCGGCAGATTCACCGGAAACCGTTTTTTGAAACGTATTGCTATCGCGCTGCGTAGCAGTCTAAGAGAAGATGATATCCTGGCCCGAATTGATGGTGATGAATTCATTGTTGCTACTCAGGATAATGAGGCCGATCCGACCATAGCCCTGGAAAAAGCCAAAGCTCTGGCTATCAAAATTTTGGACACTCTTGACCACAATTTTCTTGTTGACTCATTGACACTACACTGTTCTGCTCGAATCGGGATGCTAGTTTTCCCTAACGAGAATGATGATCAACCCGAAAAGCTTTTAGAGAAAACCAGTCTGGCAGTCAATCAAGCAAAGAAAATAGCATCAAAACATCGCTATTACGTTTACGAGAAAACGCTCACTGAGCAGGTTCAGCGTAAACGACAGATGGAGAATGACCTCAACCATGCTTGTGAACGCAATGAAATTGAAACCTTTTTTCAGGCTCAGATAGACCAACATAAAAATCTCTATGGCGCAGAGGCTCTAAGCCGCTGGAACCACCCCAAAAAAGGACTCATCTCTCCAGCAGAGTTTATTCCTGTCGCTGAAGAAAGCCGGTTAATTCTTAAAATCGGTAATTGGGTAATGGTTCGGGTATTTGAATTGGCAAAACAGTGGACCCAGATAAAACCTGAATTAGTCTTTTCTATTAATATAAGCCCTATCCAGTTTCATGAGGCGGATTTTATTGACCATGTAATCTCGTGTATGAAAGAAACGGGGGTAAACCCCAAAAACATTACCTTAGAGCTCACTGAATCGGTGTTTATTTCTGATAAAGAAACCGCATTAGAAAAAATACAGCGCTTGGATCATATTGGTTTCAAAATAGCAATCGATGACTTTGGTACCGGTTATTCTTCACTAAGTTATTTCCAGAAATTACCAATTCATGAGATCAAAATAGACAAGAGTTTTGTCGATAAAATTCCTGCCAGTAAGGAAGACACAGCCATTATTGAATCTATCATCTACCTGGCAAATACCAAAAACATCAAAACGGTTGCCGAGGGAGTTGAAACTCAAAAGCAGATCGATTTTATTCATAAAATAAACAGTGATACTTTAATACAAGGCTATTTCTATAGTAGACCTTGCGATGCTGAAAGTTTTGAACAGCTGTTTATCAAACCCTAAGCGTTACTAACAAAAAACGCATTTGCATATTCCGCTACCATCCTATATGATGCGCGCTCTCGCAGATTTTTATTAATCAAAACAGTATTGAATTGCAGGTAAATATAAATTGCAATTTAAGACACAATATTTGCCCCAGAATTCGCATCTAGTCTAAATAGATTTTTTGAGACCTTTAATCGAGATCATGAATACCGTTAGTTATTGCGCTAACAGCTGATATTAAATTCAAGGGCAACCATAACTTCTCGAAGATGAGAAAGGAAAGCCCATGACTACTGAAACCTCTTTTAAAGATTTAAATCTATCACCCGCTGTCCTGAAAGCAATTACGGAAATTGGATACGAAACCCCTTCCCCGATTCAGGCTCAAGCAATACCAGCTCTGCTAACCGGAAATGACATACTCGGTATGGCACAGACAGGAACAGGTAAAACAGCCGCTTTTGCCCTGCCTGCGTTGACCATGGCCAATACCAAGTCAAAGGACCCTCAGGTTTTGGTATTAGCGCCAACTCGTGAACTTGCTATTCAAGTTTCAGAGGCCTTCCAAAGTTTTGCCCACTTCATGAAAGGTTTTCATGTTCTACCGATTTATGGTGGATCTGATTACGGCACACAGATTCGAGCACTAAAACGCGGGGTACAGGTCGTAGTAGGAACGCCAGGTCGCGTTATGGATCACATGCGAAAAGGCACACTTAAACTCGACAACCTTAGCTTATTGGTGCTTGATGAAGCCGACGAGATGCTGAGAATGGGTTTTATTGACGATGTTGAATGGGTGCTGGAACATACTCCGGACAGTCGTCAAATTGCACTTTTCTCGGCAACAATGCCCAAGGAAGTTCACCGTATTGCAACCAACTACCTGAACAATCCAACTGAAGTTATTATCAAGCAGAAAACCGCCACAGCAACCACTATTGATCAAAAATACCTGATGGTTAGTGGTGGCCATAAACTGGATGCGCTGACTCGAATTCTGGAAAGTGAAAACAATGTAGATGCTTCGATTATTTTTGTACGCACAAAGACAGCAACCATAGATTTGGCTGAAAAACTTGAAGCTAGGGGTTATGCAGCAGCAGCGCTCAATGGAGACATTGCTCAGAATCAACGCGAGCGTATTGTCGATCAGTTGAAAAAAAACAAGCTGGATATTCTAGTGGCTACCGATGTTGTGGCCCGCGGTCTAGATGTACCTCGTATTAGCCATGTATTTAACTACGACATTCCACAGGACAACGAAGCCTATGTTCACCGTATTGGCCGAACTGGTCGTGCTGGGCGTTCGGGTACGGCTATTCTTTTTGTAACACCACGTGAACGACGCTTATTGCGTTCAATTGAACGCACAACTAAAAGTCCAATTCCAGAGATGCATTTGCCTTCAACTCAACAGATCAATGACAGCAGAGTTGAACGTTTCAAAACCAAAATTGTTGAAGCGACTCACTTGGAAGACATCGCTTTTTATCAAGAGATGATAGAACAGGTGGAAACTGAACAAAATATCCCTGCCATTGAAATTGCTGCAGGATTAGCCCGACTGCTTCAAGGAGATGTGCCTTTCTTTATGGCTGACAAGCCTATGCGTGAAAAGCGAAAAGAGCGCCATGCAGATGATCGCCAGCCGCGAAAAGGTCGTGAGCGTAAACCTCGTCGCGAACGTTCTGAGTTCCCAGATGAAGGTATGGCAAGATACCGCTTGGAAGTCGGCTCAACCCACGGTGTTAAACCTGGAAACATTGTCGGTTGTATTGCCAATGAAGCTGGGCTCGACAGTGAGTTCATTCGTCAGCTATCAATCGAAGATAACTACAGCATGGTCGATCTACCTGAAGGCATGCCAAAAGAGATTGTCAACGACCTGAAAAAGGCCTGGGTATGTGGACAGCAATTGAAAATATCAATGGTTAAAACCCAGGGTGAAGGCAAACGCCGCCTAAAACAACATAAAAAACGCAGTTCCAATAAAGACAAGGGTAAACCACGTCGTATCAAAAATCGTTAATGAGCCACAAATAAAAAACCATTGAGTTAATAAACCGTTATAAGTTTCTCACCGAGATACTAATTGGCCCGCTCAGATTGACTTTAATAATGCTACTCTTGGGGTAAACTGTTGTTACCATAAGAAAAGCAATTTGAGTTTTTTGCTATTTAGTAATTGATATTTACTATAGTTAATCAGCTTCATTGAAGCTGGCCAAAAGACGGGCCAAGATGATTGAAAGTTTTGATATCAGAATCAAAAAAGTAATGGTGAATACATTAAATGAGCTGACAGTTTTTTATCACCTAAAGAATTTTAAGCTCTCTTTGCTGCTTGCGATCCTGTTTTTTTATCAGGCATAATTGGCTTACAAATTCAATCGGCACAGATGGGAGTCTCACCAATCTGGCCTCCATCAGGCGTTGCACTGGCTTTTTTTGTTTTATATGGTTTTTCTGTCTGGCCTGGCGTTTTACTGGGCATGATTATGCTGAGTTTCTATGCGCAAGTACCTTCAGGTGTTGCCTTGATTGCAGGCTTAGCAGCTATCGCAGAATCAGTTATCCCTCTAATTGTAGTTAAAATCTTTGGCTTCAAAAGCCAAATAGATCGATTTCGAGACGCACTTTTATTCATTGCTATTGTTACTCTGGGGCCCATAATAAGTTCAGCATCTGGTGCAATGAGTATGTTCGCTTTTTCCGAGAACTTAAGTATCAATTGGATTAACATCATGACGCTATGGTGGCTCGGTAACAGTATTGGTATGTTAGTATTTGGTGGCCTGTTGATACTAATAATACAAAACTCAAATTCTCTAAAACCAAGTTGGCAAAGCCTGGAATTATTCATCATAGTTGTTGCCTCTTTTCTGGTTTCTTATTTAGCGTTTACAACAATAAATGATGTCGTATCCGCTTTAGCAGTTCACTTATTGATACCTCTGGTTTTTTTTGCCGGCCTGAGAATATCTAGAATTGGTGCGCTGATTCCTGCTTTTGTCGCGCTAACCACTCTTTTGAGCCTATCTGATCAAATACCCAATACGATGCTGGAAATGGAGAGTTTGAATATTCTCTATCTGGATCTTGTAGAGGTTTGGTTTATTACACTCGCAGGTTTTTTAATGACTGCAGCAATGAATGACCATAAGCTGCATTACAAAACTGCTTGGCTGGCTACCCACGACCCTTTAACAGGCCTTGAGAATCGCACAGCCTTTAATCAACAGGTTAACCTTATTATTAATGGAAACAGGCGTTCAGATAATGAAGAGATGTTCTTATTCATTGATCTGGATCAAATGAAACAAGTTAATGATGTCGCTGGACATTTAGCAGGCGATCAACTGTTGGTTATGGTTGCCGAAGTACTAAAAAAATCTGTAAGAGAGTCAGATTTTGTAGCAAGATGGGGAGGCGATGAATTTTGCGTTCTGCTGGAGAATTGCTCTCAGAACACCGCCGAAAACATCTCTAGAAAAATATTGAGAGGCCTTGAAAATATTGATTTTGCTATTGAAGACCCAAGCTTTAAAGTCACTGCAAGTATTGGGATAACCAAGGTTCTTGAAAATGATACTCTAGATTCCTTAATTAACCGGGCTGATAAAGCAGCCTACTTAGTAAAAAA
>DBOI01000056.1 GCA_002299245.1 Hydrogenovibrio sp. UBA650
CCAGAAATCATCATAACTCATCAAACAGATAGACTAAGTTTAACTGTTGGTACCATCAGAATTTTTAAGTAACCCTAAGCTTTGATTTGTGGAAAATAACACAGGACTGATTCGAACATACATATTGAGAGCTTTGCACGAGTGGGACGCGAAAGAAAAATATGGAAAAAATTGACTGATTTAGGCGAAAAATGAAGCTAGTAGCTATTGGCAAATTTTTCAACAACAATCAGGTGATTTTTTAACCATTTTTATTCGTTTATCCATCTCGTGCAAAGCTCTCATATTAATAAAAAAGGACATAGCTATGGCAAGTATTACTCTCGGCGATAACAATATGACCACTGTTGGAGAGCTTCCCGCAGTTGGTTCACAGGCTCCAGACTTCAAACTTGTAGCCACAGATCTAACGGAAAAAAGTTTGGCGGACTATGCAGGAAATACCGTTATTCTTAATATTTTTCCTTCAATTGACACCAGTGTCTGCGCAGACTCAACCCGTCGTTTCAATGAAAAAATGAATCAACTAGCTAACACCAATGTACTCTGTATTTCAAAAGACTTGCCGTTTGCTTTAGACCGTTTTTGTGGTGCCGAAGGTTTGGAAAACGTGATTCCACTTTCTGATTTTCGCGGCAGCTTTGGCAAAGATTATCAGGTTGAAATTAATTACGGCATTTTAACAGGCCTACTTTCACGTGCTGTTGTGGTTATTAAAGATGGAAAAGTAGTCTATACTGAGCAGGTTCCAGAAATTGCCCAGGAACCAGATTATGATGCCGCTATTGCTGCTGTAAATTAACTGAACAGAAACCTTTGCCTCAAATTACTGAAGCAAAGGTTTTAATCTGAAATAAAGGCCTACTAATCCAGAATCAATAGCCGGTTATAAAAGCTACAGCTAAAGTCGTCATCCCAAACAGGGTCACCCATAAAGAAGCAGTTCGTAACTTAGGGATCGACATTGCCAGAACCAGACCTGTCAACATACTTAAAACCAAACTGGTTCCAAGCATAATCGCCATAATCCAGAAAAAGATTCCGGCATGCCCTTTATGAATCAGCAGTAGCTGATGCCACAAATCATGTTTATTGACTTGCAGCTTTGCATTCTCAATATCCTGAGTTGGGTCTAGAAATATCTCCTGCTTATAACCAAACCAACCAATCCACTCGTCCTCTAAATAGAAGTCCGGCGGCAACTTGCCATGATTGTGTTGTTGAATAACAGGCAGCACATATTTTCTGGCCATCTCTTCATCTTTTGGCCAGCCTTCAGGCAGGGAAATCGAGTATTCATATTCTGCGCTGTGACTACCTTT
Organism: Hydrogenovibrio sp. UBA650; assembly: GCA_002299245.1. Lineage (GTDB taxonomy): Bacteria > Pseudomonadota > Gammaproteobacteria > Thiomicrospirales > Thiomicrospiraceae > Thiomicrorhabdus. The sequence goes on from DBOI01000056.1 coordinate 1,323, forward strand.
TATATCAAACAGGTACAAGACTCCTGTCGCGACATACAACAAGGTAATCGGCAAAAAGAAACAAGCAAAATAGGTGTGAATTTTGACCCAAGTTAAACGTAAGTTCGCTTTCATGTAAAACCAAAAAATGCAATGCGACGACCAGTCCGCATTGCACTATTATTTATATATTTATATTTTTGTAACTAACTTAGAACTTATATTTCAAACTGGCGCGGAAATCGCGACCTTTCTCTGGCTGACCACCAACACCTTCCCAGCCGGCAATATGGTTGTAGTCACCAACGCTAGAGTGATCGATATAGTATTCATCAAACAGATTTTGAACCGCAAGATCAACAGTCAAGCTATCATCAGCAAGCGGCATCCAAGTTAGATAAATATCATGAACCTTGTATCCAGGCTTATCAACGTCTTCTGTTCCAGAACTCCAGCCGATTTCTTGCATACGGTGGAACAGTTCGAGATCATTCAAGTCTTGAACATATGTAAAGTTCCAACCAAATTGAAGTTTAGGAGAGTACTGGTATCTAGCGCCAAGACTTAGAGTGTCACCTCTTGAGTTGGCGAGCGCTACATGCTCATAACCTTCGACCTGCTCACCATTAAGTTCTGTATTATTACGGCTGATACTTGCAGATAACATCAACTTGTCCAGCTGATACGCGGCCTGTAATTCAAGGCCTGTTGATTCTAGCTCACCGATATTTTCATAATAAGTTCCCTGACCAAGTTGGTCGGCAATAACGTCATCAATCACACTTCTGTATACAGAGGCCTTCATCAGTAAGTTATCAGCAGAGTACTCTAAACCAAGCTCGGTATTGCTGACTCTTTCTGGATCTAGATCTGGATCAATGGTTACATCGGTTGCCGCAGCCCAGTTAGTAAAGCCATCACCGATCTCTTTACCACGCATGGCACGCGCATGACCAACAGATAACGCTAGCTTATCGTTTATGTCGTAGACAAAACCGATATTTGGGCTAAAGCCAGCACTGTCAGTACTCTCTCCAACCGTTCCGTAACCTTGTTCTAAATCATAACGGTCATAGCGAACACCGAAGCTCATCAATAGGTCATCGTTAATATTCCAGTGATCTTGAATATATAAACCGGCCACCTGGCCTTCTTCAGCCACTCTGTCACTTGGCGAAACACCTTTGGTTTCACTATCAATATTATCTTGGCGCATCTCAGCACCGTAGGTCAATTTGTGGCTAGCTAACTTACTCGTATTACGAATATCAAACCCTACAGATTCGATATTGGTCGCATAGAGGCCCCATCGACCGTCCTGAGCAAGCTCTCTTTCAGTGCGATATAGAGTGGTTTCAAGGTTGACCATCTCGTTCATCGAGAATTTATGATTTAGAGTCATGGTCTTACGCTCAATATCCATTGGAGATTCCGGGCTCCATGAAGCAACGGGCCAGTTAGGTCGCTGCGCAAAATCGCCAGATTCATCCTGATTCTCGTAGCTGAATTTAAGGCTGTTGTTGTTATCGATATCACCGGCAATTTTAAAGAAGCCAAGTGTCTGGTCTGAAGCGGTTGACTCAAGGTCATCACCATTACCATCGCGCATATCGTTACGATCTGTTTTCACATAAGATGCCATCGCACCCCAGTCATCATTTAACATTCCGTAAAGTGATACGCTGGCTTTTCGTCCATTGTTACTATAGGCACTACCTTTAACCATACCGCCAAATGTCTGGCCGGGTTTTAGCATATCTTGCGGGTCTTTGGTTTCAAACTTAATAGCACCACCAATTGAGCCAGCCCCTGCAGTTGCTTCACCAGACCCTGCCTGAACTTCTACTTTTTTAAGTAGTTCAGGATCAACAGAAACTCGACCGGCATGGGAAAAACCGTCCCTGTTTGTGGTGCGCCATCTACGGTAATATTCAACAAGGTATCTTCCAAACCGCGAATATAAACTTTTTGTGCCACCCCCAGAGAACCACCAACAGAAACCGAAGGTACATGGCGGAATACATCTGCCAAGTCGTTAGCTTGTTGAAGTTCAAGATCTTTAGAAGTGATTTCTGTATTGGTTGTTTGACCAACCACCACAATTGAATCTAGATCTTGCATTGATTTCTCAGCGGCCAGAGCTGCATCAACATATAACAGCTGAGATATGATTAAAGGCAATATTGCCTTTTTGGGGGTGAATGTGTTCTTCGACATAGATGTAATCCTCGCTTAGTTAAAACCGAACTTAAACAAGAACTATTATCATTAGTAGTTAAATGTAAAGAAATGTTGCAATTGTTACATTTTAGACAAAGCTATTTATTTAACCGGCAAGGTAATAACCATTGTTAAACCACCTTGATCACGGTTTGATGCAGTGATCGAACCGCCAACGGTATTGATCTGCCTTCTGGCAAGCGAGAGTCCCAATCCAAAACTACTGCCGTCGGCCTGACGTGACTTATCAACTCTAAAAAACGGCTGGAAAATGGTTTCCAGTAACTCTTCAGGCACACCTGGGCCTCTATCATTCACTGAAACCATATACTGGTTGGCAAATTGCAGGATTTCAATCTCAACTTTCTCTCCTTGAGGAGTAAACCTTAGCGCATTGCGGATGATATTTTCTAAAGCTTGGCCTACTGCCAAATGATTGGAGTTTTTTAAGATCACCGAATCTGGAAATTGAGTTTCAATCTGCTTATCGGGAAACTCAAATCTGGCATCCTCAATAATGACATCTAACAGATCAACTAAATCCAAATCCTCTTTTGCGAGCTCAGGCCTTTCATTTTCAAGCCAAGCTAAAGTCAAAGAATCTTGAACTAAACGCCTTATATGTTTCGCTTCACGCTCAGCTCTATCAAGGTTTTTTTCAACTTCAACCTCATTCTTGGCTGCGTCTACAGCGATCTCCATTCTAGTCAATGGCGTTCTCAACTCGTGTGACAGATCGGCAATCAACTGCCTTTGATTGACAATTAGCTCACCAATTCTTGTTGCCATCTGATCAAAAGTTTCAGCCAACTCTGACAGCTCATCATTTCGATTTCCCATCAGTTTCCTGACCCTGACATCTAAATTGCCCTGGCTAAATTGACGAGTCGCAGAACCGAGTTCACTTAGAGGCTGCATAATGTGTCGATATAGTAATACCGACAATAAAGCCAACAGAACCATTGGCAATACCACCAGCATCACGAAACGGATTACCGGCCAATGACTTCCGGGAACCATTCTTTTGGGGAGAATAACTAAGAAACTGGCTTGTGCCCTTTCAAAAGGAATCTCCATTAAAGGCAGATGATCAAAGTGCAGGTGAATAGGCCAGTCTACACTCCGGCCATATTGATTCTCGGTGTAATAAGACTCTTCTCTTAAGTCGCCAGAAATAATTTCATAGTCGTAACTGACAATTGAAGCTTTGGTGTTTTCTTTCTGTTGGAGTCTGTGTAACCAGATTTTCAATACTTCAGGTTCTGCAGAGTGATATAACATCTCGGCTTCTCTTCCCCAGGCTCTGATCTCATCACGGTATTTTTCATCAATCTGGCTTCCCCTCTTCTGCCTGAGTAGTGAAATAGTTGATGATATAAAACAGCGCAACAATACCGGTGGCGATGATAAACAGAAACTTCCAGAATAATTTTCGATTCATTTTAAACAGTAGCCTTCACCGTGAACGGTTTGTACTCGATCACCTCGCCATCCGGCATCGGTGAGTTTGCGTCTGATTCGGCTTAAGTGCATATCCAAGCCACGGTCATAGGCACCAAGAGTTCGATTTAAAGCCTGCTGAGATAACAACGCTTTGCTCAAAACCTCTCCTCGATGAAACGCCAGCTCCCAGATTATTTTGAATTGTGTTGGTCAATTCAATCTGTTGACCAGCAATTGAGGCCTGTTGTTTTGAAAGATCTAACGCCAAGTCATCTACTTCAATTACGTTCTGTTTTACAGGCTGGAATTGATGACTCCTTCGGATGATCGCCTCAATTCGAAGTAGCAACTCAGTGGGATTAAAAGGTTTTGAAACATAGTCATCCGCGCCTTGTGTAAGGCCTGTAATCCGCTCTTCCTCGGCACCTTTTGCAGAGATAATTATCACTGGCACCAGACTTGTCTTCCTCAATATTTTCAATACGGAAAGCCCATCTCGATTCGGAAGCATAATATCAAGCAAAATAAGCTGATACTCTTTGCTGGCGACTTTTAGCAGGGCAGAATCACCATCAAAACAGCTATCAATTTGATAACCCGCATTAGCGATCATCTCACTCATTTGCTGGTTCAAGCCGGGATC
>DBOI01000103.1 GCA_002299245.1 Hydrogenovibrio sp. UBA650
TTCCACATAAATTATCTCTGAATTACCTGATTTTTAAAGAACTTGGGTCTGCACTGCAACATCAAAGCGAAACCGCTTATTTTCGTTGCTGACAAGCTGGTAATTATATCTACAAACCGCCCACAATGTCAATAAAATTATTAATCTTTTTTCGACATCATTTTTATTTAAATCCCCAGGTAATAATTACTCTAAATGAGCAGCCCATACTTGGGAGAACGCGAATTATCCAAATATATCTTTCGCTGTCAACAGGAAAAGCAGGAATTGTTATCTTTTTTACAGAAAGAGATGCCTTTGATCGCTATTCATCTCTATCAAGTAGGTCTTCAACAGCTTTTTGCTCATTATCTAAAGGTTGATTCCTTACACTTATATCAGGAGATTTCCAAGGCCCCAGAACTTCATACTCATAAGTCACTAAATTCTCATTTATACCTGGGATTACTTTCATGATTGTATATACTGCAAGAGCAGCCAAGGGGTTTGCATTGCCTACCAATGCTGCGATCGTTGGGATAGTCGCGCCAACTTTCGGCGTTATCTTTGCTTCCAAGTCAAACGTTTGATGCTTTAAACTAATCGAACCTTCTATTTCTCCTGTTGCAGAAGGAGCTTTTAACTTAAGCTTGGTCAGGTTAACATTGCCATTGTCAATTTTTGCCCGGCCCTTAATTTCATCAAACACCATTCCCTTATTAGTTATATCTGTTAAATCTAGCTGTAAACGTCTAACTAAGGATTCAACGCTCAACAGGCCAATAAGCCTTGCAATTCCAGGTTCAATGTCTTCTATGGCGCCATCTTTTAACTCAAAGTTAACATCTCCAATGAACTTGTTAACAGAAAAACAATTCAGGCCACCCTTCCAATTAAGCTTCAAGCCGACTTCAGCTCGATTACCTGAGAAGCCCTTATTAACTTCCAGAAACTTGGTTACTTCTGCAATCTTGCTAGATTTTAAATTGAGTGACAAGCTACTAAGGTTGGCTTCTTTATCAAATTGATACCCACCTTTAATAACTCCTGTTCCATCGCCAAAACGGCCATCAATTGACTTCACAACTAAAACGTCCGGGCTCTGATCAACTTCAAATTTTAAGGAATCAATTATCTTATTGTCCAAGGCAACTTGTTTAGCTTCAAATCTAATAACCGGTGTGGGCCTGTAATTCTCTGTTTTCTCACCACAATCAGAGTCAATTATTGAATCGGAATAGCTCTTATCTGAAACTAAGTTCAAGTAGTCGAGCTTAACATCAGTATAGTCTTCGCTACTAAAAACAACTTTTCCAGAAACATTCTCAGCCAACACATCTAACTGAAAAGGCAGACCTGCAGAGCTCTGCCAGGATATTTTTAGATCATCAAATTCATTACCAAATATACCTGCCCGCTCAATATTCACATTTGAAAAACTCCATTCAACTGGATTTGATAGGCCTGTTCCTAATGATTTGTTTAATTGATGATATGCCTTTGACCACGCTGAAAGCTCAAACTCTTGAAGAGATCCTGAGACGAATGACTCACTCTTCTTAGCAGTAAGCTTTCTTAATTTCTTATCACCTAAAAATACCTGAAAACCATTCAGTAAGTACTCACTACCTTGTACTTTCCAGTAAATCTGAGTATCTACAAGCCCTTCTATATCGACACTAGCGTCAACACTATCGTTGTTAAACTCAGTGGTTAACTTCAATTTGCGTTTCTGCTTCTCTAAATTTTCTCGGCTAAATGGAGCTGGTAACTTACTCTCTGACTGATGAATTAAGAAGTCCGCTCGTAAACTTACTCCTTGTTGACTAGAAGACCTGAAAGGAATTTCTAGCTCTGAATTCCATTTAACAGGCTTATTGAACCATTCATTTCTCTCTTTTAAAGCATACCCACTTCCCTTAATCACAACCTGCTTAGTTGTTGGGTTTGTTTTAACAGTGAACTTTCCATTGCCACCTAACGAATCAAACTTAAGACCTTTTGAATCAACTCGGCTTTCAGAAAAATCTAAATATCCGTTCAAGTTTTTAAATTCAAGCCTATCAAGTACACTTATATTTGAGTTATTAAACCTTAATCGCCCATTTACTTGCTCACCGCGCTTTTCCAATCCGGAGATTGGCACCCATATTTCTGATATTTCAACCCTTGCATCACCAGAAAGTTTTGCACTGTTTTTTAGGAAGTCTTGAAGGCCAATTTTTCCAGCAATTGGTGATATGGTTAAGTAGTTTGCCGCTTTATCCAAAGATGTATCCAATTCACCAGATACCCTCAAAGCAATGTCTTCTTTATCTAAATCTGGAATAATGACTTTAACATTCTCGGCAAAATTGCCAGCGCCAACATTTACTTTCTCTACATCAATACTCAGTTCAAAAGGTCTAAACCTTAAATTGGCATCAAACCCTTTTAAAACTGGCCATTTAGAATTGAACCTAAGCTTGGCATCATGAACTTTTGCATTAATGCTAAAGTGACCATTCTGTTCAATGAAAGGGAAGTTTCTGTAAAGCCCTCTAATCTGACCATCAAATTCAATATCTTTACCACCCAATAATGACTCTTTCAACCAGGCCTGTAATTTCGGACTCATCAAATCATATGGAAGGTACTTCTTCAGCTTCTGCATCGTGACAAAGTTAGCTGAGAAGGTCGCATCAATATAGCTTTCATTAATCTGACTAATGTCAAGAAAAACAGGTACCTTATCAATTGAAAAATTCAGTTTTGATAATGCCCAAGCTTGGTTTCTATTGTCATAGCTAAATGCAAAGCTGTTAGGCAGTTCAAGCTGCAAAGGTTTAGAGTGTATTTCTGGAGCCATCACCAATACGGGGTGTGGCGTTGAAACTGTAATCAACCCTTCTTTTTTTTCAAGGCTGAAAGCTTGCAGGCTCATTCCTGGATAATCGGTAACTGGAAGATCTACACGTTCGAGCTGCAGCTTCAACTCAGGCACTTCAAGAGTTTGCCAGTCCAGTTTTCCATTCAGATTGGCTATATTCAAATTAACAGCCCTATCAAAGAACTGGCCAAACAAGTCTGTTTTCAATAAAGCCTTTAGAATCAGCTGAAAAGGCTCAATATCGAGCTTCTCGGCATTAAAATGGAGAAATTCACCCTGCTCAAAATTAAGTGCCACAGGAGAAACAGATTCTATAAAGCGATTGTCTAACTGAATCTGAGAAACCTTAAAAGTCCAATCAAAAAAAGGGGTATTTAGCAATTGGTTGTCCTGCTGCCAATCTAGCGACAAACCGGCATTGCTAGGAAGGTTTTCAACATTCTGCTTCCAATTAAGGGACTGAGCATTTAATTGAAGAACCAAATTTTGCATCTGCGAATTTCTTAATACCCCATGCAGATCTATAATCATTTCTCCATCGGGCAGTAACTTCTGCCAGTTAACTGAAAGCAGTTTAGCCAAGCGTTCAATTCGCATAGGCTTAAAGGATTTTAGAGAGAATTCTCCCTTGTCTAGCCCTCCCCAAAGATTTGATGAGAAGGTAGATTTGAAGTTAAAACGATCATAGTAGAGGGCGTCTCTATAGATCACACTAAACTCAGAGACTAGACTCAATCTAGTACCTTTCAAGGAGTTTAGCTCATGCAACTGAATGGTTAGATCTGGGTGGATATCACTAACAACCACATCATCAATATTGACTCTTTTCCACAAGCGATGAATATTAATATCTACTGTCAATAACTGTTCTAGCGTCAAGTTTCTTTCTAACTTAACAACTGCTTTCGGCTTGTTTGCCTGATAAGCGGCTCGTTTAACGGTTAGGTAGTCTCCATAATCAACTGCGGGAAGAACAAAAAAGAAGGTATTAAAATCAGCCTTTATTTCATCAGCCTGAAAGGAAAAATCAGTAGATTTTACCTTGGTCCCCTCTAGTTCCAATTGAAATCCCAGCCAATCCTGCTCTACATGAATCTCTTCAACTTGAATATCAGTGGAACTGATAGTGCCCAATACAGACAAAAAACTGGCAGGAAAAAACTGAACCCAAAAGACAAGCAATCTGCTAATTAGTAAATACAGCACAAATATGGCAAAAGCCCATTGCAGCAGATTATGGGTTCTTCGGATCATGACAAACTCTGTAATTTATAAAGGTTACAGATATAAGCATAGCACTATTGTATCTGCATAATAATGACTAGATTAAGACAAAAACAACACTACATCATGACCACATCAAACTGCTCGGCAGCGTAAGTACTTTCGGCCTGAAACCGAATACTCTTATTTAAGAATGCTTCCAGCTCGGCAACACTACTAGATTCTTCGTCCATAATTCGTGACACGACTGACTCAGCAGCAATTACACGATATTTCTCAGCATCAAAGGTACGGGCCATACGAGTAATCTCTCGAAAGATCTCATAGGCTACTGTTTCCGCAGTTTTTACCGATCCTCTACCACTGCAAATCAAGCAAGGCTCGCACAATGTTCGCTCTAAGCTCTCTCGCGTTCTTTTACGTGTCATCTCCACCAAGCCTAAATTTGATATCTCACTAATCGAGGTTTTTACCCGGTCTTTTAACAGCTCTTTCTCTAGAGCACTGAGGACATGGTCTTGATGCTCAGGGACTTCCATATCAATTAAATCAAGAATAATAATCCCACCAAGATTCCTTAAACGCAGCTGACGAGCAATCGCCTGAGTGGCCTCTAAGTTTGTTCTATAAATCGTCTCTTCGAGGTTTTTATGGCCGACAAAAGCCCCTGTATTGACATCAATCGTAGTCATCGCCTCAGTTTGATCAATTATCAAATACCCCCCTGACTTCAAGTTTACTCTGGTATTAAGCGCAGTCTGAATCTCCTCTTCGATATTGTAGAGGTCAAAAATTGGCCTATCTCCTTGATATAGCCCAAGACAGTCCTCAAGCTCCATTACATAGGCTTTGATAAACTGTTCCATCTTGCCTAGAGTTTCCATCGAGTCAACACGTATTTTTTCAATCCTTTCCAGCGGAATGTCGCGAAGAATTCGCAGATACAAGGGTAAATCTTCATAAACCAAACAAGGATTTTTAGCTGATTGAGACTTTTCCTGGACTCCACTCCATAATCTCTGTAGATAGATCATATCAGCACGCATTTCATGAAAATCGGCACCCTCAGCCACAGTGCGAACAATAACTCCGCCTTCCGAATCATCATATTCAGGAATCGTCTTTACCATTTCGCGCAGACGTTCGCGCTCCTCCTCACTATCAATTTTTTGCGAAACACCAAGGGTTTTCTCTACCGGCATATAGACCAGCATTCTAGATGGAATCGTAACCTGCATTGAGACTCTGGCACCTTTAGTGCCGAGCGGGTCTTTTAACACTTGAACCAGTATTTTCTGCCCTTGATGAAGTAGCTTGGTTATATCCTCACAATCCTCATCATCATTGCCGATCGATTTATGGCAAATATCAGAGACATGTAAAAAAGCAGCCCTTTCCAAACCAATATTGACGAATGCAGCTTGCATTCCAGGAAGAACCCTATCCACCTTACCAAAGTAGATATTACCCACCAGCCCCCTTTTATTGGCTCGCTCTACCCAGACTTCTTGTAAAACCCCATTTTCAACCCAAGCAACACGGGTTTCATTGGGAGTAACATTTACCAGTACTTTTTCTTCATTATGCATACTTAATTATCTTTACTTTATATAGCCCGACTGCTTGAGCAGTTCATTTAATTCAAATATCGGCAAGCCCATTACTCCAGAGTAACTGCCCTCAATCCTCTCAATAAAGCAAGCACCCAAACCTTGAATCGCATAAGCACCAGCCTTACCTTCTGGCTCCCCAGAATCGATATAGTCTTTAATTTCCTGTTGGTTAAGTTGCTTGAAAACAACTTGCGTACAACTCAAACTGGAAACAACCCCATTAGCATTAGCCACTGCTACTGCAGATAAAACCTGATGCCGACTACCAGATAGAGTTTGCAACATCCTGCAGGCATCATCACTATCTTTAGGTTTGCCCATAACCTTGTCATCAACAATAATGGCAGTATCTCCACCAACAATCCACGACGAATCTGCATCAACCTGATGCAAGCCAGCCAGAGATTTGTCAATGGCAATTCTGCACACATAATCTTCTGCGCTTTCTTCTGGCAAAATCAACTCATCAACAGGGGCCTGTAAAACTTCAAAACTCAACCCAATCTGTTGCATCAACTCTTTACGCCGAGGTGAACCAGACGCTAAAAATAACCTTCGCGAAACCTGTGCCATAATTTAAAAATTGAGTAATTACCGCCAAAATGGCTTTTTATTCTAGCGCCATTTATTAGAATAGTGTTACAAACTACAATGTAATCCTAGCGTTGAAAAGGAATGATATGAATTTGGATCAATTAATTGAAGATCACTCTCCTGAAAACCTTGAAATAGTTTTTGATAGCATCTACCTATATAAAAACGATTTCTACAGCCTGCTTGCAAAAAAGACAGAAATGCCTTGGTTGATCATCATTCCAAAACAAGATGTAAACGGACAAAATATTGAATTTGTCAAAGGTTTATATTCATCAATTTACTTGCTTGCAGATTTCCTACAGGAAAAAGGGCTTGGAAAGCATTACAACCTAGCAAAAATCGGCAATAAGAATCCATTTCACCACCTGCACTTAATTTTTAGGGATGAAAATGATGAAGTATGGCCCGATGCCGTTTGGTGTCACGAGCCGTTGAAAGCATCTTCTAAAACAACTTCAAAGTTAAACTCATTATTGTCAACTTTCAAAGCTTAAGGATTCGAATTGCTCAACCTTTCTGATACACAGCTGGTTGCAAAAGGTCGCGATAGAGCTTGCTATGAGCACCCTAATGAAAAAGAGTTATGCATAAAAGTCGCTTTAAAACCTGAAAAACAATCTGTTCGCGAGAAAAAGTACCTTGAATACCTCACCAAAAACAATCGTGACTTAAGCGGTCTGAGTAACTTTAGAGGCGAAATCGATACAAACTTAGGCAAGGGCTACATGTTCGATTTGATTCGGGATACAAACGGCAAGGTTGCTCTAACACTGAATTCAAGCATTCAACAAAAACTGATCAACTTAAAAGAGGCAGAGGATTTAATTTGTCAGTTCGCTTCCTATTTGCGCAGAGAGCAAATCTGCGCTTATGACCTCAGCCCTAACAATTTAGTTATATTCCAAGATGAACAAAACAACTGGCAAGCTCGGCTGATTGACGGCTTGGGGGTCTCTAAACCCAATCCGTTTATAACCCGTATTGCCTATTTCACAAAGAAACTGCAAGACCACGCCTATAGTCGATTAAAAAGAAAAACAAAACTTGCTTTCACAAGCCTAGAAAGTAAAAAGTGACTAGCTGTTATAGTTTAAGCAGGCCTTTTTGAAAACTGCTCTCTCAAAAAGCTATTTGCAAACGTGAATAGAACCGAAAAAAACAGCAAATAATGGCCTGTAAATCTTGAAAATTCTAAAGGGCTATCTGGAAAAAATGACAAAAGACTTGCTACAGAAAAAATAAGCCCGGCAACAAAGATTGGTTTTTTTTCATCGGCAACTTTATTTATATTTTTTGCGAAATAAGCTATTAAAAAAACAAAAATTACAATCAATGTTAATAAAGACAATACGCCGTATTGTACCCACGTCATTATAAACTGATTGTGGGCGTGAGAATGAGGCTTGTCACTGCGGTTATTCTCAATACCAACTGAATCTGTCACACCAAAGCGCTCTTCAATGACTTGTAACGAATAATCAGAAAAATTTTTACTAAAATAATCAGGGCCAACTCCGGTAACCGGGTTTTCGGAAATCATTTCTAAAGAGCTCTCATACATTACAAGTCTTAAACCAAGTGAAGTGTAGTAATCCGATCCATTAAGATAATGAGAAATGTCAGATCCTGCTATTTCAACCCTTTTTTCAAATACTTCAACTACTGGCTTTGAACTAAAAATTGCGGTTAAAACCATCAGAGGAACAATTGAAACAAACAATTTAAATTTCAAACTATGATTTGAACGACTTAATAAATACAGATAGAAGGCTCCCCATCCAAAAACCGCTTCTGGCCACCCAATCCATGCTGACCGAGTCTGCGACATAATGACCATTGCTAGATTAGACAACACCAAAATAGTCCATAGAATCATAACTGAGGGATGCTTTTTGTATGCCCATACAAAGCCACCAAGCATAATAATCAACAAAGAATTGCTGAAAATACCAAACATGACTTCATGTCCATAGACATTTCCAAACCTGTCATTTTCAGACACTCCTTGTATGACAATTGCCTGAAACTCAAGGTAAAACCAATAGTTCATTACAAGGCTAGCAAATACAAAAAACCACCAAAAACTATCAACTGTAAGCCTGAATCGACTCAAGAAAAGTATAAATAAAGCAAATCCCACAAATAACAATAGAATTTTTAGCTTTCCTTCTGCTACCTCATCAAAACTATGGAAGATAAGTGTATTAAGAAGCGATAAAACGAAATACAGAATAAATAAGCCAACTATGATCAATAAGCTTGGTGAGGGTAACGGCAATTTATTCCTAACCAGCCAAAAAACACCTACCAGCCCTGAAAAACCAATTAAAAACTCAAAATTAAAGGGTATTTCACGCCTGAAAACATAGCTCATGAATATCAAGCCAATAAACAAAACCAAAAAGACTCGTCCTTTAAAGCCAAGTTCTATAATAGTTTCTCTAGATTGATCAACTATCATTGCCAAGAATCCTATTGGCTAAAGCTTCAAAATGGCTACTATCATCATCTCTTCGCGTTCCACGCACAAGGTAATCGTGATAAACATATCTAAGAAACAAGTTTAATAGCTTCGGTTCCGGCTTCCAGCCGTCAATCAAACCCTGAATACTTGCCTCAGCATTATTAGCATTTTCATAAAGCACGATATCTTTTACGTTGTAAGCTGCATTGCCAAGTGAAATAACCGGTTTCGAAAACAACAGGGCTTCAAAGCCCACACTAGAATTGATGGTCATCACCCCCATTGAATCTTGAATGAGCTTTTGAGTATTGTCTGCGTTACTGAACAACACATTATCAACCTTATGCTGCTCCAAATAATCATATAACTCTTGGTAGTTCTCGGGGCAACTCGGATGTTCTTTTAAAACAAAGTCTATTTCCGGAAATTTCTTTGCATAGTTAATTACGTCATAGAACAGTTGCCACATATTATTCAATCTTGGCGAGTGCAAAATAATCACGCTATCCGCATTACACTGGAAAGGAACAAAAATATAATTTTTAGGCTCTCTTTTGCTGGCAACTTGATTTTTTATAGGCTTTTTATGCTCTCTGACCACCAGCTTTTCCGGCAAATGTTCAGGAAGCTTTGACTCATCTAAACTGAGATAGAAATCCTTATCTCTAGGCAACTGGCTTTCGGCATTAACGCCTTCAGAGTCAATGGCCGTAGTGTCCGGCATAAAACCGTTTTCCATAGTAAACACTCGACAACCGAGTTTTCGACCTGCTAATGCCATTAATTTCTGATAAATACCGCCGGCCCCCCATACAACTAATGTCTGGCAACCCTGTTTTTTTAACAAGTTTATACTGCCCGAATAGATCATTATGACTTGAATATAGGTTAGTAGTGAAATCCAACCACAGCGGATTCTCGAAAGAAACGGTTTAGGTTTATATAGTGATTTTGCACACTCGTAATCCAATAAACTCTGAACATCAATTTTCCCGGGTAAATGTGGAGGAAATATGTGCCTAAAGACGCTGTTTTTTGGCAAGACGACAGAGTTGGGAACCTTCTCAGCAATTCCTTCAAAGTAATTTAGAAGGCGCTTTCTGTGAGTATAGAGAACAATTTTATTCATATGAACTGCTATTTAGCCTCAATCAAGCTGGGTTTCTAGATAGTAGTAAAGTTCAACCAGTTTTTCCGGCAGAATTTTTTTGCCAAGCTTTCGGCTATAGAACACAAGAGCAAAAAAAGCGGTCGAAAACACAAACGCCTGCCACTTATCCTCACCAACTACAGGCTTACACTTTAACTCTAAAAATGATAACCAATCTTCAACGCCGATGAAATCATATCGGTTACTAAATATATAGGCGATATCAAAACCCAGGGGGTAAAGCCCGGCTCTATCCCAGTCTATTAGGACATTCGGCTGACCTATATTTTTGCCATGCAGGTCGCCGTGGCAAAACTGTTTTGGAACCGCTTTCACTTTTGAAAGCATCTGGATAAGCTTGGGATCATTCACACCATGATTTTTAAGAAACAAATGAACCAACCTAAAATTATCTTTATAGATCTGATGGTTTTCAAAGTCGCTGATTAATGGCTGGTTAAGTTTTTCAGGAATCGGTAATTGATACAACTTTAAAGCAATCTCAATCGCTTGATTCAGAAAATCCGCAAGGTTATCAATCCTTGCAGGAAAATACTCGAAATAGATAACGGTAAGCTTATTACTTTGGTTGATTTTAAGAATTCTAGGAATTTGAAAACCAAGCTCTATTACTTTTTCTTGAGCAAACTCATGGAACCACAATAGATGTTCTAGATCTTTGCTTGCTGAGAGATAAACTTTCTCAAAGTACTCAATACCAGCTAAACGAATATAGCGGTAAGAGTTTAAAGTTTCATAACCCAAGCCATAGGCAACAAATCGAACTTCATCGACATCATTAACTGACATCAACTCAAGGTTTGGATCATATGAAATTAACAGGCCTTCATAATCTTGAGTATTTTCTAATAGAGACAGCAGCTCAGACTTTAAACTCAACTCATCCCAGCTTATGTTTGCATTTTCAGCTTGATCTTCTAACAGGTTAATCGCTTTTAAAAGAAGCTTGTCGTTATTATCTTGCGCCCAAGACTTAAGCAAGTCGGCTGTGAGCTTTTCTTGCACTCCCGCAAAACTTTTTAAATTGTTATGCAAATAAAACAAAGAGCCATGTTCAAGAGTTTGAGGTTGATGATTTTGTAAGCGATATGAATCTTGCTGATAAAACAGTCTTTTAACTTTAAAAACAACTACCAAAAAAGCACGATTAACAGCTCTCCACGATAGATTCACAACCACACCTCGCTTAACAACAGGTATTGCAAATTAGATAACTTACAAATTGAACAGGCTTGTGTAGAGATGATTAAATTCCTCAAGAAAATAAGCCGTCACTAAATAGACGTAGTTTTAATTTTTAATGCTTGGCAGAGTTGCATCATTCTATGGCTATCTTCAAACCCTGGATACACCAGAACCTCTGCATCCAGGTTATTAGCATAGTTAGCCATTAAAACCGTTGTGGAAAGATCACCAATTAACAGGCCATCTTTAATGAACGGAATCAAAAGTTCAAAATTAATATTGGCTGGCAGTCGCCATGCCCCTAACTTTTCCAACTCTAGAAAGTCCTCTTCACCCTGTGCAGGATGGTACTTTACCGCGACCCTTTTTCCACTATCTATTAAGCCTGTTATACGTTCCGTGATTATGGACTGATAGTTATCAATCTTAGAAAAAATGCTTTTATTGGCTAAGGTGAAGATCACATCAATGTCCGCCAGTCTGTCTTCCAATATTTCAAAATCAGCAAGCACTTTTCGGCCAAGAGGTATAAGCGCCTCAAAAACTGACTTGTCCTGCAAGATCTCTTTGACATCTTTGTCAGAGAACAGTGAGTTTATCTGAGCCGGGTACATTACCCAGGCCTCATCAATATACTTACTGGTACCAACCGTTGAAGGGTGGTCATACCAAAACCCATACATAAACTTTCTTAAAAAGGTATCTATATACTTCTCAGACGGCTTCCTTGAATCCGCCCTGCCCAAGTAACTATAAACGCCATCGTCAAGATAACAGGCCTTGATTTCAGAACCTTGCTTTTTTACCTCTTTCACAAAAAACTGGCCGATTACACTGCGGTCATTGCCAATTAATACTCGGTCAATCGAGTGCATTTTTACAAAATTCAAAACCCATAAAATCTGCGAGTTGCGCATATTTATTTTAGCGGTTCCAGATAACTCTCTACCCTCCAAAACAAACATACTGGCAAAAGGCGATATATCCGGTGTCATTGATTCCGCAATTGCCATGGGTCGTCCAGCATACTGATCAACCAGAATAAGGTGGCTCTCCCTCTGACCTTTGTTCTGTTCGGCCAGCATATAAGCCCAGAGAAAGTGCAGGCTTGAAGAAGCCAGATAGACATCCGTTTTCAAATCACTCATCCAGATACTCCAAGGCTTCAACCATATTCGACTTAACGGCAACGCTATGTTGCTGCAAAACTTTAGACGTTCCCAGTTCCATCTGACTATCACCCGTGATTACTGCCACCCCGATTAAATCCGGTCGTAACCATTTAGCGGTTAACAGTGAGGTTCCAACATCACCAATTAATTTAGTTTTTTGATTTAATTGGGTGAGAAAGAACTCAAAGGCCAAGTTTGCAGGCACTAACAGAGCCTGTGAATCCTGCACCAGATTTAATGGATCTACCCCCTCTGTTCTCGGATGATATTTCACCGCCAGTTTTAAATTCTTATCCGCTACATACTTTTTTAAGCTATCGATACGCCCAGCATAGCCAGACATTTTTTCAATATTATTAGGGTGAGGCACTAATAAACAGACATCCACATCAACCAACTTTTCAGTTAAATCATCATTGATTCCAAACAAGCTGAACAGTTTTTGCGAATATTCCGTAATTCGACGATGTTTGAACCAGCTCACATCCAGCTTTTCAGCATGTTTATTTTTCAACTGTATATTGGCATTGCAGGGATCAAACAACCAAACCGTATCAATCCAAGCAGAGGCGCCGACCGTTTTTGGTTCCTGCCACCAAAAACCATAGCTTAGTTTTTTTAGCAGGCCATTTAAGCCATCTTTCAACCAGTGATGCGGTCTACCTGCATATGAATACAACCCGTCATCCAAATACCAGCCTTTGGTTTGACTTGCTTTCTGTTTTTTACGGCACAACTGCATTACATACTGAAATTCTATGCGGCGATCACTGCCAACTGCAACGGCATCAAAATTAACCATCTGCACCAGATTTGACAGGCGTTCAAAGACGGCTTTTCTCTGCTGTCTTTTCTCTACCCAGCCTTTGGCAGAACCCGGCAGGATATCGACTTCAGTAAACGGCGATCTGGGCCAGTTTTGCAAGGCCTTGAGGTATGGATTATCAGAGCTATTTTTTTGATCAATAATAATCAGGGTTGAAGTCTGATGGCGACGATAGAACTGGGCATGAGCAATCGAAACCAGAATATTGAGTGGTGTTGAAGGAAGATATAAAACGTTCTGCTTCTTCATTCAGGCCTGCTATTTTCAATCAACTGAATCACTTCTTCAAAAACCGAGTCCGCAGCCAATCCTTCTAAGGACTCTTGCTCTTGAGAGCTACCGGCAAACTTTTTCAGATAGAGTGGCGCACAGGGTGAAGCCAAACGTTTAACATTTGCACCACTTGCACCAACCAACTTTGGATCAGTGACTCGATACACCACCACCATCGGTACTTCCAATGCCGCAGCAACATGTGAAAGGCCTGTATCCACAGACACAACTGCTTGGGCATTTTTTAACATCTTAGCCATCTCATTGAGACTCAAACGCTGCTCCGGCACCCAGATAAAGGTTGTACCAGCCTGTTGTTCTGCCGATTTTTTCAAGCTTAAAGAACGCTGTTTTTCTTCATCATTACCCCAAGGCAAAACAACTTTTACGCCACGAGTTTCAGCCTTGGCTAACAAAGCTAACCACTCTTCTTCAGGCCAGAGTTTGGTATCCCAGGTTGTGCTATGCAGACCAACCCAATAAGTTTGATCACCGAATTGATCTCTAACCTGTTCAGGGGTTTGCCACTGCTGAGTATCCAGACCGTAGACAATTGGGTCTTGATTGGAAAGATGATATTTAAAGGCCTGTGAAAATAGTTGACGCAAACGCAAAATAGCGTGCTGATCTTTAGCTACCGGGTAATCGTATCGATAAGCGAGAGAAGCAAATGGCTCTCTGGCTGAATACCAATCATAACCCGCAATCGGGGTTTTAGTTTTCTTGGCAATTTTTCGACAGACCCAAGCACTTTTTAACAGGCCTTGAGCATCGATAATCAAATCGTATTCGGTATCGTTAAACTGTTCAAAAAATGCCTTAATCTGCTTTCTTGTATGAGAAGAAAACAGGCTTTTGCGCCAACGGCGCAACTCAATAGGAAACACTTGGTCAACCGCTGGGTGCCAACTCGGAATATCGGCAAAGGCCTTTTCTACCACCCAATCAACAATCAGTTCGGAGTTGTTTTGTTTTGCATCAGACAGTGCAGGAAAAGAGTGAAACACATCTCCCATTGACGACATTTTGATTAACAGTACGCGCAAAACGATTCTCTAGATCAGGATTTGAATTCAATGGTACGAGGGTTGTCGGTTAACCACTGTAAATACTTATTTACACCCTCGGCGACAGTATGAAATTTTTCATCGTAACCCACTTCACGTAAAGCAGTATTGTCAGCTTGAGTATAACTTTGATAGGCACCTTTTAAATGCTCAGGGAATGGAATGAATTCGATTTTACCCTTGCCGTGAAAATCGATAACCGCTTCAGCAATATGCTTAAAGGGTTCTGCGGCAGCAGGACCGAGATTAAAGATTCCTGATTTATCAGGGTTCTGTAAAAACCAGAGATTGACCTTTACCACATCCTCAACATAAACAAAATCACGTGTCTGCATACCAGGTCCATAGCCGTCATACTCACCAAACAACTTTAGGTTCTCTCCGGCCAGAATCTGGTTGTGAAGTTTAAAAGCGACACTCGCCATATCGCCTTTATGCTGCTCTCTCGGACCATAGACATTGAAGTAACGAAAGCCAACCACCTGACTTTGCGCTGTTGGCAAAATTTGGCGAACATACTGATCAAACTGAAATTTTGAGTAGCCATAGACATTAAGCGGCTTCTCATACTGGCGATCTTCAATGAAAGTTGGGCCATCACCATAAACCGAAGCGGAAGAGGCATACAAAAATGGAATCTTCCAATTTAGACAATAGTGCAAAACATCTTTGGAGTACTCGTAGTTGTTATCCAACATGTATTTGCCATCCCACTCAGTGGTCGCGGAACAAGCACCTTCGTGAAACACTGCCTCAATATCTGGCAGGCCTTGTTCGGCAAAAATTCGCTGCTGAAAGTCCTCTTTATCCATGTAGTCAGCAATGTCGCAGTCAGCGATATTGATAAACTTCTTACCATTTTTCAGGTTGTCCACCACCAGAATATCGGTGCGCCCCATCTCATTCAGGGCCTTGACGATATTACTGCCAATAAAACCGGCTCCACCTGTTACTACAATCATGCTACTAACCTACTAACTTAGAAATTAAAAAACCTGTCCACACCACAAACGCGGTAAAGATCGACAAAAACACGGCTGCCGATCCCTGATCTTTAGCTCTACCCGAGAGTTTGTGGTATTCATCACCAACACGATCAACCACTGATTCCACAGCTGTATTCAACAATTCAACCACCAATACCAATAACAGCACAGCAAGCAAAATAGCTCTCTCTGACGCTGTTTCACCAAGCCAGAAAGCCAGCGGTGACATAAAGGTGAATAGGATAACTTCCTGTCTAAAAGCCGCTTCATGCTTCCAGGTTGACTTAAACCCTTTCCATGAATAACCGGCTGCATGTATAACTCTTTTAAAACCTGTGTGAGGAGATTTCATCTTTGCGCTCTTTTTTGCAAAAACTAAAGAAAAACTACAGTGTTATAAATCGTCCCAATTCTAACACTTTAAAACCAATAAACGTTAGAATATGCCGCTATTAAACAGGATATATCACATACCTTAATGAGCCAGATTGACACTCCATTGAAGCGCTTTAAAGCTCGCCTAGAAAATCTATTTGTAGATCATGAAATCCTGCGCATGATCTATCGAAACTTTTATGCACTCTCCGACAAGGCTTACAGAAGCAATCACCCTTCAGCCAGCTTTATTAAAAAACTCAAAAATCGGTACGGTTTAAAAACCATCATCAGTATGCGCAAGGCAGACACATCAGCTTCTTACCTGTTTGAAAAAGAGGCCTGTGAAAACCTAGATGTTAAGCTCATTAATCACCGCATGTCATCGAGAAGCCTTCCAAAAGTCGATATGGTGATTGCCGCTAAAAAGTTATTTGCAGAAGTTGAATACCCTATTCTGATTCACTGCAAATCTGGCGCCGATCGCGCTGGCCTAATGAGCGTGCTCTATATGCACTTTGTTGAAAACCAACCGATGCACCAAGCTGTTAAACAATTGAGCATGAAATACGGCCACTTCCGCTGGGCCGATACTGGCAAACTCGATTTCTTTTTTGATAAATTTTTTGAGTACCAAAACCAGCACCCTGAAATTGAGTTCATCGACTGGGTTGAGAACATCTATGACCGCGAAGCACTCGATAAAGAGTTTAAAAGTTCCAGATGGGCGAATATAGTAGTCAATAAGATTCTAAGAAGAGAGTAACGAGATAACTGCTTATCATGTTTGATTCCGCTACAGTTAAACTCTACCGCAGACTGCTTAACTACATTCTGCCCTACAAATCCCTAATTGCCATCACGCTATTGGCCCTGCTGACCATTGCGGTAATGGAACCAGCGATTGCCTGGATTTTAAAAGGCCTGGTTGATGAAAGCCTGATTGCCAAAGATCCAGACTCTTTTGTGATGATGCCATTAATGCTCGCCGGTGTATTTATCATTAAAGGTTTTGCCGAGTACCTGAGCAAGGTGTTCAGTAAATGGATTGCTGAAAAAGCCATTCTCAATATTCGTGCCGACATGTACGACAAAATGCATCACCTGCCTTACCATCAATTCCAGAAATATGGCACCGGTTCTTTAATGTCAAAAATTACCTATGATGTTCCGCAGGCCAGTAGCGCCCTGTCGACTGCTTGGGTAATTCTTATCCGAGACTCCTTAACCGTCCTCGCTCTCATTGCATACCTACTCTATATCTCCTGGCAACTGACGCTGCTGATGCTTATTATTGGGCCTATAGTCGCCTTTATTATCGACAAGGCAAGTCGCTTAATGCGTAAATCATCGAAAGCGATGCAACAGAATATGGGACAACTCACTCACAGACTGGAAGAGAGTTTGACCGCCCACCAAGACATTAAAATCTATGGCGCAGAAAACTATGAGAAAAAACGTTTTCACAAAACCGCCAAAGAGCTGATGAATAACACCATGCGTGTCACCCGGGTATCTGCAATCAATGTCCCGTTGGTGCAAGTACTCGCCGCGATCGCACTCGCTGGAGTTGTCTATATTGCTATGCAGATGTCAGCACAAAATATGTTCACCCCCGGAGAATTACTTTCCTATATCACTGCTATGGCACTGACCTTTGAACCCATTCGCCGCCTCACCAGTGTCAATGAAGTTATCCAAAAAGGTATGGCTGCAGCGGAAAGTATTTTTGAACTTTTGGATCAACCAACCGAAGTCGATTCAGGCACTAAGGATGCGCTAAATATGACAGGGCATATCGAATTTAACTCAACAAGTTTTAGCTACCCGGAAAGTGATCGTACTGTTATCAAAGAGTTAGAGCTGACTATTCCGGCAGGCACCACAACCGCCTTGGTTGGCCGCTCTGGAAGTGGAAAGTCAACCATAGTGCACCTGTTAAGTCGCTTTTACGAACCTACATCGGGAAAAATCACTTTAGACGGTTTTGACATCAG
Organism: Hydrogenovibrio sp. UBA650; assembly: GCA_002299245.1. Taxonomy (GTDB): domain Bacteria; phylum Pseudomonadota; class Gammaproteobacteria; order Thiomicrospirales; family Thiomicrospiraceae; genus Thiomicrorhabdus. The sequence goes on from DBOI01000103.1 coordinate 17,799, forward strand.
CTCGATTAAACGTAAATGTCTGCGTGAACAAATATCCATGGTCAGCCAGAAGGTAACTTTGTTTGCCGACACCGTTGAAGCCAATATCGCCTATGGCCATACCGAGTTTGATCGCGAGAGAATTATTCAGGCGGCCAAAGATGCTCATGCCTGGGAGTTTATTGAAAAACTGCCAGAAGGACTGGATACCTTCATCGGAGAAAACGGCAGTAATCTCTCAGGGGGGCAGCGTCAACGTATCGCTATTGCCCGAGCCTTCCTAAAAAATGCACCTATTTTAATTATGGATGAGGCGACCTCTGCTCTTGATAATGAGAGTGAGAAAATGATTCAACAGGCCATGGAAAAACTTCGCCAAGACCGCACCGTGATTATCATAGCTCACCGTTTGAGCACCATTGAAAATGCCGACCAAATTGTGGTGTTAGACCACGGTAAGTTAATTGAAAAAGGGACTCACCAAGAGCTGCTGGAATTAAAAGGCAATTATGCTCAGCTCTATCAACAGGGTGACGAAATCGATGGCTAAAAAGCCTACTTCAAACTACCCCGTCTTTAAAGCCTCGTTTTTGTGCCCCAAGTATTGGCCTCTGTGGCTGGGAATTGGTTTTTTGAGAATCATCAATTTCCTGCCATACAGTATTCAATACCAAATTGGCCTAGCCCTTGGAAAATTACTGTTTCTTATTAGCAAAAAACGGCGCAAGATTGCCGCAAAAAACATTCAGCTCTGCTTTCCTGAGCTTGCGGATAATGAGCAACAAAAGCTACTTAAAGAGCATTTCAAAAATCTTGGTATGACCATGATTGAATCAGGGATTGCCTGGTGGGGAGACTATCGAAAGAATCCAGAAAACCCAAAAGAGAAATCATTGGTTAGCTATAAGGGTTTAGAACATATCGAATCAGCACTGGATTCAGGCAAAGGCGTGCTGATCCTAAGCCCGCATTTCACAAGCTTAGAAATGACAGGCCTGTTTGTTTCCTTTGTCACCCAGTATCACCCGGTTTATCGTCCGCATAATAATGAGCTAATGGATTATTTAATCCGTACCGGACGCTCAATTCCGACCGTCAACCAAGAAACAGGCAAACTGGAAAAAGTAAATCCAATTGCCAACTCTGATACAAGACAGATGCTAAAAGTTCTAAAACGAGGAGAGAGCTTGGTTCTATTGCCGGATCAACGTTACCGATCCAAAGGTCGTGTGATTGTGCCATTCTGCGGGCACGATGCCAAAAGTAACCCTGCGACCTCAAAAATTGCAAAGTTGACCGATTGTCTGGTGGTAACCGTATTTGGCAGAAGAACCGAAGGAATAAAATACGAAGTCGAGTTTTTACCGGCTATGCAAGACTTTCCAGGAGAGAGCCTAGAAGAAGATACAATTCGCCTGCATCAACTCTATGAAGAAGAGATCAAACGCAACCCCACACAATACCTCTGGGTACATAATCGTTGGGATCTAAAAAAGCTTTAAATTGCACTAATCAAAAATAACAGGCCTGTTATTTTCCACCAGTTATCATATCTTTGAACTTATTCTCGTTCTGCAACACGCTAAACAGGATCGCGCCCACTACGTGAAGCGCTACCAATGCCAGAGAGTAATAGAACAGGTCGGCATGCAACTCTTCCAGCCAAGGTTCACCAACATAGTCATCAAACGTTAGCATCAGGCCAGTGTAATTGACCACAAACATCACTACCACCAAACTGACAACAGTAATAACGCCGGTTGGGCTTAAGCCTCGGGTTTTGACAAACCTGCCTTTTTTGAGCTGTCTTAAATAGGCTGGCAGATTGAGTAGTTTACGAAGCATTTTGGCACCATTGGCGTTTGGGTGCTGGCTAAAAATCGACATTAATATCCGTATACCGATTTGTGCAAATAAAACATAACCCGACCATTCATGAATATCATCCCACTCTCCAGCACTGACCCAAGCAACCACAATACAGAGCACTATACTCCAGTGCAGAATTCGTTGTGAAAGCGTCCAGACAGCGGTTGTCATTCTCGGATTAGTTTTTACCAGTTAGAACGTTTTTTAACTTCGGCAGTGACGGGGTGATAGTAAATTTCCAATTTTTCACCAGAAGTACTCCAACCATAGATCTCGTAACATTTACCCTTGGTCACCTTCAACATCTTAAGCTTAGGTACTTCTTTCATCGCAATTTCTAAAACTTCCCAGGCTGGTTTCCAGTTTTCACGCGGTTCATTGGTACATTTAGGGCCCGCTAAAGCAGAATTGGCTAATAAAAACAGGCTGAATGTTAGCATTAGTTTTTTCATAAGTAGCTCCAGTTTATTCTTAAATATTAATGTGACTTGATAGTATAATATAAACGAGATCTATGATTGTTTGTATTGCTTATTCAATTGTGGGAATATGGCTTAACAAAAATAAATTCAAAAATGCGGCATAATCTTTAAGTCGAGAATTAGCATCGCGGGGACATTCATGGCTAAAAAACTCTCTATTATTGAAACAAAAAATAACAATACATATGCAACTGTTGGCATAGGATCTCTCGCCTTTGCGATCTCAGGCGCTTTAACTCCTGGAACATCGGTAGCGGATGAAGAAGAGAAGGTTCAAGTACTCGACACCATTGAAGTCGAAGCATCTCTGGATGCTGATGAAAACCCCTATGCTGTTAAAGACGCTCCTTATCTTTCCGACAAAAGTGGCGATCCAAGACGAACTCTACCTCTTTCGAAGACACCCGCAACCATCAATGTATTGACTGGTAAGTTTATAGCCGACTCTGGAGACACCGACCTGCGCGATATTCTAGATGCTCAACCGGGAATCACTCTTGGAACAGGAGAAGGCGGCAATTCATTTGGTGATCGTTACATTATCCGTGGTCATGAAGCACGCTCGGATGTGTTTGTTGATGGCTTGCGTGATCCCGGAATGACCACTCGTGAGAGCTTTGCCTCGGAACAGGTTGAAATCAGCAAAGGACCAAGTGCCACTTTTGCAGGCCGCGGAACAACCGGTGGTGCAGTTAACTCAATATCCAAAAGAGCCAGTACCGAACACAACTTCACCCTATTAACCGGCAGCTTGGGTACTGACAATATGCATCGATTAACTGTTGACCACAACGCCGCACTGAGTGATGACATTGCGATTCGCCTGAATGGTTTACACGCTTCTGAAGATGTCCCAGACAGAGAACCGGCAGACAAACAACGCGTTGGTCTGGCTGGTTCATTTATATACGAGCCAACCGATGAACTCGATGTGACTTTAGATCTATACCACTTAAAAGCCGATGAAAAGTCTGATTTGGGAGTGTTCTACGACCGAGACAATAACAACAAGCTGGTTAGTAAAGACGATGTTCCTTCAGTTGCTCAAGATGACGATTTTCTCGACTCGGAAATCAACACCGCTACTTTGCGAATCGGCTATGAGTTTGACCCGGACACCAGACTTACCAACCTGACTCGAATGGGTAATACCAAAAACGACTATATCATTACTGCTGCAAATGGCTTTACCACCGCTTATCCAACCCAAGGTGACTCGGATAATGACACCAATGGATATGACACTATTCAGTTGGAAACCAAGACTCGCTGGCAAGACCTGGACTACTTTGCCAACCAACTCAACTTCCAAACGACTGAAGAACTAGCCGGCATTGGCCACGAAATGATGTTCACCTTGGAAGCCACTCAGTATGATGTTGTCAACGGCAATGGCTATACCTATGACACTGAAAGCAACTGCTTTAACAGTAGAGGGGGCCAAAACTGCGGAACCGATGCCAATGGTAACGGAGACAGTAACGCCTTCAATCGAACAAACCTTACCAAGACAGGATGGAGAGACAAATGGTCATTGGATACGGTATCTGTATCTGCGATTGACTCTGTCTACTTAACAGACCAAACCACACTGCATCTTGGAGTACGCTACGATCACTATGACTACAGTCTGACAACCGCAGCCAGAACCGACCGATTCACCGGTGAAGATATCGCTGAGCAAAACTATGAACTCGACAAGGGAGTATGGAACGGTCACTTGGGTTTAGGCTACGACATTACCCCTGATTTGAATCTCTATGCGATTCACTCCACCGCTTCAAACCTGAATGGTGGCGAATCTGATGTTGGAACCAGTAGCGGTTACGGAGGCTTCACCGTATCAGAAGATGATCAGGGAAAAACCGTTTATGGTGAAGACGAGAAAGTTAAAAGCTATGAATTAGGTGCAAAATGGATGCTGAACGACGGCCGGCTATTAGCTACTGCGGCCTTATTCCGCACGGTAAAAGATGACGTTGTCGAAGGAGATGGTTACGATCCAAACATCAAGGGAGACTCTCCTAATACCGGTAAAAACCAGGTTCAAGGTATTGAGTTTGGACTTTCAGGTAATGTCAACGACAGACTCAGTGTTCAAGCTGGTATCGCCTTTATGGAGTCCGAGGTACTAAAAACTCGAGTTTACGAACAGAGAGATCGAATTACCGGAAGATTGACAGGCCAGATCATAGATACCAAAGGTCAACCTCTTGCCAACTTTGCTGAAACATCCGCGTTTGCACTGGTTAAATATCAGCTAACTCCTGATTTATCTATTGGTGGCTCTGCAACTTATGAAGGCAAACGTTATAACGGCCAACCCGATACAGGTGTCACGACTGAAAGCAGTATCCCTGCCTACACGGTTTATGATGCCTTTGTGGACTACCACATTAAAAAATACTTGAGTGTTCGTTTAAATGTAAATAATTTAACTGATGAAGAGTACTACACTGCTGGATACCGAAGCGGCAAGTTTGTTTACCTTGGAGATGCTCGCAATGCAAATCTGACCGTCAACTATAAATTCTAGAATAAAGTGGCATTGTTAGCAGCTAACAGCTTAGTCAGTTATCAATGCCAACCACAATAAACCAGTCTATGACAGATAAAAAAATTCACCAGCCTCTTGAATATATCCCACCTGAAATTCTTTGTGCCAAAGACTATGAAGATATAGCAGGCCACTTCATAGAGCCTTCTAGATTAGCCTACATAGCAGGTGGAAGTGGTCATGACAGAACCCTAAAACTAAATCGACAGGCCTTCTCTGGCTATGCAATAACACCTCGACTATTGTGTGATGTCAGTGATGCAAGCTGCCAGACCTATCTATTTGGCAAACTACTCCCGCATCCAATTCTGCTTGCGCCCGTTGCCTTTCAAGAAATGGTACATGAAAAGGCCGAGCTGGCGACAGCAAAAGGCGCCTATGCATCAGAGTCAACCATGATTGCAAGCACTTTATCTTCTCGATCTCTGGAACAGATTTCACAGGCCTCAATTCACAGCAAATGGTTTCAGCTCTATATCCAACCAAAAGAAGAGGACACTGACGCCCTGATACAACGCGCCAAGGAATCAGGTTATGAGGCAATTGTTGTTACCGTCGATGCCGCTGTTCAAGCCCCAAGCTTTCAAGCAATGCGATCAGGATTTGATTTACCAGATGCAATTAAAGCCGCCAACCTTAAGCACCAAACGCCTGTTAACCCTCCACAACCCAAAGAGCGCCAATCACGAGTATTTTTGAGCTTTATGCAACAGGCCGTAACTAAAGTTAAGTTACTAAAAATTATTCAAGAGTCTGGGCTACCGGTAATAGTCAAAGGGGTTTTAAATCCGCAAGATGCTTTAGAGCTAAAAAATCTTGGCGCAGCTGCTGTGATTGTCTCAAATCATGGAGGTCGCACACTGGATGGAGCGCCTTCCAGTCTATCGGTTTTACCGCAAATTCGACAGACCGTAGGCAAGGATTATCCAGTTTTATTTGATAGCGGTATCCGTTCTGGCGATGACATTTTTAAAGCGATTGCACTGGGAGCCGACCTGGTTTTGGTCGGGCGCTTACAAATGTATGCGTTGAGTGTTGCAGGCTCTCTAGGTGTCGCCCATATGATCAGATTACTTAAAGAAGAGTTGGAACTCACTATGGCCATGGCAGGCTGCACAAATTTAACAGAAATAAAAGCAACCTCCCTCCACCGATTAAAATAGGAAAAATTTGATGTTAATAGTTATCCCAAATGTTCTCGATGCCGAAGAAGTCGAGCAGTTTAGACATCACCTGTTAAACGCCGACTGGGATGATGGTTTAAAAACAGCAGGTGGTATTGCCAAAAATGTTAAGAAAAACCAGCAGCTTGATGATTCATCTGAACCAGCTTTAAGCCTTAGAAATCATCTATTACGAAAATTAAGTCAAAACCCGACATTTATCTCTGCTGCTCTGCCAGACAAAATCTATCCACCAAAATTCAATAAATACGAAGTGGGGGAAACTTACGGCAACCATATAGACAATGCGCTGATGCCAGTGCCTGGAACAGGAAAGACTGTACGCGGGGATGTTTCTTGCACTCTATTTTTTAGCAACCCTGATGAGTATGAAGGTGGTGAACTCACCATAGAGACGCAGTATGGTCGACAAGAGGTAAAACTCCCTGCTGGCGATATGGTGCTCTACCCTTCTACCAGTCTGCACAGAGTACAGCCGGTAACCAAAGGAGCTCGCATTGCTTCATTCTTTTGGACACAAAGTATGGTACGTGACGCCACTAAACGTGAGATGTTATTTAATCTGGATAAGAGTGTTCAAAACCTAACTGCGGAACTGGGAAGCGCTCACAATGAAGTAGTACAGTTAAGTGGCCTCTATCACAATCTGATAAGAACCTGGGCGAACCCAACTGCTTAATATAAGTACCTGGTTAAGACTAAACAACAGCCTTAACCATATGATTAGTCCACTTGGCTTTTGGCCAACTGTTTTTCAGCTGTTTGACTTTAAGAGTTTTAGAATCAATTTGATAGAGTTTTCCGGTTTCCGCAGTCGCTAAAAAGCTCTTACCATCACCGTATGGTTGGATGCCACTGACATCGGTTATCTCAACTTTATCGATGAACTTTTTGTTTTCCAAATCCCAAAAAGTCAGATGATTGCCTCGGGGACAACTCACTGCCGCGACATTACCAGAAATAACCGTACCGCCTGTATAACCTTTCATATACCAGAGATTGTCTTCGTCAATATCCAGCATCTCAATTTCGCCCATACCTTCAATTAAACCAACAACCTTGGGCATCTCACGTTTACCCCAGTATTGGCAGGTCACCAACAATCGGTCATTGCCTGCAAAGTAGATATTGCGAATTGAGAGCTTTCTCACAGGAATTTCACGACTCGCCAGCAGCTTACCTGTTTCGATATCAATGAACTGAACAGCGGACTTCATTCTATTCAGATTTGAATAGAACTTACCGGTTTCAGGATGAGTTTTTAAGCCACCTGTTGCGATGACAATCGTTTTTCCGTCCGGCATAACACGCAT